>NZ_LBHW02000070.1:0-16513 GCF_001005835.2 Achromobacter sp. LC458
CGCACCAAAGCCGCCCGCGCCACCGCCTCCTCCTTCACATGTCCATACCCCCGAATCTCCTCCGGCACCCGCGCTAACGCCACCGCCCTTTCCAGATTCCCCCGATTCAACTTCACCAAAATCGCCGACAACGTCTCCCGATACTCCCGTATCAGCTCGCGCTCTGCCCGCCTCTCCGCCGTATACCCGAACACATCCAACCGCGTCCCCCGCAACCGTCGCATCTTCGCCAGCACCCCGAACACCTTCAACATCCCCGGCCCATAAGCACGCTTGACCAAATGCCCCGCCTTGTCGCGCCGCGAGAACAGCGGCGGCGCCAGATGGAAGTGCAGCTTCCAGTCCCCTTCGAACTGTTCCCCGATCTTCTTCACGAACTCCCCATCCGAATACAGCCGCGCCACCTCGTATTCGTCCTTGTAGGCCATCAGCTTGAAATAGTTGCGCGCCACGGCAACCGCCAACCGATGCGTGCCCGTGGCTTCCTGTTCCGCGCGCGCCACCTTGTCGACAAGGTCCGCGTACTGCTTGGCATACGCCGCGTCCTGGTATTGCGTCAGAAACGCCTTGCGCACCGCCACCACCTGCGCCAATTCCCCTGTTGGCTTTTTCAAGTCCGTCACCGGCGCCGCGCTGCGCGGCCGCTTGAGCTCGATGATGTCTTGCGGCCCCGCCAACGGCACCCCGCCGTTCGCCATCAACCGCATCACGTCCGCCGGGTCGTGCGCCGCGCGGCGCCCCCACGCAAACGCCGCCTGATTGTTCGCCACCTGCTGACCGTTCAATTCAATTGCCCGCAGCAACGCCTCGCGTGACAACGGCAGCCAGCCCTTTTGATACGCATATCCCATCATCAACGGATTGGAGTAGATCGCGTCGCCCAACAACACCACCGCCATCGCCGCCGCATCCACCGCGTACAAATTGTCCTTGCCGCACGCGGCTTGCAGATCCGCCGTCAGGTCCGCGCCCGGCAGCGTCCAGTCGGGGTTCGACACAAACGCCGCCGTGGGCGCGGTGTCGCTGTTCAACAGCACCTTCGTGCGTCCCGGGCACACTCGCGCCATGCTGTCCGCGCTGGTTGCCACGACCAAGTCGCCCGCCAGCACCAGATCGGCCTCGCCCATCGCCACGCGCGTATTCAACAGATGCTCCGGCGATTGCCCCAGCACCACATGCGAATACACCGCGCCGCCCTTCTGCGCCAGGCCCGCCATGTCCAGCACCGAACAGCCCTTGCCCTCAAGATGCGCCGCCATGCCCAACAACTGCCCGATCGTCACCACACCCGTGCCGCCAACCCCCGCGATAAACACGCCGTAAGCGTGATCCGGCACCGGCACGCGCGGCTCCGGCACGCCCTCGTCGACGACACCTTCCTGCGACAACGCCTGCGGCTTCTTCAGCTTGCCGCCTTCCACCGTCACGAAGCTGGGGCAAAAGCCCTTCAAACAGGAAAAGTCCTTATTGCAGCTGGATTGATTGATCTTGCGCTTGCGCCCAAACTCCGTTTCCAGCGGCTCCACCGACAGGCAATGCGACGCCGTTGAACAGTCTCCGCAGCCTTCGCACACGCGCTCGTTGATGACCACGCGCCGCGCCGGGTCCGCATACGCCCCGCGCTTGCGGCGACGCCGCTTTTCCGTTGCACAGGTCTGGTCGTAGATCAGCACGGATACGCCCGGATGCTCGCGCAAATCGCGCATCACCGCGTCCAGCTCATCACGATGCAGCACCGGAACATCCGGCGCCAAACCCGGCGCGTCCTTGTACTTGTCCGGCTCGTCCGTCACCACCACGATTTTCTCGATTCCCTCGGCCGCCATCTGCCGCGAGATCATCGGCACGCTGATGGGTCCGTCCACCGGCTGCTTGCCCGTCATCGCCACCGCGTCGTTGAACAGAATCTTGTAGGTGATGGGCACCTTTGCCGCCACCGCCGCGCGGATCGCCAACAGCCCCGAATGGAAATACGTGCCGTCGCCCAGGTTCGCGAACACGTGTTTTTCTTCCGTGAACGGCGCCTGCCCTATCCAGGGCACCCCCTCGCCGCCCATCTGCGTGTACACCTCGGTATTGCGGTCCATCCACCGCACCATGTAGTGGCAGCCAATGCCCGCCATCCCGCGCGAACCTTCCGGCAAACGCGTCGACGTATTGTGCGGACAGCCCGAACAGAACCACGGCTTGCGCTCCTGCACCACGCGCGGCCGTGCCAGCGCCTGTTCGCGATCCTGAATAAATTGCAGCCGCGCCTCGATACCCGCGCGCACATCGTCCGGCAACGCAAAGCGCAGCAGCCGCGCCGCAATCGCGCGCGTCACCATCGCGGGCGAAAACTCGTAATGCGCCGGCAGCAGCCAGTTGCCCTGCGGCACCGACCATTCACCGCCATCCTTGTCGTCGAATTTACCCACTACCCGGGGAATCTTCTTGCCGCTGCCGATCCAGCTGAACAACTCTTCCTTCAGCTGGTATTCCAGCACCTGGCGCTTTTCCTCGACCACCAGAATCTCGTCCAGCCCGTCGGCAAACTGCTGCATGCCGGCGGACTCCAGCGGCCACACCATGCCCACCTTGTACAAGCGCAGGCCGATGCGTTGGCACACGGCCTCGGTCAAGCCCAAGTCCGACAGCGCCTGGCGCGTGTCCAGATACGCCTTGCCCGACGTCATGATGCCAAAGCGCGCATCGCGTTGCGGCACCTGCCACAGCTCGCGATTCAGCTTGTTGGCGCGCGCGTACGCCAGCGCCGCGTACAGCTTGTAGTCCAACAGCCGCGCCTCTTGTTGCAGCGGCGTGTCGGGCACCCGGATGTTCAAGCCGTCGGGCGGCAAGATGAAATCTTCCGGCAACTGGATTTGCACGCGATGCGGGTCCACGTCCACCGACGCCGACACTTCAACGATGTCGGTAATGCACTTCATGCCTACCCACACACCCGCATAGCGGCTCATCGCCCACCCGTGCAGCCCGTAATCCAGCACCTCTTGAACGCTGGACGGAAACAGCGCCGGAATCATGCAGGCCTTCAGGATGTGATCGCTTTGGTGCGGCAAGGTCGAAGACTTGGCCGGATGGTCGTCGCCCGCCACCACCAGCACGCCACCGTGGCGCGACGTGCCCGCGGCGTTGGCATGCTTGAAGACGTCGCCGCAGCGGTCCACGCCCGGCCCCTTGCCGTACCACATGCCGAAGACGCCGTCGTACTTGGCGCCCGGAAACAGGTTCACCTGTTGCGAGCCCCAGACCGCCGTGGCGGCCAGGTCTTCATTGACGCCCGGCTGAAATTCAATGTGGTGCGCCTTCAAGTGCCTGGCCGCCTTCCACATGTTCTGGTCCACCCCACCCAGCGGAGAACCCCGGTAGCCGGACACGAAGCCCGCGGTGTTCAACCCCGCCCGCGCATCGCGCACGCGCTGCATCATGGGCAGGCGTACCAGGGCGTGGATGCCGCTCATCCAGGCGCGGCCGGATTCCAGGGTGTACTTGTCGTCAAGTTGGACGGATTCAAGCGCCGTGCGTACGGCGGCTGGCAGGGGGGCATTCATGTGTACTCCAAAATCCTGGAGGCCCCCTCCAGCTTCGCGAGCCGCCTCGCTTGACGGTCACGCGGGCCAACAAGGGCCGTGAAAGTGAAGTCGTGGCGCGTTAGCGCTGTAGTGCCGATAGTTGTAACCGGTCGCCCCCACCCCGGCAATAGGGCGATGCGATAATTGCCGCCATGGACTTCGCCCCGAGAATCGTCGCCTGGCAACGCCAGCACGGCCGCCACGATCTGCCCTGGCAAAACACGCGTGACCCCTATCGGATCTGGCTATCCGAGATCATGTTGCAGCAGACGCAAGTGGCCACCGTCATCCCGTACTACGAACGTTTCCTTCAGCGTTTTCCGGACGCGGCCGCGCTGGCCGCCGCCAGCCAGGAAGACGTGATGCCGTATTGGGCCGGGCTGGGCTACTACGCCCGCGCGCGCAACCTGCATCGCTGCGCGGTGCAGATCGCTGAACTGTGGAACGGACGCTTTCCGCCTTCGGCCGAAGCCATCGCCACGCTGCCCGGTATCGGCCGGTCCACCGCCGCCGCCATCGCCGCGTTCGCCTACGGCGAGCGCTCGCCCATCCTGGACGGCAACGTCAAGCGCGTCTTCACGCGCCACTTCGGCATTGCCGGCGACCCCGCCAAGCGCGAGGTCGAAACCCGCTTGTGGGCATTGGCCGACGCGCAGGTCGAAGCGGCCCCCGGGCTGGACATGGCCGCCTACACGCAAGGCTTGATGGACCTGGGCGCCACGCTGTGCACGCGCGGCAAGCCCGCCTGTGAACGCTGCCCCATGGCGGACACCTGCGTCGCCCGCCGCGAAGGCCGCCAGGCCGAACTGCCCACACCCAAGGTCCGCAAGGCGATTCCTGAACGCGAGACCGGCATGTTGGTGTTGCAGCACCAGGGCGCTTTCCTGTTGCAGCAGCGGCCTGAACCGGGCATCTGGGGCGGCCTGTGGAGCCTGCCTGAATTCGACGTGGCCGGCGACCCCGACGCCGCCTCGCGGGCGCTGGGACTGGAACCGGAACAGCGCTTCGAACTGGCCGCTTTCGCCCACACGTTCACGCACTATCGCCTGCACATCCGTCCGTGGCTGGTGCCCGTGCGCGCCGCCCGCTTGCGCGAATCGCCCGTGCCGGAACGCTGGGTGCCCGCCGACAAGCTGGCATCCATGGCGCTGCCCGCGCCGGTCAAGAAACTATTGCAGGGGCTGGTCGACGCGGGCATGCAGGACAGCCTGTTCTGCACGGCCAAGCGCTGAAAAAAAGGCAGCTCGCGGCCGCCCCGCGAACTATCTGTCTTCAGGCGCCGAGCCGCTCAACAGCATCACCAGTTTCAGGTCGGGGTGCGTGGCCAGTCGGAACGTGATCTGCTGAAACGCCAGCTTGCCGTCGCGGGGATGCTGGAATTCACGCAGGCCGCCTTCGCGTTCCACCACCGCATGGCGCGTCCACCAATGGGCGAACACCGGGCTTTGGCGATTCAGCGTGTCCAGCAGGCCAAGCACGGCTGGCTCATCCAGATGCGCGCCCGCGTCGGCGCGAAATTCCGCCACCACGCGGCGCGCGCGCTGATCCCAATCCACCACCAGGTCACGGGCGGCCGGGTCCAGGAAGATGTAGCGCAATAGATTCGGTTCGGCATCGCGCTTGGGCCAGTTGTCGAACAGGTCGCGCAGCGGCTCGTTCCACGCCAGCACATTCCACGCGCGGTCCAGCACATAGGCCGGCGCGTTGATGGCGTCCACGCATTCCTGCAAGGGGCCGGGCGCGGCGCCTGCGTCATCGCGCGCGTGTTGGGGGTCGGCGCAGTCGGCAAGGTCGAACAGGTAGGCGCGTTCGGCGCGCGCCAGTTGCAGCACGCCCGCGATGCGCGACCACACGGACGGCGACACCGAGACTTCCCGGCCTTGCTCGATCCACGTGTACCAGGTGACGCTGATCCCGCAAAGTTGCGCCACTTCTTCGCGTCGCAGGCCCGGCGTGCGGCGCCGCATGCCTTCGGGTAGACCCGCCATCTGAGGCGTAATGCGCGACCGCGCGCTACGCACGAATTCGCCTAGCGCCTGGCGGCGCAGGGGCGATCCGTCTTGGTTGGCCGCGCTTTGGGGGGAAGTAGTCATACCAGGATAAGCAATGGACTTGTACGTGTATAAAGGCCGGCCTATCTTAGCGCCTGCACCTTACACCCCGCACAACGCCAACCAAGGAATTTCATGACCGCCAGCACCCACGACGCCGCCGTCGACCGCCAGTTCAGCCCCCGCGCCACGGCGTACCTGACCAGCGCCGTCCACGCCCAGGGCGAAGACCTGCTGCAAATGGCCGGCATCGCGCGCGAACACCCGCAGGCGCGCGTGCTGGACCTGGGCTGTGGCGGCGGCCACGTGACGTTTCACGTGGCGCCCGAAGTCCAGGCCGTCACCGCCTACGACCTGTCCCAGCAGATGCTGGACGTGGTGGCCGGTGAAGCCGCCAAGCGCGGGCTGGCCAACGTGGCCACGCGCCAGGGCAAGGCCGAATACCTGCCCTTTGCCGATGGCGAATTCGACGTGGTGATGTCGCGCTATTCCACCCACCACTGGCAGGACGCCGGCCGTGGTCTGCGCGAAGCGTTCCGCGTGCTCAAGCCCGGCGGCATCGCCGTGTTTGCCGACGTGGTCTCGCCCGGCGAGCCGCTGCTGGACACCTGGCTGCAAACGATTGAAGTGTTGCGCGACACGTCCCACGTGCGCGACTATTCCGTGGCCGAATGGACGCGGATGCTGACCGAGGCAGGCTTCACCTTGCAGGGCCTGTCGCCGCGCCGCCTGCCGCTGGAATTCCAGACCTGGGTGACGCGCATGCGCACGCCGGACACGTTGGTTGCGGCGTTGCGCCATATGTTCAGCATTGCGCCCGATGTGGTGCGCGCGCATTTCGGTGTGCAGGACGACGGCTCGTTCACCAGCGACACGGCGACGATCGTGGTGAAAAAGCCGGGGTGATGAACGCGGCCTACGGAAACAGGCCATACATAAACAGGCCATACGGAAACAGGCCTACGTAAGCAGGCCTACGTAAGCATGCCTACGTAAGCAGGCCCTGCGCGCTCAGCGCCCCCGCCACGCCCCGCGTGCGCAGCGCATGCGCGGCTTGCGACACGGCCCGCACAAAGCGCGGGTCGTCGCCCAGGTCGCCAAACACCGCCGTCACGCCGATCAGCGTTTCGGTCCAGGCTTGCATGGCGGCCGGCCCGGCGCTGCGGGCATCAACGGCACGCTCCGCCTCGGCAAGCCGTTGCGCCAACTCGGCCGCCATCGGGTCCTGGATGTCGTAACGCCGCCCCGCCTCATCAACGCCGCGCAAAAAATGCAGCCACGCGGCCACCGCCAGCGCCAGCTTGTCGATCGGCAAATCCGCCGCCAAGCGGGCACCCACGGTGTCCAGCAGGCGCTGCGGCAGCTTCTGCGAACCGTCCATCGCAATCTGCCGAGTCTGGTGTTTTAACGCCGGGTTCTCGAAGCGCTGCAACAGCCGTTGCTGATAATGCGCCAGGTCCAGGCCCGGCAAGGTGGCCAGCGTCGGCACGATTTCGTCCTGCATCAACGCGGCCAGATAAGCCTTCAGCGCCGGCTGGGCCATCGCTTCGTCCACCGTCGCCCAGCCCGCCATCACCGACAGATAGGCCAGCGCCGAATGCAGGCCGTTGACGGTGCGCAGCTTCAAGGTTTCAAACGGCGCGGCATCCGACACGAAACGCGCGCCGCCCGCCGCCCAGTCCGGCCGGCCGGCGGCAAACTGGTCTTCGACCACCCATTCCAGATAGGGCTCGCCCACTACCGGCCACGCATCGTGCAGGCCTAGCGCGCGTGCCACGGCGCGGCGATCCTCGTCGGTTGTACGAGGCACGATGCGGTCCACCATGGAACACGGGAACGCGCACGAGGCATCGATCCATGCCGCCAGGGCCGGGTCAAGCTGCCGCGCAAACGCCAGCACCATGCCGCGCAGCAGATGCCCGTTGCCGGGCAGGTTGTCCAGCGACATCAAGGTGATTGCGCCGCGCCCCGCCGCGCGCCGTTGCTGCAAGCCCCACACCAGATAACCGATGGTGCTGCGCGGCGCCAGCGGATGGGCAAGGTCGTGCACGATGTCGGGGTGTTGCAGGTTCAACCGGCCAGTGGCCGGATCGTGGCAATAGCCCTTCTCGGTCACGGTCACGCTGACGATGCGCGTGTCCGCATGGGCGATGCGCGTCAGGACGGCGTTGGGATCTTCGGGCGCAACCAGGGTTTCGATCAGGCAGCCGATCACCGCAATCTGCTGTTGCAGGCCGCCGTTCCCGCGCATGCCCGTACCGCCGCACCCGCCCTCGCCCTCGCCGCCGCCCTGGCGCGCGCTGCGTAGCGCCAACGCGTACAACCCGGCTTGCGGCGCCAGCGCATCGCGCGTGTCCGTCTGCCGCAACGACACACCGCAGATGCCCCAGCCCAAGCCCCGGTCCACGTCCACGTCCACGCCCGCGCCCGCATGCAGCGCGGCCTCGTTGACCGCCGCCAGATGTGCGCGCGCGAATGCCCCCAAGCCCAGATGCACGATGCCCACGCGCAAAGCGGCCCGGTCATACGTGGGCCGCGTCACCGCATCGGGCAATGAGGCCAATCGCTCAGGCGCAAGCCGCGCGGCGTCGGCCGCTACCAATTCCACAGCGTGCCGTCCTGCTGCAAGCGGTTGACCGGCAGGTAAGCACGTTTATAGGGGTACTTGGCCGCCAGCGCTTCATCGATGTCCACGCCATGGCCCGGCACGTCGCCGGGGTACAGCATGCCCTGGTTGAACGTATAGGCGTGCGGAAAGACGGCGTCGGTTTCCTCGGTGTGGCGCATGTATTCCTGGATGCCGAAGTTGGGCACCCACAGGTCAAAATGCAACGCCGCGCCCATGCACACCGGCGACAGGTCGGTAGCGCCGTGGCAGCCGGTGCGCACCTGGTACAGCGAGGCCAGGTCCGCGATACGGCGCAGATGCGTGATGCCGCCCGCGTGCACCACGGTGGTCCGGATGTAGTCGATCAGCTGGTTCTGCACCAGGTCCTTGCAATCCCAGATGGAATTGAAGATCTCGCCCACGGCCAGCGGCGTGGTCGTGTGCTGCCGGATCAGGCGAAAGGCGTCCTGGTTTTCGGCCGGGGTCGCGTCTTCCATCCAGAACAGGTTGTAGGGTTCCAGCGACTTGCCCAGCCGCCCGGCTTCGATCGGCGTCAGGCGGTGATGCACATCGTGCAGCAGGTGATGATCAAAGCCCAGCTTGTCGCGGATGCGTTCGAACAGTTGCGGCGTGTGACGCAGGTATTTTTCGGTGGACCAGTCATGTTCGCTGGGCAGGTCGGCGTCGGCGGGCTCGTAGAACAGGTTGCCGCGCCCCACGCCATAGACCTTGTCCAGCCCCGGCACCCCGCTTTGCGCACGGATGGCGTGGTAGCCCATGTCGGCATAGCGCAGCACTTCGTCCAGCGTGTGCTCGATGTCCGAGCCGTTGGCGTGCCCGTAGACCATCACGCCGCTGCGGCTCTTGCCGCCCAGCAGCTGGTACAGCGGCATGCCGGCCGCCTTGGCCTTCAAGTCCCATAGCGCGGTGTCCACGGCGGCGATCGCGGTCATGGTGACCGGGCCGCGCCGCCAGTACGCACCTTTGTACAAGTACTGCCAGATGTCCTCGATCTGATGCGCGTCGCGCCCGATCAGGCAGGGGATCACGTGTTCGGTCAGATACGCCGACACCGCCAGTTCGCGCCCGTTCAAGGTGGCGTCGCCGATGCCCGTCAGCCCCTGGTCGGTCTCTATCTTCAGGGTCACGAAGTTGCGGCCCGGCGAACAAACGATCACGCGTGCATTCGTAATTTTCATTGTGGTTTTCCGAGTAGACAGCGGGGGGCAGGAATAGGGTTGGCCGGAGCAGGCCGCGTCAGAACGTCACCATTACCTTCATCGCCAAATGCCGATCGGCCGCCAGCGCGAAGGCGTCATGCACGTTGCGCACCGGCACCGCCGCCGTCAGCAGCGGCGACACGTCCAGTACGCCACGGCTCAGGTAATCCACCGCCCAGGCGTACTCGTCGACGAAGCGAAAGCTGCCGATCACCGACAGGCTTTTCACCATGATCTGATTGAATGGGCATTGGTCGCTGCTGCCGTTCAAGGTTCCTACCGTGACGATGACGCCGCGCGGGCGCGTGACGCGGATGCAGTTGGCCAACCCCGCGTAATTGCCGGACGCTTCGAAGCACACGTCGACCGTGCCCTTGCCCGCGGCAAGCGCGTCGATGGCGCCGGGGTCGGTAGCGGCATTGATGGTGCGCGTGGCGCCCACGCGGGCGCAGGTGGCCAGTGTTTCATCCACGATGTCCACCACCGTCACGCGGCTGGCGCCGGCCAGCCGCGCCGCCATCAGGATCAAGGCGCCGATGGGGCCGGCCCCCACCACCATCACCGACTTGCCCAGCAGACTGCCAGCGCTGCGCACCGCGTGCAGCGCCACGGCCAGGGGTTCGCCAAAGGCCGCCAGTTCGAACGACAAGCTATCCGGCACGGGCAGGCATTGCGCGTCCTGCACCACAACCTGTTCGCGCATGGCGCCCTGCATGTGCGGATAGCGGCTGGCGCTACCAAAAAAATGCACCGCTTCGCAGTGGTTGGAATCGCCTTGACGGCAATAGCGGCACACGCCGCAGGTGCGGGCCGGGTCCAGCGCCACGCGGTCGCCCGGCTTCACGGCGGTAACGGCGGCGCCGACTTCAAGCACCTGGCCAGAGGCCTCGTGGCCGGGCGTCAGCGGTTCGCGGATGACAAAGTCGCCCACCCTGCCATGACGGTAGTAATGCAGGTCCGACCCGCAGATGCCCACCGCCTTGATGGCCACGCGCACCTGCGTCGCGCCCAACGCTTCAGGCGCCTGTACGTCCAGACGCAGATCCTGTGCACCATGAATTGCGCAATTCAACATGCTGGTGTGCCCCTATGTGACGGGATGCGCTATCGCCACCCCTGGGCGAATTCGCCGATGACGCGTTCCAGGTGCGCACGCATCGCCAGCCTGGCCGCCTGCGCATCGCGCGCAACCAGCGCGCTGAAAATTCGCTGATGGTCTTGCTGCGATGCCTGACGCAAATCCTGCGAATGGAAATGCTGTTCTATCTTTTCCCAGATCGGGCCTTGGGCCTGGTCCCACATTGACGTTACCGTCGCCAGCAACACGCTATTGCCGGTGGACTGCGCGATGAGAAGGTGAAAGCGCCGGTCGGCCTCTTGGTTGGCCGCCTTGTCCGTCATCTGCTCGCGCATGGTGGTCAGCGCCTCGAAGATGCGGTCCAGGTCGGCATCGCTGCGCGTCGTGGCGGCCAGCGCCGCCACCTCGGACTCGATCAGGCAGCGCGCCCGCAGCAGTTCAAACGGCCCGGCCCCCGCTTCCTGCGCGGGCGGCAGGCGGGCCACGCCGGGCTTGGGTTCGCAGACATAAATACCCGACCCGCCCCGCACTTCCACCACCCCTTGCAATTCCAGCGCGATGATGGCTTCGCGCAGCGCGGTGCGGCTGACATCAAAGCGTTCAGCCAGCGCGCGTTCGGCCGGCAACCGCTTGCCGACGGCGAATTCGCCTTGGGCGACCAGGGCGTGGATCTGCGCGGCCAGCCGCACGTAGGCGCGGTCCGGCGCGGGCTTGCTGGCCGGCTCTTCGGGTTTGGGGATGAGTTGCAGCGTCATGGCATATTGAAGTGGTCTGACCAAATAATATTTGGTTCACCAATCCTAGGCATCATGGTTTACCAGTAGCCCGTCGGCAAACCGTCGGTAAACCGTCGGCGCACCCCCGGTGAACCAAGTCCTGGGTGGCCAGGCGTAGCGGCCGCGCTCGACACGCCCGCCCGCTAACGGTATAGATGGCGGTTCCATCAACCGTGCCTAAGGGAACCGCGCCATGTCCGATTCATCCAAGCAGCCCACGTCCGCGCCGCCCTTGCCCCCTGCTCACGGCGACGACGTGCTGGCCGCCCTGACCGTCGGCCAGGCCGCGGCCCTGATCCGTGAGGGCCGCTTGTCCAGCGAAGCGCTGACCCAGGCCAGCCTGACCCGTATCGACGCCCACGCCGCGCTGAACGCCTTCATTACCGTGGACCACCATGGCGCCCTGGCCCAGGCCCGCGCCTACGACGCGCAACCGCACGGCGGCCCGTTGGGCGGCGTGCCCATCGCCATCAAAGACAACATCCACGTTGCCGGCCTGCCCAACACGGCCGGCACGCCCGCGCTGAAATCGTTCCGCCCGGCCGAGGACGCGCCGGTGGTGCAGCGGCTGCGCGCGGCGGGCGCGGTCATCGTTGGCAAGACCAACATGCATGAACTGGCGTTTGGCGTGTCGGGCTACAACACCGCGTTTCCCGGCCCGTTGGGCGACGGCACGCGCAACGCCTATGACAGCAGCCGCATCGCAGGCGGTTCGTCGTCGGGCAGCGGCGCCGCCGTGGGCGCGCGCCTGACGCCGGCCGCCATGGGCACCGACACCGGCGCATCGGTGCGGCTGCCGGCGTCGGTGAACGGCGCCGTGGGGTTCCGGCCGTCCGTCGGGCGCTATGACGGCGCGGGCATCACGCCCATTTCGCACACCCGCGATACCCCGGGCCCCATTGCCAACAGCATGGACGACATCGTGCTGCTGGATGCCGTGCTGGCCGACGACAACGCACCGCTTGCACCCCTTGCCGCTGAAAACGTGCGCCTGGGCCTGGCCAGCTATTTCTGGAACGACCTGGAACCCCAGGTGCGCGAGGTCACCCACGCCGCGCTGCAAAAGCTGCGCGACGCGGGCGTGCAGTTGGTGCAGATCGACATGCCCGAGCTGCCTGCCGCCAACGCCGCGGTCGGCATGCCGCTATGCCTGTATGAACAAAAGCCGGACCTGACCGACTACCTGCAACGCTACGACACGGGCGTGAGCTTTGACGAGGTGGTGGCGCGGATATCCAGCCCCGACGTCAAAGGCATTTTTGAAGGCTTGATCGTGCCCGGCGTATTGCCCACGCCGGATGGTCAGGTACTGGCGCTGCAACCCTTGTACGAGCGCGTGATCTCGCACCAGCGCGATGAACTCATCGACGTCTATCGCCGCGCGTTCAAGGAACACCGGCTGGACGGCCTGCTGTTTCCCACGCTGCCGATCCTGCCGCTGCCCGCTACGCCGCAGGCCAGCAGCTTCGAAGCGTTCAGCCGACTGGCCCGCAACGTGGACCCGGGCAGCAACGCCGGGCTGCCGGGCTTGAGCATCCCGGCCGGGTTGTCGAAAGAAGGCTTGCCCGTGGGCTTGGAGGTAGACGCGCTGCCGAACGCAGACCGCGCGGTGCTGGCGATTGGGCTGACCCTTGAACGCATCCTGGGCCGCATCGCCCCGCCGTCGGCCTGACGATAGACGACACGCGTGACAAACAAACGGGTCGAGGCATCGTGCTTGCGCCGGATCGCCTCGACCTGGTCTTACCTGCTGCGGCGCCCACCACGGCGCGCATGATTGCGCCCGTTATGTGTCACGCATCGAAAGGCTCGAAGCGACCGCTCAGTTCGATCGCCACGCGATCGCCGTCCGCGTGGGGAATCCGGTCGACGCTTATCCGAAAGTCCGTCGTCGACATCACGCCATCGCCCAACCGTTCGGACAGCAGCGTCTTCATCGTCGGGCCGTACATGGCAAAGATTTCTCTGAAAGCGCGCATCAACGGGTCGTTGGGACTGAGCCGGACAAGGGCCGACGTTCCCGCAGGCGGCGTTGGCGGCGCGGTGTAGACCACCGACTCCAGCGTGGTGAAGACCTTGGCGGCTTCACTGTTCAGGCTGGCGGCATTGCCCCCGTTAGCCGCCAACACCAGACCCGCCACCGCGTTGACCGAACTCATGAACGCGCCTTCCAGCCAGCCGCCCAGGTGGCTGAAACTGTCAGACGCAATGAAGAAGCGGCTGTCCAGCTCGGGATGCTGGGCGTGCGTGTGATAGCGAAAGCAGAAATTGCTTTGGTAGTGGTCACCGCTCAGGTCAAGCTTGAAGCCGCCGGCCGAACCATTGGTCGTCCAGTCGAACACAAAGCGGTTCTGCACCTGGATCTTTTTCAGGATATCGACAAACCACCAGCGCTTGTAGACGTCTTCGCCGGGAAACTTGATGTCCTTGTCGGCGCGATTGATCATGCGCGTAAACATGCCGTTGGCGTCGTTTTCGCCCGCGCTTGCCGGCGGGTTTTGCGGATACGCACCGAAGTCGCGTTGCAGGCGGGTGGAGTCGTCGTCCCAGGTGTAGCTTGCCAGCACGCTGGAATAATCCGCGCTGATCGAGCTTGGCACGATGTAGCTCGTGGCCAGGCCGCTATCGGACACGACGGCCTTGATGGGTTCCGAAACGCCGTCCGGTAGTGTCAGCATCGGCAGGTTAGCCAGATCGGCATTGCTGATCGTGCCGAAGATCTTCGAGGACCGCACCATGCGCAACATGCTGATCGCGGTGACGGCGCGGGCGTTCGGAATGTCGCTGGTGGTGCTGAGCAACAAGGGCGGCAACACGTCGGTAAACGCGCGTCCTTCCAGCCCCATTGTCTGATCGCCGAACGTGACGCTGGCACTGGGCTGCGTGGCATAGCCGGCCCGGGTCACCAGGCCGATCAGTTGTTCGTGCGGAAGCGCCAGAATCACGTAATCGAATGACTGGTCCAGCAGCTTGTCGCCGCCGGGCGCATAGTGCGCGACCACGGCGGTGTTCGCCCCGGAAACCTTACGATGGAACACATCGGACACGCGACCTTGAATCGGGGTGACGCTGAATTTATTCGCCGGTGCACTGGCCAGCGTGGTCGTGTAAAGCTGGCGGATGAAGTCGACGTTCTCGACCACGGGCAAGGTGTATTCGTTGGAATAATCCCAAAGAACCAGCCGCATCATTTCGACGATGGAGATGCCGAACAGCGATTTGAATCCGCCCGTGCCGAATCCGAATCGGGCAAACAGTTCTACATAGTAGTTTTCAGTATCGTCGGGGCTCAGGCCCGGCAGTGCGGGCAAGGACGCGCCGTACTCCCGGATGATGGTGCGCACGGCGCCTTCCAGTGTGGTGCCATCGTTGTCCGCGATAAATCGTTTCCAGTCCCGGTCGATTTCCTGCAACAACGCATCGGAGCTGGTATCCGTGGTCAGGATCCGAATGACATCGAGCGGCGTGCGCGGGCCAATGGGCAGCAGCGCCGGCACGCCGTCGCCGACCAAGCGCGACGACACCAGGTCGCGGACCGCCCGCGTGGGCGAATCGGGGTCCTGCCACGCATTGCCCTTGTAGCGGTCGGCGCGGTGCCCGAATACGAATTCCGTAGCGATCTTGCCCGGGTTGGGAAACACCTGCACTTTCGCTGCCGCGCCGAACACGCGCTGCGCATACTGCCAGGTCAGGCCGGCGCTTTCCGGAAAGCGCATCGCGCCCACCTCGTACACCGTGCGGTCATCGGACTGCACGGCCAGGACACGGCCTGCCTTCTTACCCTTGACGGTCAAGCCTCGGGCCAGATCGAACAGAAAACTGTCCGGGTCCGATTCATACAGCGAGACGTTCACCGTCCCCGTCGTGTCGTTCACCATGCGCGACAGCTCGTTCAAGGCAGCGATGCCTGCCGCGCCCGCGCCCACGATTGCGACACGCAGATTCTTGCCAGCGGGCAAGGTGCCAAGCGGTTGCTGCACGATGGTGGGATAAACGATCCGCGCGGAATCGGGATGGCGGAAATACCGGCCGACTTTGGCCACGTCGGCGATGGTTTTTGCATCGGGCGCTTTGGCAAGATTGCGGATTACAGTGACGCTCATCTCGTCCTCCTTGGTGAGTGACGGAAGGGGCTTGCAGGGGTCTGATCGAGGGATGGCCTCGCGGGCCTGACCAGCTATGAAAGGCGGGGCCGCGACGCCTGTCACGGCCCCGCGCGGCACGGGATTCAGTTCATCGTGAACGGCATGAACTTGCCCGTCATCTGAAGCCGCACGCGGGGACCGCCCGCGTCTTCGGTTTTGTCCACCACCAGGTCAAAATCCGTAGTGGACATGACGCCATCGCCGAATTTTTCCGAGATCAGCTGCTTCAGGGTGGACCCATAGATCAGCAGAAACTCATAGAAGCGATAGACGGCGGGATCCGTGGGAATCAGGGCTTCCAGCGAGCCCCGGTCGGGCGACGTCTGAAGAATCAGCTTTTCCGTGTTGGTCAGGCCCAAGCTCAGCAGGTCGTCCAATTTGCCGACGTTGAGTTCGGACAACGGCATCTGGCCCAGGCATGCCGCGGTGGCCTTGGCAAGGGGCAGTCCGAGCGCATCTGCAATCGCCTGCCACTTGATATTCGTTTCCAGTTTCTTGATCAGGATCTTTTCGATAAGCGCAGCGCGCATCTTCATCTCGTTCTCCTAGCATTGAAAAGCACAGGAAATGACACGACGACCGATAACGGCACAGCATCCGATTACTACAGAGAAATTGAAAGTAAAGCCTTACGTACTCGGACAAGCCGGCGTTTTTTATTATTGATGTTGCAACTGTGATTCGACGCCAGCAGATACCACCATCGACCGCACATGAACGTAAAGCGTTGAATTTAAATAGACATTCAAGCTTGAAGGCGATGTTACTTGCGGCTTCTGCTTATTAACTGGAATACATATGTAGACATATATATTCTGATTCTTCCTATACCAGTCCTATACCACTCCGATACCAGTCCGATACCGGTCCGAAAGGGCTCAGATATCTTTTGGGCGTCTTCCCGCGTACCAAAGCACGGCGGGGCGGGCCCTCCCCCTGGTCGGCGCCCCCCCCACAACAAACGCAGGAAAAAAAGCGGCCCCCCGCCGCCCCCCGGGCGGGACCCCCCGCCGGGGCGCCGCGCCCGCCTCCCCGCGCCCAACCCGACGCCCCCCCCGCCGGC
>NZ_LBHW02000071.1:0-16082 GCF_001005835.2 Achromobacter sp. LC458
TGCAAAACCCCACAGGTAATCCTGTGGGGTTTTGTTTTTTGGTTTTTGGTTTAAGTTTTAGTTTGAGAATTCATGAGAAAAGCCCCGCTGCTTGCAGCGGGGCTTTTCTGTTTATCGCCGCTAGTTGGACCACGAGTGTGATTACGACGCCGACAAGTACTGCTGACGGTCTATGCCATGACGCTGAAGTTTGTCGTAGAACGTCTTGCGCGGAATACCTAGCGATTCAAGCGTGGCTTTGATGTCGCCTTGATGGATTTGAAGCGCATCGCGTATCAGCTGAGCTTCAAATTGCTCCATACGCTCGGGCAGGGTTTGCTTATTGTCGGGCGCTGGAACGGGGCTGGATTTCACTGTGTCCGGGACGCCCAGGACCAGGCGTTCCGCGAAGTGCGCAAGCTCGCGCACGTTCCCGGGCCACGCGTGTGTCATCACATGCTGGGTGATTGAGCTTGGTATGTCCGGGATGTCTCGCTGGAAGCGGCGTGACGCGTGACCAAGGTAATGCGCGAACAGCAGAGGAATGTCCTCACGGCGCTCGCGCAGGGGCGGAATGCGGATGGTGACGACGTTCAGCCGGTAGAAAAGGTCTTCCCGGAATTTGCCACGTATGGAGGGATCGCCCAGGTCTTCCTTGGTGGCTGCCACCACACGCAAGTCCAGGTTGCGAACCTCATTGCTGCCCAGCGGGGTGATCTGGCGTGATTCGAGCACGCGCAGCAGCTTCACCTGTACTGCCAACGGCATGCTTTCGATCTCGTCCAGGAAAAGAGTCCCGCCGCTGGCGTGTTCGATGCGCCCAATGCGTTTCTTCTGCGCGCCAGTGAAGGCGCCGGCTTCGTGACCGAATAACTCGCTTTCTATGACGCTTTCCGGCAATGCGCCGCAATTGATCGCAACCAGCGAACGATGACGGCGCCGGCTCAAGCGGTGAAGCGCAGTCGCGACGACTTCTTTGCCGGTGCCCGTCTCTCCCTCTACGAGTACGTCGACATTTGCGTCGGCGATGTGGCGCAGCGTTTCCTTGATACGTTGCATCGCCGGCGTCGAGCCTATAAACGGGACCTCGTCTGCCTCGACGGCAAACGCCGCCTCCCGCAGGCGTCGATTCTCCAGCACCAGGCGACGTTTTTCCGAAGCGTGAAGGATGGCGGTCGTCAGCCGGTCAGGCGCATACGGCTTGGCCAAAAAGTCATAGGCGCCATCGCGCATGCACTGCACCGCCGTAGCGATATCGCCATGGCCGGTGATCAAGATGACGGGAAGCTCCGGATCGATGTCGCGCAAGCGACGGAATAATTGCAGCCCGTCGATGTCGGGCATGCGGATGTCGGTGACCACCACGCCATCAAACCCGCGATGCAGCGTTGGAAGTGCTGAGCGCGCCGAGTTGTGCGCGTCTACCGTCATGCCATGCAACTTCAATGTCTGAACGTTGGCGCGGCGCAAGTCTTCATCGTCGTCGATGAAAACGACATGCGGCGGGCCGGGCTGACCGTCGTCAAGCGGCGCGACCGCGTAGGGGGAAGTGTCGGAAGGATGGTTCATGGCGAAATGGCTGGCCGGTAATGGGCGGTGGGCGCCTTGCGTAATGTGAGTATGAAAGTGGCGCCGCCCAGGGCGCCGGGCAGAGGCGGAAACGCGCGGTCGTTCGGGTCCACGGCCAACAAGTCGCCGCCGAATTCGGCGACGATGTCGCGGCATATCACCAGCCCCAGACCCAAGCCTTCCGCTTTTGTCGTGTAGAAGGGCGTGAAAAGGCGTGCGCGCGTGTCGGCGGCAAGGCCGGGGCCGTTGTCGCTGACCGAGAGCCGCACCGTTTCGCCCAGGTCTTGCAGCGCTACGAGCACGCGGCCGTCGGCAACGCCTTCCAGCGCTTCCATTGCGTTCTGCAGCAAATTCACCAACACCTGTTCGAGGCGAATGCGGTCGGCACGGACCAGCACATCCTGGTCGTCGGGCGGCCGTACCAGGGTGACCCCTTGCCTGCGCGCACGCGGCCCGATCAGCAGCAGTGCGCCTTCCATGGCGTCCTTCAGGCTCGTCGGCCCCACTGAGGTGCCCGCCTTGCGCGAGAATGCGCGCAGTTCGCCGGTGATGTGGCCGATGCGTTCTGTCAACGCGGCGATGGTGCCCAGGTTCTCATTGACGGCAGCCATGTCGTCGCGGCGCACAAATTCTGTCGCGTTGTCGGCGTAGGCGCGGATTGCCGCAACGGGCTGATTGATCTCGTGCGCCACCCCCGCCGCCACCTGGCCAAGCAGCGCCAGCTTACTGGCCTGGACCAGCTCGTCCTGCATGGTGTGCAAGCGGGCTTCGGCCCGCTGCCGCTCGTCCATCTCGTCCATTAACTGCTCATTGAGTTCGCTAAGCTGCGCGGTACGTTCGCCGACCAGTGCAGCCAGCTGAGCCTGCGTGGCCGCTTGCTGCTGGGCTTGCTCGCGATTGCGCTGGCGCCGGTAAAGCACGATGCCCAGCGCCGCGGCCAAGAGGCTTAGCGCAAGCAGTGCCGCCATTTGGGCGTTGGCGGTGGCCTGGTTCATGGCGGCCTGTACTGGCGACAAAAGGTGCAGCGTCCAACCCGGAGACTCGGTGATCGGCAGCGTTGTATGCAGCAGCGGAGCGCCTTTTGGAATCTGCGGCAAGGCGTCGTCAGTGTGTACCAACTGACCATTGCCCACGGACGACAGCGGTGGCGTCAGCGGCAAGGTTTGAAAGCGGGCATCACCGAACTGGAGACTGGTGCGCAGCGTCTGTGCCAAGGCGGGAGACAGCGGCGCCAACACGTCGAACCGCCAATCCGACACGCTGCCCAGCAGCACCACGCCATGTTCGTCCGTGACGAAGATGGGCGCGATGGATTGGCGCCAGTCGGATTCCAGGTCGCGAAAGTCCACCTTCAAGACGATCACACCCAACATGGCGCCTTGCGCGTCGTCCACCCGACGGGACAGATACAGCCCGGCTTCGTGGCTGATCGTTCCCAACGCAAAATGTTCTGCCGAGCCTCGGGCAACCGCGCCTTGAAAGTACGGCCGAAACTGATAGTCCACCCCGACAAAGGTGGCGGGTTCTCGCCAATTGCTGGCTGCGATTGCCAAGCCCGTCTTGTCCAGCAGGTAGATCGCCGACGCGCCGACGCCACGCGTCAGCGTGTCGAGCTTGTCATCCAGCGATTCCACCTGAGCGGCCGAGGCGCCTTGCAGCACCGCGCGCACGTCCACGTCCCGGGTCAAGACAAAGGGCAGCGCGCGGAATTTGTCGAGGTTGTTGCGCAGCAAGGCCGCGTTGATCTGCCCCGCGCTACGCGCTTGAAGCGTGGCGCTTTTGATCGCGTTCTCGCGCGCCCACTCGGTGGCCGCCTGCAACACCCCGGCCACCACGCCGATGACGACCAGCATGGCAAGCACGCGCGCGCGCCAAGGCCGGGGCGCTGGGCGGCTGGGGGACCAGGCCAGGTTTGAATGCGCGGAACTCGCAGAGGATGTGGGGCGGGCGGCGCGAGAGGAAGGAGCTTTGGACATGATGTGCGGGTTTCCGCACATTCTAGCTTGATTCTGTGTGGTTATCCGCCATTTGGTTCGCCCCATACCAAACGGAAATCGGGTGAAGCCTTTAACAATCAATGACTTGCCGTCAATGTATAGCCCGCCCACGACCTGGCACGGGTCTTGCGTATGTAGCCATAAGCCGAGCCGCTTTCCGCGCGCCCGGTGAAATCGGCGTGCGGCCACTGCGCATTGCCATAAAACAGAAAACGCCCCGTCGCCCGTTGCGGCAAGGGGCATTGGTGGGGACAAATCCCGATGATCGAAGTAGATCAAGGCGCGCCTGCGCGCAAGCTCAAGTTCTATCAAATCCTGTACGTGCAGGTAATTTTCGCCATCGTGATCGGGGTGCTGCTGGGCGCGTTCAAGCCTGAACTCGGCCAGCAAATGCAACCCCTGGGCGACGCCTTCATCAAGCTGGTCAAGATGATCATCGCACCGGTCATCTTCCTGACCGTGGCCTCGGGCATCGCGGCGATGAGCGACCTGAAGAAGGTTGGACGCGTGGCCGGCAAGGCCATGCTGTACTTTCTGATTTTCTCGACGCTTGCGCTGATCATCGGCATGGTGGTCAGCCATATCGTCCAGCCGGGCGCGGGCATGCATATCGACCCCAGCACCCTGGACCAGAAGGCCGTGGCGAATTTCGTGGCCAAGGCCCATGATTCGACCATCACCGGCTTCCTGATGAACATCATCCCGACGACGATCTTCAGCCCATTCGTGGGCGGGGACATTCTTCAGGTGTTGTTCGTGGCGGTGCTGTTCGGCATTTCGCTGGCCATGGTGGGCGAGCGCGGCAAGCCGATCCTGAACTTCATGACCGCATTGGCCCAGCCGATTTTCAAGCTGGTCGCCATTTTGATGAAGGCCGCGCCCATCGGTGCATTCGGCGCGATGGCGTTCACCATCGGCAAGTACGGCATCAAGTCGGTCGTGAACCTGGCCATGCTGGTCGGCACGTTCTACGCGACCTCGGTCCTGTTCGTCGTCGTGGTGCTGGGCCTGGTTGCCCGCTACAACGGTTTTTCGATTCTGAAGCTGGTGCGCTACATCCGCGAAGAATTGCTGTTGGTGCTGGGCACGAGTTCATCGGAAGCCGCGCTGCCCACGCTGATGCAGAAGATGGAACGCGCCGGCTGTTCCAAGTCGGTGGTCGGGCTGGTAGTGCCCACGGGATACTCGTTCAATCTGGACGGCACCAACATCTACATGACGATGGCCGCGCTGTTCATCGCCCAGGCCTGCGACATTCCGCTGTCGTTGGGCGACCAGATTTTGCTGCTGGCGGTTGCCATGCTCAGCTCCAAGGGTGCGGCGGGCGTGACCGGCGCCGGCTTCATTACCTTGGCTGCCACCTTGTCGGTGGTGCCGTCGGTGCCGATCGCCGGGATGACGCTGATCCTTGGCGTGGACCGCTTTATGTCCGAATGCCGCGCATTGACCAACCTGGTGGGTAACGCTACCGCCGCCGTCGTGGTGGCCCGCTGGGAGGGCGAGCTGGATCAAGAGCAATTGCACGCCGCGTTGGACGGCCAGCCTATGGCCGGTGGACCGGCCGGCGACATGCCTGCGCCGGAAACGCATGCGGCGATCAGCCACACGGCCTGAGGCCTGAGGCCTTAGCTAAAGCACGTCTCGCTATGAAAAATCCCCCGCGTCGGTTGCGACATGCGGGGGATTTTTTTAGGCGCTGCGGGACGGGCCTAGCCAATCGGCAATGCGATGCCGGTTCAGGGCACGTGAATGCCCGCTGTTCGCAGCAGGTTTGCCGTTTCGAATAGTGGCAAACCCATCACACCCGTATAGCTGCCGGAGATGTGCGAGATAAAGGCGCCGGCCAGCCCCTGAATGCCGTACGCGCCCGCCTTGCCGTAGGGCTCGCCGCTGTCGCAGTAGCGGCCGATTTCGTCGTCGCCCAGTTCGCGCATCTGAACCTGGGTGATGGACACGGCTTCAAGCAACTGCCCGCCCGCGCATACCGCCACCGCCGTGTGCACCTCGTGCACCGAACCGGACAAGGCACGCAGAATCCGGAAGGCGTCTTCACGATCGGCGGGCTTGCCCAGCACGGCGCCATTCAGAATGACAGTGGTGTCGGCGGCCAGTAGCGGCAGGTCGGGCAGTGCGTGGTCGTGCATCCAGTCGCGGCCGCGCAGCGCCTTGTCACGGGCGGTGCGCTGCACGTAGTCGGCGGCGCTTTCACCTTCGTGTTGGGGTTCGTCTTCCCCCGGGGGGGCAGGCACAAGCAAGACTTTGTGCGCAAGACCGATCTGCGCTAGCAGTTCGCGCCGCCTGGGGCTGGCCGATGCCAGGTAAAGGCGGGCGGGGGAAGCGTCGGTGTCGGCGGTGTGAGACATGCGTGAACGCGTAAAAAATGGGGCGCTGCCCGGCCGGCGGTCAGGCGCGGTGGTAGGGGTGGTTGGTCATGATGGCCCAGGCGCGATAGAGCTGTTCGGCTAACACCACGCGGACCATCGGATGGGGCAAGGTCAACGACGACAAGCGTAGCTGACCGCTGCACGAGGCCTTCAGGTCGGCGTCCAGGCCATCTGGCCCGCCGACGAGGAAGGCGACGTCCTGGCCACCGGCTCGCCATTGTTCCAGCTTTTGCGACAGGGCCATCGTGGTCAGGTCGCGGCCGCGCTCGTCCAGGGCCAGGCGTAGCGCGCCTGGCGGCAGCGCGGCTTCGATGCGTTTGGCTTCTGCAGCCATCATCTGGGCTGGCGTTTTGCCGGTGGTACGCGGTTCGGGTTTGATCTCGCGCAGTTCCAGCGCGCAATCGGCGGGCAGGCGCTTGGCGTAGTCGGCCCAGGCCGTCTCGACCCAGTCCGGCATACGCGTTCCCACCGCCGCAACGATCAATTTCACGGCTGGAACTCAGGCTTCGGCGTCGTCGTAGCCGCTGTCGGTGGGGATCGGCGCTACGCGGGTCGACTCCGGCAGCAGCTTCACTCGGACCGGCTTGCCGCCCCAGATTTCTTCCAGGTTGTAGTACTGGCGAATCGCGGGCTGCATGATGTGCACGACCATGTCGCCCAGGTCGACGACGACCCATTCACCGGTGTCTTCACCTTCGATGGTGATGCCGGTCAGTTCAAGTGCGCGGCCACGGTCGGCCACGCTTGAAGCCAGGGCCCGGGTTTGGCGGTTGGAGGTGGCGCTGGCAATCACGACGCGATCGAACAAGCTTGTCAGATGCGTGGTGTTGTAGACCTTGATGTCTTGCGCCTTGACGTCTTCGAGGGCATCGATGACGGCGCGTTGGAGTTTCGTTATATCCATAGCTGCAAATATAACCCGCGGACGGACGGCGGATGCCGGCTCCGTGGCGCTTTCAGCGCCCGGCGGGTGTGGGTTTATCGGTAAAGTTGGTGCGCCGCAATATAGGCGGCGACCGAAGGGGCCAGCAGGCCGTCCGTGGACTCGCCCGCGGCCAGCCGGCGGCGGATGTCGGATGCGGACACCGCCATCGGGGCAAAGGGCAGTTCTTCCAGGCAGTGGCCTTGTTCTTGC
The DNA here is from genome assembly GCF_001005835.2 of Achromobacter sp. LC458. NCBI lineage: Bacteria > Pseudomonadati > Pseudomonadota > Betaproteobacteria > Burkholderiales > Alcaligenaceae > Achromobacter > Achromobacter sp. LC458. The sequence continues at coordinate 7,065 of NZ_LBHW02000071.1, forward strand.
AGCCAGGCCGTCAGTTCCGCCGGCGGCGTCAACGCCGTGCCGGGGCGGGTGGCCACGGCCAGGTCCACCAGGCTGGCAATGTCGCGCCAACTGCGCCAAGTGCAGAAATTGGCAAGCTGGTCGGCACCCAGCAGCCAGACATAGCGCGCGCCCGAGGGCAGGGCGCGCAATGTGTCGATCGTGTAAGTGGGGCCGCTTCGTTCGATTTCGATTGGGTTGACGACCAGCCCGTCATGGCCGGCAATGGCCAGTTCAAGCATGTCGCGGCGTTGTTCGCCGGTGGCATGCAGGGCGGCGCGCTGCCAGGGATTGCCCGCCGGGATCAGTTCCACGGCGGCCAGATCCAGTGTGGACAGGGCGTTTTGCGCCAGCGCGACGTGGGCGACGTGGACGGGGTCGAAGCTGCCGCCCAGAAGGCCGATGCGCTTCAAACCCAATCCCGCGGCGTCAGGTACGGCGCGAGCTCGGCTTCGGGCGAGCCCGGTTCCGGGTGCCAGTCGTAGCGCCACTGCGCCATGGGCGGCATGGACAGCAGGATGGATTCGGTGCGGCCGCCCGATTGCAGGCCAAACAGCGTGCCGCGATCGAACACCAGGTTGAATTCCACGTAGCGGCCACGGCGGTACGCCTGGAAATCGCGCTCGCGCTCTGTGTAGGCCATGCCGCGCCGACGTTCGACGATGGGCAGATAGCTGTGCAGGAACGCGTCGCCTACCGACCGCGTCAAGGCGAACGAGGCGTCAAAGCCCGGCGCGTTCAGGTCGTCAAAGAAAATGCCGCCGATGCCGCGCGTTTCGTTGCGATGCTTCAGGTAGAAGTATTCGTCGCACCAGCGCTTGTAGCGCGGATAGTAGTCCGGGCCGTGGCTGGCCAGTGCGTCGCGGCACACCGTATGGAAATGGCGCGCGTCTTCTTCAAACGGGTAATACGGGGTCAGGTCAATGCCGCCGCCGAACCAGAAGATGTCGGCTTCGTCATGCCCGGGCCGGGCCGCCGCCACGAACATGCGCACGTTCATGTGGGTGGTGGGCACGTACGGGTTGCGGGGGTGCAGCACCATCGACACGCCCATCGCTTCCCAGGCGCGGCCGGCAAGCTCGGGGCGGTGGGCGCTGGCCGACGGGGGCAGCTTGGTGCCCTTGACGTGGCTGAACAGCACGCCCGCGCGTTCGAACAGCTGGCCGCCTTCCAGCAGCCGCGACAGCCCGCCGCCGCCCTCGGGCCGGACCCATTCGTCAGCACGGAACGGGCCGCCTTCCGCAGCTTCCAGCGCCTGGACGATACGCGCCTGAAGGCCGGTGAGGTAATCGCGGACAGTGGCGACGGGCAAGGCGTTCATCGGCTTTCCGCTTACGCGTTGGACTTCGGTTTCTGTTGCGACGGCTTCAGGGCGCGCCAGCCGATATCGCTACGGTATTGGCGGCCATCGAAATGGATGCCGTCGATGGCTTCGTACACGCGGTCGCGCGCCATCTTGACCGAATCGCCCAGTGCCGTAACGCACAGCACGCGGCCGCCGGTGGTCTTGGTTTCTTCGCCGGTCAGTTCGGTGGCGGCGTGGAACACCATGCAGTCCTCGGCATCCGCGGGCAGGCCGCGGATGACGTCGCCGGTGCGCGGAGTATTCGGGTAATTGTGCGAGGCCAGCACCACGCCCAGCGCGGTGCGGCGGTCCCAGACGATATCGGCCTGGTTCAGCGTGCCGTCCACGGCGTGCTCAAGCGCGTCCAGCAGATCGCTCTTGACGCGCATCATGATGGGCTGCGTTTCCGGGTCGCCCATGCGGCAGTTGAATTCCAGCGTCTTGATCTCGCGGTCGGGGTCATCGCCCGGGGCGATCATCAGGCCCGCGTACAAAAAACCGGTATACGGAATGCCGTCGCGCGTCATGCCCTGCACGGTCGGCAGGATGATTTCGCGCATGATGCGGTGGTGCAGTTCGGGCGTAACGATCGGCGCGGGCGAATACGCGCCCATGCCGCCGGTGTTCGGGCCCTGGTCGCCGTCTTGCAGGCGCTTGTGGTCCTGGCTGGTGGCCAGCGCCAGCACGTTGCGGCCGTCGCACATGACGATGAAACTGGCTTCTTCGCCCACCAGGCATTCTTCGATGACGACGCGAGCGCCCGCGGCGCCCATCGAGCCGTCGCCCAGCATGGCGTCAACGGCGGCGTGGGCCTCTTCCAGTGTGGCCGCGACCACAACGCCCTTGCCGGCCGCCAGGCCGTCAGCCTTGATGACGATGGGGGCGCCTTCCTGGTCGATATAGGCGTGTGCCTGGACCGGGTCGGTAAAGGTGGCATAGCGCGCGGTCGGGATGTTGTGCCGGACCATGAAGGCCTTGGCGTAGTCCTTCGAGCTTTCCAGCTGCGCGGCGGCCTTGGTGGGGCCGAAGATCTTCAGGCCACGCGCACGGAACACGTCCACGACGCCCGAGGCCAGCGGCGCTTCCGGGCCGACGACCGTCAGGGCGATTCCTTCGCGCTGGACGAAATCGGCCAGCTCCTCGGCATTGGTCAGCGGGATGTTTTCCATCTGCTCGGCCCGTTGCGTGCCGCCGTTACCCGGCGCGACGAACACCTTGTGTACGCGCGGGGAGCGGGCCAGCCGCCAGGCGAGGGCATGTTCGCGGCCGCCCGAGCCAATTACCAGGAGTTTCATGTTGCGTGATTCTGAAGGTTGCCACTCTAGCCCGTGGAGAAGGCGACGGACCCGGGACCACCCGGGGCCGTTTCACATTCCAGCGCGGCGGCGGCCGGGGCCGTCGACGTGCTGAAACCGTGGGATTTACTGCGCTTCGTCGAAAATGACGGTGGTATAGACTTCCTGCACGTCGTCCAGGCCTTCCAGGGCGTCGAGCAGTTTTTGCATCTTGATGGCGTCTTCGCCTGCCAGCTCGGTTTCGTTCAGCGCCTTCATGACGATGCCGTCCACTTCCGCCTTCAGGCCCGCGTCGTCAAACGCCTTGCGTACGGCAGCGTAGTCGGCCGGCGCGCAAACGACTTCGATCACGCCTTCTTCGTCGGTCGTGACGTCTTCGGCGCCCGCATCCAATGCGGCTTCCATGACTTTGTCTTCGGGCGTGCCCGGAGCGAATACGAACTGGCCGCAGTGCTTGAACATGAACGCCACCGAGCCTTCCTGGCCCAGGTTGCCGCCGTTCTTGGCAAACGCGTGGCGAACTTCAGCCACGGTGCGGGTGCGGTTGTCGGTCATGCAGTCGACGATGACCGCCGCGCCGCCGATGCCGTAGCCTTCGTAGCGGACTTCCTCGTAGGCGTCGCCGTCGGCACCGCCGGCGCCGCGCTGGATGGCGCGCTGGATGTTGTCCTTGGGCATGTTGGCGTCGGTCGCCTTGTCCCACGCCATGCGCAGACGCGGGTTGCTGTCCGGGTCGGCGCCGCCGGCGCGCGCCGCCACGGTAATTTCACGAATGATCTTGGTCCAGAGCTTTCCGCGCTTGGCGTCTTGGCGCCCTTTGCGGTGCTGAATATTGGCCCATTTGCTGTGTCCGGCCATGGCTTCCCAGGATAAATTGGCTGCAAAAAAAGCATTTTACCGTGCCGACGGGCCTAGCGCCCGGGGCAGGGCTGCCTGTGTCGATATTGCCACGCGCACAAGCCGCGCGGCAGGCTCTACACTTGGGCATCCTTTAGCTTCCCGGTCCGGAGCGCTGCCCCATGCCCAACCCCATCGTCATCGCCAAAAACGCCCAGACCGAGCTCGCGCTGCTGCCCGCCCTGGCCAACCGGCACGGTTGCATTACCGGGGCCACCGGCACGGGCAAAACCGTCACCCTGCAAGTGCTGGCGGAATCCTTTTCCCGTATCGGCACGCCGGTGTTCATGGCCGACGTCAAGGGTGACCTGACCGGTATTTCGCAGGCGGGGGCGGCCAGCCCCAAGCTGGCCGAACGCCTGAAAAGCCTGGGGCTGGACGAGCCCGTCTGGGGAGCCAGCCCCGTCACCCTCTGGGACGTCTTTGGCGAGCAAGGCCAGCCGGTGCGAGCCACCATTACCGATATGGGCCCGCTGCTGCTGTCGCGCATCCTGGAACTGAACGACACGCAGGAAGGGGTGCTGACGCTGGTGTTCAAGGTGGCTGACGACGAAGGCCAATTGTTGTTGGACCTGAAAGACCTGCGCGCCATGCTGCAAAACGTGGCGGACCGCTCGGCCGAGCTCAAGACCCGCTACGGCAACGTTTCGTCGGCCAGCGTCGGCGCCATCCAGCGCGGCCTGCTGGCGCTGGAATCGCAGGGCGCTGAAAAGTTCTTTGGCGAGCCCATGCTGGACGTCGCCGACCTGATGCGTACGGACGCGCAAGGCCGCGGCATGGTCAACGTGCTGGCCGCCGACAAGCTGATGCAGGCCCCGCGCCTGTACGCCATCTTCCTGCTGTGGTTGTTGGCCGACCTGTACGAAAAGTTGCCCGAAGTGGGCGACATGGATCAGCCCAAGCTGGTGTTCTTTTTTGATGAAGCGCACCTGCTGTTCAACGATGCGCCTGCCGCGTTGCTGAACAAGATCGAACAAGTGGTGCGGCTGGTGCGCTCCAAGGGGGTGGGCGTCTACTTCGTGACGCAAAATCCGCTGGATATTCCCGATACCGTGCTGGGGCAGCTGGGCAATCGCGTGCAGCACGCGCTGCGGGCTTTCACGCCGCGCGATCAGAAGGCCGTCAAGACTGCCGCGCAAACCATGCGCCCCAACCCGGGGCTGGACATCGAAGCCGCCATTACCGAATTGGGCGTAGGCGAAGCGCTGGTGTCGTTGCTGGACGCCAAGGGGCGCCCCTTGCCCACCGAGCGCGCCTACATCGTGCCGCCTGCCAGCCGCATCGGCCCGGCTACCGACGCCGAACGCCAGGCGTTGCGCCAGGGCAGCCCCATGGCCGCCAAGTATGAAAAGGCCATCGACCGGGAATCCGCCTATGAGGTGCTTGCCGGGCGCGCCGCCGTCCCCGCGGACCCGCCGGCCACGGCCGGCCGCAATACGCGCGCTGAACCCGATGCGCCGGCCCCGGCCGACGAGGCGGGCGGCGGCCTGATGGGCCGTCTGAACGACGTGCTGTTTGGCTCTACCGGCCCACGGGGCGGCAAGCGCGACGGCGTTGTCCAGACCATGGCCAAAAGTACGGCCCGGTCCATCGCGCGTGAACTGACACGTGGCATCCTCGGGTCGCTGCTGGGCTCAAAGACCCGGCGCTGAATCGCCCGGGGCATCCTCGACGTTGCAGGCTGCGCGGCACCACCGTTTTGTAACGGGGGGTGTTGCGCCGGGGTCGTTTATGCCTATGATTCTGGGCGGTCTATCAAAGGAAAACTTAAGGAAACGTGGTGGCTAAGAAACACAAGATTGCGGTGATTCCAGGAGACGGGATTGGCAAGGAGGTCGTGCCGGAAGGCTTGAAGGTGCTGGATGCCGTGGCCAAGCGCTTCGGCATCGAATTCCAGTGGGATCATTTCGACTGGAGCTGCGACTATTACGCCCAGCACGGCAAGATGATGCCGGACGACTGGAAGGCGCAAATCGGCCAACACGAGGCCATTTTCTTCGGTTCGATTGGCTGGCCCGCCACCGTGCCCGACCACGAGGCGCTGTGGGGCTCGCTGTTCAAATTCCGTCGCGAATTTGATCAATACATCAATTTGCGACCAGTGCGCCTGATGCCCGGCGTGCCCTCGCCGCTGGCGGATCGCAAGCCCGGCGACATCGATTTCTTCATCGTCCGCGAAAACACCGAAGGCGAATACTCCAATAGCGGTGGCCGTCTGTTCGAGGGCACCGAGCGCGAAGTCGTCATTCAGGAAAGCGTGTTCACGCGTATCGGTGCGGACCGCGTGCTGAAGTTTGCATTCGAGCTTGCCCAAAAGCGCGGCAAGCACCTGACCGCTGCCACCAAATCCAATGGCATTTCGATTTCCATGCCGTGGTGGGACGAGCGCGTTGCCGACATCGCCGGGAACTATCCGGACGTGCGTTGGGACAAATACCACATCGATATCCTGTGCGCGCACTTCGTGCAGCACCCGGATTGGTTCGACGTGGTGGTGGCTTCGAATTTGTTTGGCGACATTCTTTCCGACCTTGGGCCGGCTTGCACGGGCACGATCGGTATCGCGCCGTCCGCGAACCTGAACCCCGAGCGCAAGTTCCCGTCCTTGTTCGAGCCGGTTCATGGATCGGCCCCGGACATCTACGGCAAGGGCGTCGCCAACCCGATCGGGCAAATCTGGAGCGGCGCGCTGATGCTTGATTTCCTGGGTTACCCGCAGGCATCGGAAGCGGTGGTGAAGGCAATCGAAACCGTGTTGGCGGAGGGTCCGCGCACACGGGACATGAAGGGCACCGCGTCGACCGTCGACGTCGGCAACGCCATTGCGTCGCTGATTTCTGCCGGTTGAACGCATTAAGCGGGTACGGCCAATCAGGCTAGTTGATGGAACAATTAATCTCTCCCACTTCCGCCGCCCACGTGGGCGGTGGCCGTGCCGACCGCTTCGTGCGCAAGCTTTTCCGTTTGCTGCGTTCGCGCACGCAACGGCATAACCAGCATCTGTGGCCCTTCGTGCGGATCTGGCGTGACCGCACGGGCGCCATTTGCGGCTTCCGTGCCTTTGGCCGGGCGTTGCCCTTGACGCCCTTGTCGCAAGGGTACGACCGCGCCGACGAAACGGTGCACTTGATCCTGAGCGGCCCGTCGGTCGCCCAGATTCCGTACGACCAGCTGGACATACGCGTGGCGATGGGCGTGAATGGCGCCATCGCGCTGGCCCGCAAGTTTGATCTTCCGTTCAAGTACTACTGCATCATCGACCAGAATTTCGTGCGGGAACGCATTGAACTGGTGCGCGAAATCGTCTCCCGCGACCTGACGCTGTACGTCTTCCCGGAAGTGCTGCGCTACATCATGCAGGGCATCCCGCAGGACCAGATCCGCTGCCGCATCTGCATTATTGAAATGATCTCCGAACGCGCCTACCAGCGCAGCGCGGCGCCCGCCGTGCTCAAGCGGATTGCCGCCGCCACGCCGGACGTGCAATTGCTGGACGCCAAGCAGGGGCTGGGCTACAGCTTTGACGCATCGCTAGGCGTGTTCGACGCCGACACCGTGGCCTACGCGGCCTTGCAGGTGCTGGTCTCAGGCGGGGCGCGGCAGGTGTTCGTGCACGGGCTGGACCTTACCGTGCAAAATGGGCTGCGCTTTTATGACGAGGGCGGCCGTCCCCAGACCAGCCGACTGGCGCGCAATTTCGCGCACCTGATTGAACCGTCGTTCCGGTTTGCCGCCGCGCAGTGGCGAGCGCGCGGCGTGTCGGTATTCAACCTGTCGCCCGTCAGCGCCTTGTCGGCCGACATCATCGAACGGCGCGATTGGCAGGCGTTCTTGAAACCGGACGCGCTGAACATGCCATAGTCGCGCACGGCCAACCGCCGGGTAAAAAAAAGGGCGCCAGCGAAATCGCTGGCGCCCTTTTTATTTCACCGCGGCCCGGCGCGGCGTCAGTGCGCGCCTGCCGCCGCTTCCGCTGCACCGCCGTCCCCTGCCTTGGACGAACGGGGGCGCGCAAACCAGACCAGGCCCGTCAGCATCAGGAAGATGACGGCCGACGCATAGAACACGTCCACCGCCGACATCGTGAACGCCTGCGCGTTGATCAGGCCGTCAACCATGCTCAAGGCCTGCTGATGCGACACGCCCAGGCCGTTTTGCAACGTGTTGACCGTCTGGTCGAAAGCCTGCTGGCCGGGCTTGGCAATTTCGGTCAGCTGCGAGTGGTGCATGGTGGCGCGGTTTTCCCACAGCGTGGTGGCGATAGACGTGCCGAACGCGCCCGCCGTCAGCCGCAGGAAGTTTGACAGGCCCGACGCAGCGGGTATGCGCCAGGGTTCGATGCTGGACAGCGTGATGGACGTCAGCGGCACGAAGAACGCCGCCATTGCCGCGCCCTGGATGATAGTGGGCAGCATCAGCGTGCGCACGTCGGTCTGCGTGTTGAACCCGGACCGCATGAAGCACACCAGCGCGAAGATCAGGAACGCCACGGTCACGATCTGGCGCGGGTCGCGCGTGGCCAGCATCTTGCCGACGATAGGCGTCAGCAAGATGGCCAGCAGCCCCACCGGCGCGGTCACCAGGCCGGCGTAGGTGGCGGTGTAGCCCATATTGCTTTGCAGCCACAGCGGCAGCAGCACCACGTTGCCGAAGAACACGCCGTAAGCCACGGCCAAGGTCAGTGCGCCCACGGTGAAGTTGCGGACCTTGAACAGGCGCAAGTCCACCACCGGGTGGGCGTCGGTCAATTCCCAGATCAGGAAGAATACGAACGCCACAAAGGCCGTCGCCGCCAGCGCGATGATGGTCGGGCTGGCGAACCAATCCAGTTCCTTGCCCTTGTCCAGCATGATTTGCAGCGCGCCCACCCAGACCACCAGCAACACCAGGCCCAGCTTGTCGATGGGCAGCTTGCGCGTGACCGATTCGCGGTTGCCGTAGATGCGCCAGCTGATCCAGGCGGCCAGCAAGCCCACCGGGACGTTGATGTAGAAGATCCACGGCCAGGTGTAGTTGTCGGAAATCCAGCCCCCCAGCAGCGGCCCTGCCACGGGCGCGACCAGCGTGGTCATGGACCACACCGCCAGCGCCATGCCCGCCTTGGACTTGGGGAAGCTGGCCAGCATCAGCGTTTGCGACAGCGGAATCATCGGCCCGGCCACCGCGCCCTGCAACACCCGAAACGCGATCAGCGCTTCCAGCGACGGCGCAAAGCCGCACAGCCACGAGGCCAGCACGAACAGCAACGTCGAGATCAGGAACAGGCGCACCTGCCCGAAACGCTGAGTCAGCCACCCGGTCAAGGGCACCGTGATGGCGTTGGCAACGGCGAACGACGTAATGACCCAGGTGCCCTGGCTGGTGCTCACGCCCAGGTCGCCGGAAATCGTGGGGATGGACACGTTCGCAATCGACGTGTCCAGCACGTTCATGAACACCGCCGTGGACAGCGCGATGGACCCG
>NZ_LBHW02000072.1:0-15759 GCF_001005835.2 Achromobacter sp. LC458
CCGTCCGCCTCCCAGGAGTCGTCGCGACGGCAGCGCAACATGCGATCGGGTAGCGTGGACGGCGTGCGGTTCACCTTTCTGCATCCTGCCGACGGCGGCGGCGCCGAACCGGTGGACCGTAACGCGGACAGCTGTGTGCTTTTCGTAGAAGGAGCCAGCCATTCGCTATTGCTGACAGGCGACATCGGCGTGGCGCAGGAGCGCGAACTGGTCGCACGCGGGGTGCCTGAAACCGATGTGGTGCTGGCCCCGCACCACGGCTCAGCATCGTCATCCGGGCGCGACTGGGTACGCGCCGTGCAAGCCACTCATGCCATTGCGCAAGCGGGCCATCTAAACCGTTTCCGCCATCCCGCCCCGGCGGTGGAGCGGCGTTGGCTAGCGGCGGGGGCGGTGTTCTGGCGTAGTGACCGGGACGGCGCGGTGATGGCTCTATCCACTGCAAACGGTCTGTCGGTTTGGTCGCAGCGTGATGACGGTGCGCGCTACTGGCATGGGCGATGACTGTCGGCTAAGGCGCGATAGGCAAGCGCGTGGGGAAGGCTAGACGCGGACCGCAGCCAGTCTGGCCGCCGCTGTGCTAGCCCACACCCACCACCAACCGATCGAACAAATCGTCCCCGCCCATCTGCCCGCCCTTAAGCATCAACTCCACACCATCAACCACAGGGTCGTCGCTGCGCGCAACGCTGACGGTCACGCCGGGCGCCAACACACATCGGAACTGCAAACCCCACAAACCCAGCGCAAGCGTGGCTTGGCTTGAAGTGTCGCCGCCGGCGATGCCGACCCGTGCAAGCCGGGTTCCCGCTTGCGCGCTGGCGGTGATGATGGCGGCGGCAAGCTGTGCGGTGGCGCGCGCGGTGGAAGCCGCTTCGTCCGAGGTGACGGCCTGTTCGGGTCGGTCGGTGTGGACGAGCACGTTGTGGCCTTGCGCCAAGGCGGCGACCGCCGATTGAATTTGTTCGGCTACATAGGCGGGTGACGCCAACAGCGCCTGTACTTGCAGGGGCTGGTGCTTGTAGCGGGTGCTGGCAGAGATTTGCCGAGCGGTGACGGGTGACAGGCTGCCGGCCATCACCAGCACGGGGCCAGAGGCCGGGGCAAGCGGGACTACGCCACTGAATAAAGAGGTAGCGGCATCACGCGCAGCCATCTTGCCGCCATGCGCGGCCGCGTGCCCGTCTGGGCCAGCCACCGCTTGATTACGCTGGAACACGCTTGCGTCGCGCTCGAACGCCGCCGCGCGCGCCAGCGCCTGCTGTACGCTGCTTGGGCCAACCGCCAACAATGGCGCACTTGCCGCCGCGCGCCAGATCAGGCGGCCAATCACGGCGAGTTGCTCGTCGCCCGTCACGTCGAACAGGACCGGGCCGTCACTGGTGTTGATCAGGTCTTCGATCCAGGCATCCAGTTGGGCGACGTCGTTCGCACCCATCGCGCCCATCGCACCCGTCGCACCCGACGCACCCATCGCACCCGACGCACCGGCATCCCCAGCACCCCGCAAACGCGGGTACGCAATATGCGGCACCGACCGAATCCCCTCCAGCCCCTGCGCGGCCAGGTGCCGTCGCAAGTCTGCCTCATGCATCGGCGTGACCGGGTGCTGGCTCATCACCGGATGCCGGTCGATGCGATACACCTCCGGCGCGGCCCCAGCGCGGGCGAACAATTGGGCAAAGCTGCAATAGCGTCCGATGCTGGGTTGCCCGCCCACAATCGGTACCAGCCGGTTCGGCAGGTGGCGCCGCAGTTCGCGGATGGCGACGCCGATGCTGCCGACGTGCGGCGCGCTGTCGAAGGTGGAACAGCACTTGTAATGCAGCACGCGTGCGCCGGTGCCGGCCATGAAGCGGCCGACAGAACGCAGTTCCGTTTCCATATCGGCGGGGGACATGGCGCGCGCGGCGCCCGCGATGCCGATGGCGTCCAGCGGGCCGGCGCGGCGCAGTTGTTCGGGCGTGGGCACGCCAAGGAACAGCAAGCCGCGCAGGCCGGCGCGCGCGACTTCGGCCAGCGTGTCGGTGGCGCCGGTGAAATCGTCGCCGTACCAGCAGATGCTTGGTGCGGTCAGGCTGACTGCGGCATTTGCGCTGCTCGCGTCATCGGCATGGCCTGGGCCGTCGTGATCTTTGGCGCTGCCCGCCTCACCGCCAGCGCTACCGACCCCCGCAGTCATGCCCGCCCACCAAAAAATTCCAATGCCCGCTGCAACTCGGGCGCGTTCCGCGCAAAGTCTTCCAGCGCCTGTCCGTCTCGCACCGCCTGCCACGCTTGCCGAATGCTCTGCACGCCCGCGGCTGGCCCATCCGGATGCGCCAAAATCCCGCCGCCGGACATGAACATCAAATCATCGGTGCGCACGGCTGCCCACGTGGCGGGCACGGTGCCGGCCCATTGGCCGGACGAGAACGCGGGCATGACCGGGTCGTCGATGCCGGGCGTGAGCGAGGCCAGGCAGTCGCGCGCCGATTCGACGACTTCGCTGTCTTCCTGTGCGAACTTGCCTTGCAGGCCGTGCACGTGCATATGGTCCACGCCGGCCAGGCGCCACAGCGTTTGATACGCCTGAAAGCCGATGCCCAGCAAGGGCGCGCGGGACAGGGCGCCGAAGCCGTTGCGATGGCCGTGCAAGGCCAGCGGCGTGCTGCGGCGCAGGGTCTGGATGGCGGAAAAGCCGCACCAGTTCAGGCTGGCCATGACGCAGGTGCCGCCTTCGCGTTCGATCAGGTCGGCGTGGCGGCGCATGGCATCGGTTTCGTCGCTGATGTTGAACGCCACCATTACCTGGCGGCCGGTGCGTTCGCGGTGGGCGCGCACCACCGCCATGACGGCGGCGACGCGTTGCGCCAGCGGCGCGTGCGCGGGGTTGGCGCACACCTCGTCGTCCTTGATGAAGTCCACGCCCGCCGCGCACAGCTGGGCGACCAGATGCGCGGTTTGCTCGGGCGACAGGCCCACATTGGGCTTGATGATGGTGCCTACCAGCGGCCCCGTTGCCACGCCTGTCAATTGCCGCGTGCCGGCGATGCCCACTTGCGGCATGTCGAACTGGGCGCGGTAGTTGGCGGGCAGCTCCATGCTTTCCAGGCGCAGGCCGGTGACTTCGCCCAGGTCGTACAGGTTGCCGCCGACGGTGGCTGCCAGCGTGGGCAGGTTGGCGCCCACGTTGGCCACGGGAAAGGCGATGCGGACGCGAGCGCGCTGGTACTTGCCCGGCATGCCGCCCGCTTGGCGCGCCAGCCAGGCGTTGGGCAGGCTGGGTGTGTCGGTGGTGTCCAGCAGGTCGATAGATTCAATGCGCGCGCGGGCCCGGGCGCGCAGCTCGTCGGTTTCGCCTTGCACGCGGGTGAAGGTGCCGCAGGACTGCTCGCCCGCCATCACTTCGGCGACCCGCGCGGGGTCCATCGGGGTTTCGATCAGGTAGGTCGCGCTAAAGGACTGGGAATTCATAGGCTTGGGAATTCAAAGGGGGCGGCGGGCGGCAATGTTGGGTCAGCAAGGGACAGCGGGCGGCAGTAGCGATCAGCATGCGACAGAGGCATCAGCGGGCACTAAGCACGCACTAAGCAGGCACCAGCAGGCACCAGCAGGCGTCAGCAGATCAAAGGCGCGACAAATCCGGGAACGGGCGGACCGGGTCCTTGCCGTCCCAGCCGTTGGCGCTTTCTCGGATCAGGTCGAACAATCGGCCCTTGGGACCGGCCACTTCCGACAGTTCGATGACGGTGCCCGGGTGGTATTCGGTGTCGAAATAAATGAAGCGGCCTTTCTCGCCGACTTCGCCGCTCATCTTGGGCTTGAAGCCCTGGGCCAGCAGGCGTTCCAAATCGGCGTCGTAGCTTTCGGTCCAGTAGGCCACGTGTTGCAGGCCGGTGCGGCCGGCTTGCAGGAAGTCGCGGTACATCGACGGCACGTCGTTGCGCGTCTGGATCAGTTCAACCTGCACGAAGCCGGAGTTGGCCAGCGCCACGGAATTGTGCGGCTGGTGGCTTTCGCCGTCGTACTGGTAATTGACGATTGGCACGCGCGGGTTGTAGTACCACGGGCCTACGCCCAGCGTGGTGCTCCAGTACTCCATGGCGGCTTCGATGTCGTGCACCACATAACCGAGTTGGCGGATTTCGCCCAGGAAACGACTCATGATGGATCTTTATAAAAGGAAGACGAAGAAGGGGGGGAGGCGGCCCGACGCGGATCTGCGCGGGCCGCGTCGGGTCACAGGAAGCCGATGGAGAACCAGGGAAAGGCCGCCACGATGATCAGGCCGATCAACAGCGCCGCAACGTAACCCCAGATGGGGCCGATGCCCTCGTTGGGGTCGACGCGGCTGATGGCGCAGGCGCCGTAATAGCCCACGCCGAAGGGCGGCGCGAACAGGCCGATGCCCATGGCGAAGATGACGACCATCGCGTAATGCACTTCGTGCACGCCGGCCTGCACCGCGATCGGGAACAGCAAGGGGCCGAACAGCACGATGGCGGGTATGCCTTCCAGCACGCTGCCCAGGATGATGAACGCCACGATGGACACGGCCAAAAAGCCGTAGCTGCCGCCGGGCATGCCGGCCATCAACTTGGCCAGATCGCCCGAGAAGCCGGACTGCGTCAACGCCCACGCCATGGCCGTGGCGCAACCCACGATCAGCATGATGGCGCCGGACAGCGAGGCGGTTTCGATCAGCATGGGGCGCAGGCGCGCCCAGTCGAAGCGGCGGTAGATCAGGATGCCGATCAGCGCGGAATACACGATGCCGATGGTGGACACTTCGGTGGCGGTGGCCACGCCTTCGACCACTGCCGCGCGGATGACAAACGGCAGCGCCACGGCGGGCAGGGCGATCACGAAAAAGCGGCCGATCTCTTTGAAGCTGAAACGTTGCACCAGGCTCAGGTCTTCACGGCGATAGCGCCACCACACCACCGAGCACAGCGCCAGGCCCAGCACCACAGCGGGCAGCAGGCCGCCCGTGAACAGCGCGGCAATCGACACGCCGGTAACCGAGCCGATGGTGATCAGCACAATCGACGGCGGTATGGTCTCGGTCTGCGCGCCGGTGGCCGACAGCAGCGCCACCAGGTCGCCCGGCTTGGCGCCGCGCTTGCGCATTTCCGGGAACAGCACGGGCGCGATGGCCGCCATGTCGGCGATCTTCGAGCCCGAGATGCCCGACACCAGATACATCGCGCCGATCAGCACGTACGACAAACCGCCGCGCACGTGGCCCAGCAGGCTGGCCAGGAACTGGATCATGGCGCGCGCCATGCCGGTCATCTCGATCAACGATCCCAGGAAGATGAACAGCGGCACGGCCAGCAGCATCAGGTGCGACATGCCTTCGTCCAGCCGGCCCACCATGACTTCCATGGGCGTGTTGGTCGTCAACGCCAGGTACGAAAACGTGGCCAGCGCGAACGAAAACGCAATCGGCACGCCCGAGAACACGGTGGCCGCGACGATGCCCACGAAGAAGATCACCAGGTTCAGCTTTCCCAGGCCCTTGAACATGGGCTGCGCCAACCAGAACAGGGCAACCACCACGGCCACGCCGGCCAACGCCACGAGCACATGGCGCAGGGGTTGCGTGCGCAACAGCCGCAGCAAGGCCACCACGCCCATCAGCGCCATGCCCACGGGAATGGCGGCGGCGCGCCAGGCGTTGGACAGTTCCAGTGCGGGCGTGATGATGAAGTGTTCTTCGTGCGCGTATTCGATCGCGGGCGACAGGATCAACACCAGGAATGCCAGTGACGCGGCCAGCGCCGCCGTTTCCAGCTGCGCGCGCCGGGCCGGGCTGACGTTGTTGACCAGCGCCGTCATCCGCATGTGTTCACCGCGCCGCAACGCAACCACGGCGCCCAGCATCGACAGCCACAGGAACAGGATGGAAGCCAGTTCGTCGGACCAGACCAAGGGGCTGTGGAAGGCGTAGCGCGCGACGACGCCCGCGAACAGCACGCAGATCTCGACCAGCACGATGGCGGCCGCAACGTGCTCGACCACGCCGCCCAGCACGCTGTCCAGCGCGTTGGCGGCGCGCCGCAAGGGGTTGGCCGGCAGCACCGGGGTGGCGGCGTGGGGGGCGGACAAGGAAGACATGGCGCGACCTCAGGCCAGCTTGCCGACGCTTTGTTCCAGCAGCGACCAGGCTTCGTTGCCGAAGCGGCCCTGCCATTCCTTGTAGAAGCCGGCGGTGCGCAGCGCCTGGCGGAAGGTGTCCGGGGCCGGCTGGTTGAATTTCAGGCCCTTGGCTTCCAGGTCGGACTGCACCGACGCGTTCAGCTTCTTGATGTCTTCACGCTGTGCCAGGCCGGCTTCGTTGATGCCGCGCGCAACGATGGTCTTCAGGTCTTGCGGCAGGCCTTCCCACATGCGGCCGTTGGCGATGAACCAGTAGCCGTCCCAGATGTGGTTGGTCAGCGAACAATACTTCTGCACTTCGTACAGCTTGGCCACCTGGATGATGGGCAGGGGGTTTTCCTGGGCGTCGACCACTTTGGTCTGCAACGACGAATACACCTCGCTGAACTGCAAGCTGGCGGGCGCGGCGCCCAGGCCCTTGAACATTGAGATGGGCAGCGAGCTGACCGGCACGCGGATCTTCAAGCCGTCCATGTCGGCGGCCGTGGTCACGGGCGCCTTGCTGCTGGTGGTTTGGCGGAAACCGTTGTCCCACATCTTTTCAAACGCGTAGAGCTTGCGCTGCGCGATGGCGGCGCGCACGTGCGCACCCAGCGCCCCGTCCATGGCGCCCCAGACCTGGCTGTAGTCCTTGAACGCGAAGCCCACGGCGTTGATGGCGGCCACCGGCACCAGCGTGGCAATGACCAGCGCCGACGGGGTGAAGAAGTCGATGCCGCCCGAGCGCACTTGCGCCAGCATGTCGGTATCGCCGCCCAGTTGGTTGTTCGGGAAAATCTTGATGTCGACGCGGCCGTTGCTTTCTTTCAGGATGCGGTCGGCGGCTTCTTGCGCGCGGATGTTCAGCGGATGCGTCACCGGCAGGTTGTTGCCGTACTTGAGCGTGTAGTCGGCCGCGCGGGCGATCAGCGGGAATCCGCCGGCCAGGGCAACGGCGGGCACCGCGCAAAGGCGGCGCAGAACACTACGGCGTGTCAGCAGCTTCATGGTTGTCTCCAAAATCGGTTTTATGATGTTTTTTGATGTGCCACAAAAGCGCCATAACCATGCGGCAGACTGGACAATAGTGAATTGACGCTATCATCGTCAAACCTTATTCATGATGGTTTTTGATGTGAATAGAACGTCGCCTGACCGCAAGCTAGCCCGTTTGGCCGATGTGGCCGCACGCGCCGGTGTGTCTACCGCCACCGCCGATCGTGTGTTGAATCGCCGGCCCGGCGTGCGCGCCAACACCGCCCAGAAGGTGTTGAAGGCCGCCATGGAACTGGACTATCTGCCCGAACAGGAACTGGCCGCCGCCTTGCCGGCCGAGCCGATGCGGCTGGTGTTCTTGCTGCCGCGTGGCAGCAACCGGTACTTGCGCATGCTGGGCGACACCGTCAGCTATGCGCATGAACACTTCGGTCCGCTGAACGCCAAGTGCCAGATCGAATACGTTGAAAGCTTCAACCCCGACGCGCTGGCCCAGGCGCTGGCCAAGCACGGCAAGCGCGCCGACGGCATTGCCTTCATGGCGCTGGAACATCCGGTGGTGCGCGAAGCCGTCAACACGCTGGCGCAGCAGGGCGTGCCCACGGTGACGCTGATTTCGGACCTGGCCAACAGCGCGCGCACGGCTTACGTGGGGCTGGACAATCGCGCCGCCGGGCGCACGGCGGGTTACCTGATCGCGCGCTTTGTCGGCCCGCGCGCGGCGCACGTGGCGCTGATTGCGGGCTCGCGCCATTACCGCGCGCACGAGGAACGCGAAAGCGGCTTCTTGCAGTTGTATGCCGAACAGTTCCAGGCGATGCAGGTGGTGGATCTGCGCGAAGGCTATGACGATGCGCAGCGCAACTACGAGCAGACGCGGCAGTTGCTTGAGCAATATCCCAATCTGGCGGGCATCTACAACATCGGGGGGGCGTCGGACGGCGTGGCGCGCGCGTTGAAAGAGGCCGGCTTGCAGCATCGCGTGGTGTTCATCGGCCACGGGCTGACGCCGGACACGCGCTCGCTGTTGATTGACGGCACCATGGACGCCGTGATTACGCAAAGCCCGATGGAGGCGCTGATGAGCTGTGTGCGCATCTTCAGCAATCTGCGCGACAAGCGCAGCCCGATGAACGGCGTGGAACTGGCGCGCAGCCAGGTGATTTTTCGCGAAAACCTGCCCTGAGGGAAGTTTGCTTCAACATGCTTGCTATTTAACTGCCTAGGCAGATAAAATCCGCTATCGGCAATCGCCATCGCCATCCACCCCACGAGACAACCATGGCCACCGCTAAACCCGCCGTGCTGGACCGCTTCTACACCGGTGAGCTCGGTTTCATGATCACGTCCGTGCGCGGCAGCATTCATGATGCGCTGGAGCGCGAACTGGCGCCGTTTGACCTGACGACCCCGCAGTACGTGGTGCTGAACTGCCTGGCCAAGGGGTGGGGCCGCACGCTTAGCGATTTTTGCCGGGTGCTGGCGTATGACTCGGGCGCGATGACGCGGCTGCTGGATCGCATTGTGGCCAAGGGCTATATCCGCCGCGTGGAAAACGAAGCGGATCGGCGCAGCTACCTGATCGAACTGACCGAACAGGGGCAAGCCGCATTGCCGCAGGCGCTGGCCGCCACGGAAGTCGCCATGCGCCGTCTGCTGGCCGGCTTTTCTGAAGCGGACGCTGAGACGCTGCACAAGCTGTTGTCGCGCGTGTTGATGAATGCGCAGGCGGACGAGGCGTAGGCAGCCCGTACGCAGCGACCCGTACGTAGCGACCCGTACGCAGCGACCCGCAGGCCCTTTTCCCCAGCATTTTTTTTATCCATTTATCTGCCTAGGCATATACAGCCTGGGCATAAAAATAAGCCAAAGCCATGCAAGCCTTTTCCAGCGACGCCCCAGCCACACCCCGAATCCCTCCCGCCTTGCTCGCCACCATCGGCGCGCTGACGTTCATCGACTTCCTGCAAAACGGCATGGTCACGTTTGCCGCCACGCCCATCATGGGAGAAATCGGCGCCAGCCCCGAGGAATACACGTCCGTTGCCGTCATCTACGCCTGCGTCGCCGTGGTGATGATTGCGTTGCAAGGCTGGCTGGTGCATCACCTGGGCCTGCGCCGTTATCTGCTGGCGTCGCTGGGCGCGGCCGCAGCGGGCGCGGTGGTGTGCGCGATGTCTCGGGGTGAGGCCGGCTTTCTGACGGGCCGGGTGATGATGGCGATGGGGTGCGCGGCCATGCTGACGTCGTCCCGTTTGACGGTAAACCTGATCGCGCCGGGGCCGGCGCGCTTTCATGGCATCAAGGCGCTTGCCACGGGCCTGTGCACCGGCACGGCGCTGGGGCCGTTGCTGGCATCGGCGGCGGTGGACCACGATGGCTGGCCGCTGATGTTCTGGTTGGTGGCCGGGCTGTCGCTGCTGGCGATGTGGCCGGTGGCGCGCGCCATGCCGGGCAAGCAGGCGGGCGCCACGGTGGCCGGGCAGGCGCGCTTGGTGCCGATTGCGGCGTTGGGCGTGGGCAGTTTTCTGCTGCTGCATGCGTTGCAGCGGTCCTACTACGATTTTTTCAGCGACCGCCATCGTCTGGTGCTGTTCGCCCTGGCCGGCTTGCTGGCGCTGGCGTATTTCATCCGCGCCGAGACGCGCAACGGCGCGCCGCTGCTCAAGCTGGGCGGCATGAACGAGGTGCGCTTTCTGTGTGGCCTGGCGTTGTTCATGTTTTGTTATTTGATGTTGGGCGCCAACGGCTACCTGGTGCCGCAGATGCTGCAACGCGCGTTGGGCCTGTCGTGGGCCAACACGGGGATGTTCTTCGCGATGGGGTTGGGGGCGGGCGTGCTGACTTTTGCGGTCATGGCCCAGCTGCTGCCGCGTTGGCCGTCGCCACGCAAGTTCTTCGTGGCCGGGTTTGTGGCGCTGGCGGCGTTCAGCGTGCTGATGGCTCGGCTGACGCCGATGGCCGATCCCTGGGCCGATGTGCTGCCCGCGCTGGCTTGCTATGGCGTCTTCATCATGATCTTGATGCCGGCCACCGCCATGAACACGTTCACCGGGCTGACGCATGACCCGGCGGTGTTTGCGCATGCGCAGCAGGTCAAGAACATGCTGGCGCAGGTGGGGCAGGCGCTGGGCATCATGGCGGCCACCGTGGGGCAGCAGTGGTTGACCTCCAAGCACTACAGCGTGCTGCAAGCGGGCGTGACGCAGGGCAACGTCAATGTCGAAGCCGCGAAGGCCGCGCTAAGCGGCGTGTATGCCGCGGTGGCCGATCCGGTGCAGGCGCAGCGCATGGCGCTGGCGCGCATCGCGCAGCTGGTGGATCAGCAGTCGGCGCTGCTGGCCAATCTGGATCACTTTCGCGCGCTGGCTGTGTTGGCGGTGGTCGGCGTGCTGATCAGCTGGACGCAGCGGGTGTTCCGGTAGCGTGCCCGTGCCGATAGCGCGCATGTTCCGATACCGCGCATGTTCCGGTACCGCGCAGGTTCCGGTACCGCGCATGTTCCGAAACCGCAGCCACCCGAACCCGCAGCCGCGCCGACACTGCCCCTCAGTTCGGCCCCAGCTGCCCGATCACCTGCCGCGCCACATCGGCCAGGGACAGGCCGCCGTCCATGGCCGCGCGTTGCAGGCGTTCATGGGCGGCCTGCTCGGTCAGGCCGTATTGGTTGATCAGCAGCCGCTTGGCGCGGTCGATGCGCTTTCTTTCTTCCAGCGCGACGCGCACGGTGTTCAAGGCGTCGTCGGTGCGCTGCATGTGCAACGTCTGCTCGCGCATCATTTCAAGAATGGACCGCTCCAGCACGCTGCCCACGCCATCGGCGGGCGGCGTGTCCAGCGGCCGGCTTTGCACGCTGAACACCATGCTGGGCGCGCGGCCGCTGGCATGGTCGGCGTAGCGCGATAGCAGCAGTTGGCGGTCGTCCAGTTCCTTGCGGGTTTCGACGATGCGGCGTTCGCATTGCCGTGCCAGCGCCTGCGCCAACAGGCTTTCAACGTCGCGCATGGCGTCGATGCGGGCCGTGCACAGCTCGAACCACAACTCGGCCAGCGTGCCGTCCACGCGCTGGTCGGCGGACGTGCGTTGCGCCATGTCGCGTAGCCGTTCGACCGGCTGGCCTTGTTGCTGGATGCTCTCCCAGCGTTGCAGCGCGGCGTCTTCGGCATATTGCGCATAGATGTCGAAGCTGCGGGCCTGGTGCGCGGCCAGGCCCAGCATGCGGGCCTTCTGCGGGTCGGTGAAGAAACCATTGGTGAAGCCGATGACGCCGGTGGCGCGTTCCTGGCCGCTGAGTTCCTTGCCCTGCATGAAGTTCAGCAGCGCGACCAGCAGGCGCGTCACGCCGGGGTCCAGCGCGGAATCGGCGGCTTCGAACACCACGGCCAGCAGGCTGCTGATGATTTGCGTGTAGCGGGCATCGGCGTCTTCGGCGGGCACGGACACATCACGCACCTGGCGGCGCAGCGCCGGCAATTCGTCCAGCCGAAACAGCGCGAAGGCAATGCAGTTAAGCAGGCGGGCCTTGCCGCCGGCTTGCGGGGCGGTGGCCGCCAGCCCGTCAAGAAAACGGCGGACGTCGGCCTCGACGCGGGCGGATTCCTGAGCCAGCCCGCTCAGCGTCTGGGCCTTGCCGTCTTGCGGCACGCCGTTCTGTGCGCTGCACAGCGTCAGGTTGGAATAGCCGCGTTCTTTTTGCAGCGCGTGCACCAGCGCGCTGACGTGCACGGCCAGTTCGCACGTGACAGCCAGGCTTTCCAGGCCGTGCAGTTCACTGCGCCGCGCGGCAAGCAGGAAACGCAGCGGGGGTGGGATGTGGCGTTCGACCATAAGGGCAAAGGGAGGATCAGGCGCTGCGGCGCATCAGCGGTTCGGCGGCTTGCGGCCGGGGGGTATCAACCCTGTCAAGCACGTGGCACGCCGCGACGTCGCCGATGACCAGCACGGCGGGGCTGCGCAGCTGAAAGGCGGCGGCGTCGGACGTCATGCCGGACAGCGTTGAGCGGCATTCACGTTGATCCGCCAGCGAGGCGCGTTCGATCATCGCCACGGGCGTGTCGGGCGCCATGCCGGCCGCCAGCAACTGGCTGCTCATGTCGTGCAATTTGGCTACCCCCATGTAGACCACCAGCGTCGTGCCGCTTTGCGCCAGCCCCGTCCAGTCGGGCGTGGCGCCGTCCTGGGAATGGGCGGTGATCAGTGTAACGCCCTGGGCCATGCCGCGTTGGGTCAATGGGATGCCGCAAGCGGTGGCGGCGGCCAGCCCGGCCGTGATGCCGTTGACGATTTCACAGGCCACCCCGTGGTCGCTCAGCCATTGGGCTTCTTCGCCACCGCGTCCGAAGATGCAGGGGTCGCCGCCCTTTAGCCGCGCCACCCGCAGCCCTTGGCGGGCATAGCGCAGCATCAGCCGCTGGATGAATTCCTGCGGGGTGGAACGGCAGCCACCGCGCTTGCCCACATAGACCAGCCGCGCCCGCGGGCAGTAGTCCAGCACTTGCGGGTTGACCAGGTCATCGACCAGGACGACGTCGGCTTGTCCCAACGCCCGCACGGCTTTGATCGTGAGCAGTTCGGGGTCGCCGGGGCCGGCGCCGATCAGCCAGACGGAAGGGTTCATGATGGGCTCCAGGGGATGCAGGGGATCAGCGATCAAGCAAAAGAAAAACTACCACTACGAACTGGACCAGGCACAGGCCTTTCCAGAACGCCAAAGGGTTGCGTTCCAGCAGCGGCAGCCGTTCGCCCCGGCGCGTGGCCTCGGGCGGATGGCGCAGCGCGTGCGTGAATTCCGATAGCTCGGCGGTGCGCAGCGCGGGGTCGGGGTGCAGCGCCCGGCTCAGGACTCCGTCAACCCAGGCGGGCAGCTCGCGCTCGCGGTCCAGCACCGACACATAGGTCAGCCGCATCTGCGCGGCGCGGCTGCGCGCGCGCGCCACGTCGGCGCCATAGGGCAGCCGGCCGGACAGCATCTGGTAAAGCATGGCGGCCAGGGAATACAGGTCGGATCGCGGCGTGCCGGCTTCGCCCAAAAAGTATTCGGGCGCGGCGTATTGGGCGGTGCCCAGCATGGCGGGCGGCTCGTCGCCCTGCGGGGCGGCGTCCCACAGCCCGGCCGCCTGGGTCGAGCCCAGGTCGATGATGCGCGCCACGCCGTCGTCACCGATCAGCACGTTGTCGGGCCGCAGGTCCTGGTGCACGATGTCCAGGCGATGAAACGCTTGCAGGCCACGGGCAACCTGTTCAATCAGCGTCACCGCCTGCGCCAGCGTGGGGCGGGGGTTTTGCGCCATCCAGCGCGTCAGCGTGCGCCCGGGCAGGTATTCGCTGACGGTGTACAGCGTGCGGCGCTCGCGCGGCATGGCCCAGGCGCGCACGACATGGCGGCTGTCGATGCGACGGGCGATCCATTCCTCGGTCAGCAGGCGTTCCAGATACGCGGGGTCATGCCGCAGGTCCAGCGACGGAATCTTGATGACCACCGCGTCGCCGCTGTCGATGTCATGCGCCAGGTAGACGTGGCTGCGGTGGCTGGCGTGCAGCTCGTCCTGGATGCGAAAGCCCTCGAATTCCATGCCGGCCGCCAGCAGCGGCGGGCAGGGCAGGTTCAGGCTGTATTGCGCCAGTTCAAAGGCGCGGCGCGCAGGCAGGGCGTCGATGCGGACGATTTGCGCGGTCAGGTTGTCGGTGCTGCCGCGTTCCAGCGCCCGCTGCGCCAGGCGGCGCGCCGCCGCGTCCAGTGCGTCGGGGTGGGCCGCGATGGCCTGGGCGACGTCGTCCGCATTGATATGTTCGTAGACGCCATCGGTAGCCAGCAGAAAGACGTCGCCGGCTTCCAGCGGCTGCGTGTGGTAGTCCACTTCCAGGTGCGGCGCCAGGCCCAGCGCGCGGCCCAGATAGCTTTTGTCTTGCGATATCCAGACGCGATGGTCGTCGGTCAGCTGCTCCATCACGCCCGCGCGCAAACGGTAGATGCGCGCGTCGCCAATGTGCAGGATGTGCGCGGTAGTGGCTTTCAGCACCATCACCGTCATGGTGCAGACGTAACCCCGATCCGCATCGCGCGGCTGGTCGGCGTGATGGCGTTGGCGCGTTTGCCCGTGCAGCCAGCTGTTGGCCGCGCTTAATACCTTGTGCGCCGACTTTTTCACCGACCAGGTTTCCGGCGTGC
The DNA here is from genome assembly GCF_001005835.2 of Achromobacter sp. LC458. NCBI lineage: Bacteria > Pseudomonadati > Pseudomonadota > Betaproteobacteria > Burkholderiales > Alcaligenaceae > Achromobacter > Achromobacter sp. LC458. The sequence goes on from NZ_LBHW02000072.1 coordinate 14,288, forward strand.
AGTAATAGTCTTCCAGAAAGCTTGCCACCGCCGTTTCGCTGGCGATGTGGCTGACCTGGCTGCTGCTGATGCCATCGGCCAGCGCAACTGCGATGCCCTTGGTGTGCAGCAAGGGCTCGCCGGGCACGCACAGGCCGTGAAAATCCTGGTTGACGGGTTTGACGCCCGGCTCGGTGTGCTGGCCCACCGCCACCCGCAACGTAGCGGCGGTGCTGGGGCCGGGTTCGCGGCGGTCCATTGCGGTGGGCGTCCCGATGCGCAATCAGTTGAAGCGGCGCTTGGGCGCGGTCTTCATGTGCGTGGTGTACAGCGTCAGGCCGGTCAGCGAGATGCCGCCGATCAGGTTGCCCAGCACCACGGGAATTTCGTTCCAGATCATGTAGTCCATGATCGAGAACTTGCCGCCCATGATCATCGCCGACGGGAACAGGAACATGTTCACGATGGAATGTTCAAACCCCATCGCAAAGAACAGCATCACGGGCATCCACATGGCGATGACCTTGCCGCTGACCGACGTCGAAATCATGGCGCCGACCACGCCCAGCGACACCATCCAGTTGCACAACACGCCTCGGATGAAGATCGTCAGCATGCCGCCCGCGCCATATTCCTTGTAGCCCAGCGTGCGGTTTTCACCGATGTGCGCAATGACTTCACCGACCTTGTTGGGTGGTACGGAAAAGCCGTAGGTAAACACAATCGACATCAACACGGCCACCGTCAACGCACCCAGGAAATTGCCCACGAAGACAACGCCCCAGTGCTTGAGGATGGCCTTCGCGGTCACGCCCGGGCGCTTGTCGAAGAGCGCCAGCGGCGTCAGCACGAACACGCCGGTCAACAGGTCAAAGCCCATCAGGTACAGGATGCAAAAACCCACGGGGAACAGCGCTGCGCCCAGGATGGGCGAGCCGGTCTGCACCGTGACGGTCACCGCGAACACGGCGGCAATGGCCAGGATGGCGCCCGCCATGAAGGCGCGGATCAGAACGTCGCGCGTCGCCATGTAGATTTTGGATTCGCCGGCGTCCACCATCTTGGTGACGAATTCGGAAGGGACCAGGTAGGACATGATTTACCTTTTGCGTTGGTGACAGTGATAAGGGGAGCGGGCGTCAGGCAATTTCAACGGTGTCGCCGTTGAAGCGGGCCTGCCAGGTGCGCAATTGCTGTTCGGGGTACTGCACGCAGCTGCCGTCGGCCAGACGGAAGTGCTGCTTGTAAAGCGGCGAGGCCACGACCAGGTTGCCGCCCAGATGGGCAACCAGGCCGCGCCCGATAACGTTGGCGCCGGATTTGGGATCGCGGTTTTCAATCGCGTATAAGTCCGGGCCGTCGGCGTCGGGCAGGTAGAACAAGGCAATCTGCTGGCCATCCAGCAAGACGACCACGCCGGAGTCGGCAACGAGGTCATCGCGGGTGCAGACCGCGCGCCAGGTCGATGCGCGGGAGGCGGGGGCGGCAGTGCG
>NZ_LBHW02000073.1:0-15092 GCF_001005835.2 Achromobacter sp. LC458
CGGCAGCGCCGGGTAGTCCGTGTAGCCGGTGGCGCCCTGCGCGTAGAACGTGGACGGTACCGGCGTGTTCAGCGGCGCATTCAGTTCAAAGCGTCGCGCCAGGTCCGGGTTGGCGATGTACGGCACGCCAAAAGCCACAGCGTCGGCGCGCCCCGCTTCGATGGCCGCTTCGGCCGATTCGCGCGTATAGCCCTCGTTGGCGATATACACGCCCCCGAACGCGGCCTTCATGCGCGGTCCCAGGCTGTCTTGGCCTTCATGCTCGCGCACGCACACGAACGCAATGCCGCGCTTGCCCAGCTCGGTGGCCACGTACAGGAAGGTCGCGGCGGGGTCCGAATCGCCCATGGTGTGCGCGTCGCCGCGCGGCGACAGGTGCACGCCCACGCGGTCGGCGCCCCAGACGGCCACGCAGGCATCGACCACTTCCAGCAGCAGGCGGGCACGGTTTTCCAGCGATCCGCCGTACTGGTCGGTGCGGTGGTTGGTGCTGTCCTGCAAGAACTGGTCCAGCAGATAGCCGTTGGCGGCGTGCACTTCAACGCCGTCGAAACCGGCTTCCATGGCCATTTGGGCGCCGTGACGGTAGGCGTCGACCACGCCTGCCAGTTCGGCCGTTTCCAGCGCGCGCGGGGTGACATAGGCGCGCTTGGGGCGCACGTGGCTGACGTGGCCCTCGGCGGCAATGGCGCTGGGCGCAACGGGCAGCTCGCCATTCAAGAAGATCGGGTCGGAAATGCGGCCCACGTGCCACAGCTGGGCCACCATCAGGCTGCCCTTGTCGTGGACGGCGGCGGTGACTTTGCGCCAACCCTTCACTTGCTCGGGCGACCACAGGCCCGGGGTGTCGGCATAGCCCACGCCTTGGGGCGTCACCGCGGTGGCCTCCGACAACATCAGGCCGGCGCCCGCGCGCTGGGTGTAGTACTCGACCATCAGGTCGTTGGGGACGCGGCCTTCGCTGGCGCGCTGGCGCGTCAGGGGGGCCATGACAATACGGTTGCGCAGGGTCAACGCGCCGACGCGCAGGGGTTCAAACAGCTTGCTCATGAAGTTCCTACATATCCTGGTTCAACTGCCGCAGGAATGCGGCAATCACAACTTCATTGCGACGGAAAAACACCCACTGTCCCACCTTGGTCGACGTAATCAGGCCCGCGCGCTGCAACACCGCCAGATGCGAGGACACGGTTGACTGCGACAAGCCGCAGCGGTCGTCGATGTGGCCCGCGCACACCCCGTGTTCGAAGGTGTGGCCCGGACGTTCCTCGAAGTACGCATGCGGCGTCTTCAGCCACGCAAGAATGTCGCGCCGCACCGGATTGGCCAATGCCTTGATGATGGCGTCGGCATCAATGCCGGGCTCTGCGCCGGTCTGGCCTGCGGACGATGCGGAAGCGGAAGCGGGTTGGGTCATATTGGTATATCGCAATTTATCGAATCTTAAATCGAAGAAGTTCGATATGTAGTCATGCCCCTGCGGGCAACAAGGTTTTGCGGCTTTGTTTTTGCTTAATCGCCCTGCACGCGGCCCCGCAGGCGCTTGACCTCGCCGTGCAGCACTTTGCGCTGCACACGGCGGCGTTGCGATGAGCGGGTGGGCTTGGTGGCGCGGCGCGGTTTGTCGACCTGGATGGCGTTGCGCACCAGCGTCACCAGCCGTTCGATGGCTTCGGCCCGGTTCTTTTCCTGGCTGCGAAACGACTGCGACTTGATGACGATGACACCGTCTTTCGAGATGCGGTGATCGCTGACGGCGCACAGCGCGTCCTGCACCTCTTGCGGCAGATGCGAGGCCCGCACGTCAAAGCGCAGGTGGACGGCGCTGGACACCTTGTTGACGTTCTGGCCGCCCGCGCCCTGGGCGCGGATCATGCTGAACGTCAGGTCGCGTTCGTCGATATACAGGGAATCTTGGACATGAAACATAGGCCGGGAGTCTATACCAAGTAAAATATTCCGCTTTTGCCCGATTCTGATGCTGACCCTGGGTGGCTAGCAACCCCTAGCCAGCAACCTCTATGACCTACACCGCCAAAGAAATCTTCAAGACCCTGCAAGGCGAAGGCGCCCATGCAGGCCGCGCGGCGGTATTTTGCCGGTTTGCGGGGTGCAACCTGTGGACCGGCCGCGAAAGCGATCGCGCCAGCGCCGCCTGCACGTTCTGCGACACCGACTTCATCGGTACCGACGGCGAAGGCGGTGGCAAATTTGCCACGCCGGACCTGCTGGCCGACACCATTGCCGCCACGTGGGGCCCCGGCACCGAAGACCGCTACGTGGTCTTCACCGGCGGCGAACCGCTGCTGCAACTGGACGCGCCGCTACTGACCGCCATCCACGCACGCGGCTTTACCGTGGCCATCGAAACCAACGGCACCGTCAAGCCGCCCGCCGGCATCGACTGGATCTGTGTCAGCCCCAAGGGCACCGCGCCCATCGTCATTGACCGGGGCCATGAATTGAAGCTGGTCTACCCGCAGCTGAACGCCCTGCCCGAGACCTTTGCGCACCTGGATTTCGAACACTTTTTCCTGCAACCCATGGACGGCCCCGCGCGCGTGGCCAACACCGAGAAGGCCGTTCAGTACTGTATGCAGCATCCGCAATGGCGGCTGAGTTTGCAGACCCACAAATACATAGGCATTCCATGATTTACCCCCACGCGCGGCGGACCGCGCGATGATTTCCGTGACCCGCAGGCTGGAATTCGACGCCGGCCACCGCATCCCCGACCACCGCAGCCAGTGCCGCAATCTGCATGGCCACCGCTATGTGCTTGAAATCACCCTGACGGGCGACGTGGTGCAGGCGCCGGGCGAATCCGACAACGGCATGTTGATGGATTTTTCCGAGATCAAGCACATCGCCAAGACCCACATCGTGGATGTCTGGGATCACGCCTTTCTGGTGTTCGAGGGCGATGCCGCCGTGCGCGGTTTTCTGGATACCCTGCCCGACCACAAGACCGTGGTGCTGGACCGCATCCCCACGGCCGAGAACCTGGCCAAGATCGTCTTCGACACGCTGGCCCCGCACTACCACGGCCACTATGGCGCCGACCTGCGCCTGACCCGCGTGCGCCTGTACGAAACGCCCAACTGCTGGGCGGACTGCGCGGCGTAATCCGCGCCGGTCATTGTCCGGCTGAATGGCCTGGGGCCGCCTTTGCGGCCCCATTTTTCCGCCCATGGAAAAGTCCGCACTGATCTGACCGATTGGAAAAATCAATGGAGATATTCGCCATATTCAATTATTAGTAAGCTAATAGATAGGATACAATCGATTTCCATGAACACTCCTTCCGACTCCCAACTCATGGCCACCACCGCCAACCTGATGGTGCTGTCCCGGGCCTATCGTGGCGCTGCCGACAAGGCGCTGGCCGACTACGGTTTGTCGCAGGCCACCGCCTGGCCCGTCATCCTGGCCGGCCGCCTGGGAGACGGCGTGCGCCAGGGCGCGCTGGCCGAGGCGCTGGGCGTCGAGGGCCCGTCCCTGGTTCGCGTGCTGGATCAATTGGTGGCCGCCGGCCTGATGGAACGCCGCGAAGACACCCATGACCGCCGTGCCAAAACCCTGCATTTGACCGAAGCCGGCCATGCGCTGCGGGCTCAGGTCGAAAACGTGCTGGTGGAACTGCGCCGGCGTCTGTTCAACGGCGTCAGCGAATCCGACCTGCAAGCCTGTCTGCGCGTATTTGACGCGCTGAGTGTGTCGCTGGGACGCGGCGCCGGGGCCCATCAACAGGACAACGCATCGTGAAATTGCCGAACGTCCGCGAAACCATTTTTTCGCTCAAGAGCTACCTAAGCGCCATCATGGCGCTTTATCTGGCCTACAGCATTGGTTTGCCGCGTCCGTTCTGGGCGATGACCACCGCCTATGTCGTGGCGCAGCCCTGGTCGGGCGCGGTGCGTTCCAAGGCGCTGTACCGGCTGGTCGGCACGTTTGCCGGGTCGGCCGCCACCGTCTACATGGTGCCGCGCCTGTCGAATTCGCCCGTCGTCATGACGGCCGCCATGGTGATGTGGGTAGGCGCCTGCCTGTACATGTCGGTGCTGGACCGCACGCCCCGGTCGTACCTGTTCATGCTGGCCGGTTACACCGCCGCCATGATCGGGTTTCCCAGCGTGACGGACCCGTCGCTGGTGTTCGACACGGCGTTGGCCCGCGTGGAAGAGATCAGCCTGGGCATCGTGTGCGCCACGCTGGTCCACAGCATTGTGCTGCCGCGTGGCCTGGCGCCCGCGCTGACGCTGCAACTGGACAAGGCCGTGCGCGACGCCCGCAACTGGATGCACGACACGCTAAGCGGCAAGACCGCCGAACAGCGCGACCGCGATCGCCGCGTGCTGGCCAACGACATCACCCAGCTGCGCCTGCTGTCCACCCATGTGCCGTTCGACACCAGCAACCTGCGCTGGACGTCCGGCGCGGTGCGCGCGATGCAAGACCAGATTTCGGCGTTGACGCCGGCCGTCTCGGCCGTGGAAGACCGCCTGCGCGCGCTTCAGGCCAATGACCAGCCCTTGCCCGACACGGTGTCCGCGCTGCTGAACGATATTTCAGAATGGATCAACGCCGGCGCCCAGGCCTCGCACGACACCGCCGTGCAACTGCGCGCGGCCGTCTCGCATGCCACGCCCGCCATCGACAGCCATTCCACCTGGCGCGACGCCCTGCTGGCCAGCCTGATGACGCGGCTGCGCGAACTGATCGATACCTACGACGAATGCCTGGCGCTGCGCCGCGAAATCCACGCCGGCCTGAAAGGCGCGCCACGGCGCGGGTCGATGCGGGGCGGCATGCACCACGCCCGCCCTGCCCGCGCCCCCAACGCCGCGCTGCACCGCGACCACGGCATGGCGCTGCTGTCGGCATTGGCCGCGGGGGTGGCCATTTCGGTGTGCTGCGCATTCTGGATCGGCACGGCCTGGAGCAACGGCGCCACGGCCGCGTTGATGGCCGCCATCTTCAGCTGCTTCTTTGCGTCGCAGGACAACCCGGTGCCCGGCATCATGCAGTTCCTGACCTACACGGTGTATTCGATTCCGCTGTCGGCGCTGTACCTGTTGGGCATCATGCCCGCCATACATTCGTTTGAAATGCTGGCGCTGTCGATGCTGCCCACCGCCTTCGTGCTGGGCATTTTCATCGCGCGCCCCGCCAGCACCGGCAAGGCCATGGCGATGCTGTTCGGCTTTTTGGGCACCATGGCGCTGCAAGACACCAACACCGCCGACATCGTGTCGTTTATCGATACGCAGGTGGCGCAGTGCATGGGCGTGGCCACGGCGGCCATCATCGCCGCCATCTTCCGCACGGTCAGCGCCGACTGGAGCGCCCGCCGCATCCAGGCCGCCAACTGGAAAGAACTGGCCACGCTGGCCAGCTCGCCGCGCGCGCCGTCGCGCCATACCTACACCGCCCGCATGCTGGATCGCATCGGCCTGTTGCAGCCGCGCCTGGCGCTGGCCGAGCGGCCCGACGACCTGGTTGCCGCCGACGCGTTGAAGGACCTGCGCGTGGGCCGCGACATCACCGAATTGCAACGGGCGCGTCGTCATCTGCCGATGGCCGAGGCCACGATCCAGCCGGTGCTGAACAGCCTGGCGCAGTTTTTCCGCGCGCGCTCGGCATGGCGCGTGGGGGAAAAGACGCCGGAGTTCCTGGCGCAAATCGACCGCGCGCTGTCCAGCGTGGCCGCCACGCCGCAAGGGGTGGCCGCGCGCGACCGCGCGGTGGTGGCGCTGGTGGGCATCCGCCGCGCGTTCTTTCCCGACGCCCCCGACTACCAACCCGCCCATCCCACCATGGAGGGCCACGCATCATGATCGGCGAATTCAATCTGTACGGCATTTACTTCCCCTGGCTGCTGGTGCTGGGCGTGGTCACGCTGGGCGTGGCCTGGGCCTTGCGCCGCGTGCTGGCGCGCATCGGACTGTATCGCCTGGTGTGGCACCCCGCGCTTTTTGATCTGGCGCTGTTCGTGGTGCTGCTGTATGGCGTGTCGCTCATTTCCCCTTATTTTCTTCAGAGATAGGTATGAAACTTCCCAACGCCCTTCGCCCTGCCGCCATCGGCAAGTTCGCGGTGACGGCCATCGTCGTCGCTGCCGCGGCCTACGCCGGCTGGCAGTTGTGGGTGCACTATGAAGTCGAGCCCTGGACGCGTGACGGCCGGGTCAAGGCCTACGTGGTGCAAGTGGCGCCCGACGTATCCGGACTGGTGACCAGCGTGCCCGTGCACGACAACCAGGACGTCAAGGCGGGCGACTTGCTGTTTGAAATTGACCGTGCCCGCTTCCAGCTGGCGTTTGATCAGGCGCAAGCGTCGGTGCGGTCGCAACAGGTGGCGCATGACCAGGCGCTGCGCGACGCCAAGCGCAACCGATCGCTGGGCCAGTTGGTGGCCGCCGAAGCCGTCGAGCAAAGCCAGACCAAGGTGCAGCAGACCGAGGCCGCGCTGGCGCAGGCGCAGGTGCAATTGAACACGGCGCGCCTGAACCTGGAACGCAGCCGCGTGGTGGCCGCCAGCGATGGCCGCATCACCAACCTGGATCTGCGCGCGGGGTCGTACGCCACGGCGGGCCGCGGCGTGATGGCGCTGGTGGATGCGGGCTCGTTCTACGTCGAAGGCTACTTCGAAGAAACCAAGCTGCCCGGCATCCACGAAGGCGCACCCGTCACGGTGACGCTGATGGGCGATTCGCGCCACATCCGAGGCCACGTCGAAAGCATCGCGATGGGCATTGCCGACCGCGACCGCAGCACCGGCGCCAACCTGCTGCCCAACGTGAACCCGACCTTCAACTGGGTGCGCCTAGCGCAGCGCATTCCGGTGCGCGTGAAGATCGACGACGTGCCCGAGGGCGTGCGACTGGTCGCCGGCCAGACCGCCACCGTGTCGGTGGACCCCACGCCCGCACCGCGGCAAGCCGCCGCCGACACCGCCAACCGCTGACCCCCGCACCGCGCGCCCATCAACCCTTCTTTCTTCTCATATCAACGCCAAGCCGTAGCTGCCATGAACACCAAATTTCTTCTGCCGTTGACGCTGGCCATTGCGCTGGCCGGATGCACCACCGTGGGCCCTGATTACCAGGTGCCCGCCGCGTCGGTCGCCCAGCGACAGAGCGCGGCCGCCCCCTTCGTCGAGGCAGGCTCCAAGGTGTTTGCACAGGAAGCGGTGACCGGCCATTGGTGGCGTCTGTATAACGATCCCGTGCTGGACGGGCTGGTGGAAAAGGCACTGTCCGCCAACACCGACCTGCGCGTGGCCAGCGCCAATCTGGAGCGTGCCCAGGCCGCCGTGCAGGAATCGCAGGCGCAGCAGCAACCCGGCATCGGCGTGAATGCGTCGCCCACGTTCGGCCATGTGTCCGGCTTGCAGGAGCTGCAACCCGGGATCGACCCGCCCAACCACTGGGCCTATTCCGCGGGCGCCAGCGTGTCGTACCAGCTGGACCTGTTCGGCCAGATCCGCCGCGCCATCGAAGCCGCCACCGGCGATGCCCAAGCCGCCCAGGCCGCTTACGATGCCACCCGCGTGACCGTGGCCGCCGAAACCGCGCGCGCCTACGCCAACATGTGCGCGGCGGGCATGCAGCTGGCCTCGGCCCAGCACTCCGTGCAGGTGCAAAAGGAATCGCTGGACGCGGTCAGCCGCTTGCAGCGCGCCGGCCGGGGCACCACGCTGGACGTGACGCGTGCCCGCAGCCAGCTGGAACAATTGCAGGCCAACCTGCCGCCCTTCCAGGCGCAGCAGCGCACGGCGCTGTACCGCCTGGCCGCGCTGACGGGACAAACGCCGAACGACATCCCCGCATCCTTGCTGCAATGCGCCGCCGCGCCGCGCCTGACCAGCACCATCCCCGTGGGCGATGGCGCCGAGCTGCTGCGCCGCCGCCCCGATATTCGCCAGGCCGAACGCACGCTGGCGGCGGCTACCGCGCGCATCGGCGTGGCCACCGCCGACCTGTATCCCAAGGTCACGCTGGGCCTGTCCGCCGCATCGGGCGGCCCGGCCGCCATGTTCGGCGACCGGGGCACGTTCAGCTGGAGCGTGGGTCCGCTGATCTCGTGGACCCTGCCGAACACGGGCGCGGTGCAGGCCCGCATCGCCGAAGCCGAAGCCAGCACGAAGGCGGCGGTGGCGCGCTTTGACGCCACGGTGCTGAACGCGCTGCGCGAAACGGAAAGCGCGCTGGTCGTCTACGCCCGCCAGCTGGACCGTGACGCCGCCTTGCGCGCCGCCCGCGACCAAAGCGCCGAAGCGGCCTCGCAAGCGCGCCGCCTGTTCCAGTACGGCAAGACGGATTACCTGACCGTGCTGGACGCCGAACGTACGTTGGCCACCAACGAAAGCGCTCTGGCCGCCTCGCAAGCCGAACTTAGCAGCGACCAGATCGCCGTTTTCCTGGCCTTGGGCGGCGGCTGGGAACAGTAGCCCGACGCGCCTCTCGCACAAACGCCCCGCCTGGCAGGCGGCGGCTTTCCAAAGCGCCCGACCGGGCGCTTTTTTTCGTCCTGTCCCGGCCGGCCGGAAGCACGCCGAGCCAGCGCCGGGCCGCGATGCCCATCCCGATTCGCCACGCCCATCAAATCCATTTCCATAATATGGATGGATCATTGCCGTACGGCTTTTCGCGCCCGTAGAATCCGGCGTATACCTACATCAAGCTACGAGACAAGCTGGGGCTCCCGCCCTTCGCCCTCGCCCCGCCGGGCAGCAACGCGATAAAACAAAATCCATAATATGGAATCACAAAGCACGACAATCGACGTCAGTGTGCTCGACAGCATCACCAAGCTCGGCAGCGCGGACGCCGGCCGCGTGGTCATCGCCGGGTCCCACGGCGGACGCTATGCCGCCTATTGCGCCGCGCGCGGCCGGGTGCGGGCGGTAATCCTGAACGACGCCGGCTTGGGGCTGCGGCAAGCGGGCATTGCCGGCCTGGCGGACCTGCAACGCTGGGGCGTGCCCGCCGCCACCGCGGACTATCAAAGTTGCCGCATCGGCGACGGCGCGGACATGCTGCGCCGCGGCGTCATCAGCCACGTCAATTTACGGGCGCAGGCCCTGGGCTGCGTGCCCGGCATGCGCGTGGCCGAGGCCGCCGCGCGGCTGGCCCTGTCGTCAGCCGTTTACCCGCTGCCCACGTTGCAAAACGAGTCCCGCATGGTGTTGCGGGCGGCGGCCAATGGCACCCCACAAGTCATCGGCGCGGACTCCGTATCGCTGCTGGATCAACGCGACGATGGCCGCATTGCCGTCACGGCATCGCACGGCGAACGCCTGGCCGGCCTGCAAACCGACGGCGTCAAGGCCGCGCCCCGGCTGGTCACCTTCAACGATGCCGGCATGGGCCGTGACGGCGCGGGCACCGGCCGGCTGCCGCTGTTGCAGCAGCGCGGTATCGCCGCGTTGACCGTGTCGGCCGATAGCGCCTGCATCGGCGACGCGCGCTCCTGCTACGAAGAAGGCGTGATCTCGTCAGCCAACGCGCGCGCCCGCGATCTGGGCGGCCGCGTCGGCACCCCACTGAAAACCTTTATCGATGCCCTGCTCAACGGGCGCGCCAACACTTAAGACTCAGGAGCACACCTCGCATGTCGGAAAAACTGGAAATCACGGGCGGCGAAGCCATCGCACGCATGTTCGCCGCGCACGATGTCGGCTTGATGTTCGGCATGGGCGGCTTTCAGCTGCTGCCGTTCTATGACGCCGTGCGTCGCCTGAACCTGAACCATCACCTGATCAACGACGAGCGCTGCGCCGTGTTCGCGGCCGACGCCTACACCAAGGTCAGCGGGAGGCCCGGCGTGTGCGACGCCACGCTGGGGCCGGGCGCCACGAATCTGGTCACCGGCCTGGCCGAAGCCTTCAACGCCGGCACGCCGCTGGTGGCGCTGGTGGGCGATTCGCACCGTCTGCATTCGTGGAAGAACATGACGCAGGAAGCGCGCCAGTTGGAAGTGCTGCGGCCGGTGGTGAAAGATGTGCTGCGCATCGAGATGATCGAGCGCATTCCGGAATTGGTACGGCGCGCCTTCGCCGTCGCCACCAGCGGACGCCCCGGCCCCGTGGTGCTGGACGTGCCCGAAGACATCGCGCATGCGGTCCACGCCTTTGACGCCGACGCGTTCTACGCCAGCGCCAACACCCGCCGCGCGCCGGCGCTGCGCTGCCGTCCCGACGCGGACGACCTGGCGCAAGCCGCCAGCATGCTGGCCGGCGCCGCGCGGCCCTTGATGCTGTGCGGCGGTGGCGTGCACATCAGCGACGCCGCGTCGGCAGTGCAGGCCTTCGCGCAGCGCTTCAACATCCCGGTGGCCCACACCATGAGCGGCAAGGGCGCCATCGCGTGCAACGACCCGCTTAACGCCGGCCTGTTCGGCCGCTACAGCCGCATCGCCAACGACTTCATCGCCAAGGCCGACTGCCTGTTCGTGGTGGGCTGCAAGCTGGGCGAAGTGGCCACGCGCCGCTACGAGCTATTGAGCGCCGGCGCCCCCGTCATTCATCTGGACATCGTGGCCGAGGAATTTGACCGCACGACCACGCCCGCCCTGCGTCTGTGGGGCGACGCCCGCGCCACGCTGCAAGAGCTGGCCCAGCGCATGGCCGACCAGCCGCTGCAAACAGACCGCCAAGCCTACGCGGACGAAGTCGGCCAGGCGATGCACACGTGGCGCGAATCCGTGCAGGGCAAGCTGACGTCGCCGGACAGCCCCATCGGCATGGCGCGACTGATGCACGAGATCAACGCGACGCTGCCCGAAGACGGCATCCTGGTGGCGGACGGCGGCTTTGCCGCGCATTGGGGCGGCCTGCTGTTCGACACCAAGCGCGCCGGGCGCGGCTTCGTGCCGGACCGGGGCTTTGCGTCCATCGGCTACGGCATTCCCGGCGCGATCGGCGCCGCGGCCGCCGCGCCGGGTCGGCAAGTTATCAGCCTGACGGGGGACGGCGGCTGCAATATGTCGCTGGGCGAATTGGAAACGGCGGTGCGCATGGGCCTGGCCTTCACGCTGGTGGTGGTGAACAACGCGGCGTCCGGGTATATCAAGGCGCTTCAGCATCTGATGTACGGCAGCGGCAGCTATCAATCGTCGGACCTGGTGGAAACCAACTACGCCAACGTGGCGCGCGCGCTGGGCTGCAACGGCATCCGCGTGGAAGACCCCGCCGACATCCAGGCGGCGTTGGCCAGCGCGTACGCCTGCAAGGACCGCCCCACCATCCTGGACGTCGTGGTGACGCGCGACCCGGCGCACATGCTGCCAGGGGTGGACAGCCGCGCGGCGAAGATCAAGCCCGGCGACCGCATCGCATGATCTTCGGCCTGGGCACACGGCAGAACGCACACAGCAGAACGCAGATAGCAGGACGCAGGTAGCAGAACGCAGATAGCAGCCACCCCGTAGCGGACACACAGGTCGGCACAAGGCCTGGTATCCGCGCAAATACCGGACGCACAACAATATCAAGCAAGGAGACAACATCATGAAGAGAAGAACCTGGATCACCCTGGCGGCCGCGGCCCTTGCCGTATCGCTGTCGGGCGCGGCTGCCGCGCAGTCCAACTACCCCGACCGCCCGGTGCGGCTGATCGTGCCGTTCCCGCCGGGCGGCACGTCCGACGTGGTGGGCCGCATCTTTGCCGAAGCGCTGGGCAAGCAGTTGGGCCAGCCGGTGGTGGTGGAAAACCGGGGCGGCGCGGGCGGCACGGTAGGCACGCGCGCGGTGGCGTCCGCCGCGCCCGACGGCTACACGCTGCTGCTGGGCACATCCAGCACCAACGGCACCAACTCGGCCGTGTACCAGAACCTGCCCTACGACGCCGTCAAGGATTTCACTCCCGTCACGCAGATCATCCGTGTGCCGGGCGTGATCGTCGTCAACAAGAACTTTCCGGCCAAGGACTACGCGCAGTTCTTTGCGCTGGTCAAGGGCGCGCCGGGCAAGTATTCGTATGCGTCGTCGGGCAACGGCGGCGCCACGCACATGGCCATGGAGTACTACAAATCGCTGTCGGGCCTGGACATGATGCACGTGCCGTATCGCGGCACGGGGCCGGCCTTGAACGACGTCATCGCCGGGCAGGTGCCGATACTGTGGGACACCGCCGCCTCGTCCATGGCGCACATCCAGTCGGGCAACCTGCGGGCCATCGTGGTGGCGGCCAAGGCGCGCCTGCCGCAACTGCCCGACGTGCCCACCTTTGCCGAAGTGGGGCTGCCGGATTACGACGCCGAAATGTGGAACGGGCTGCTGGCCCCGGCCGGCCTGCCCAAGGACGTATTGGCCAAGCTGAACGACGCATCGCGCAAGGCGCTGGCCGACCCCGACGTGCAGGCCAAGTACGCGGGCGTGGGCGCCTATGTGGTGGCGGACAAGCCGGATGCATTCGGCGCGATGATCCAGACGGACGTGTCCAAGTGGAAGAAGGTGGCCGACTTCGCCAACATCTCGGTGCAATGACATGGGACAACGCGTCAAGGACAAGGTAGCGCTGGTGTTCGGCGCGGGGTCGTCGGGGCCGGGATGGGGCAACGGCAAGGCCGCCGCCGCCCTCTACGCACGCGAAGGGGCGCGCGTGTACGCGGTGGATGTGCGGGCAGAGGCCGCCCAGGAAACCGAACGCGTCATCCAGGCCGAAGGCGGACAGTGCCGCGCGCTGGTGGCCGACGTGACGCAGTCGGCGCAGATCCAGGCCGTGGTGGCGCGGGTGCTGGACGAGGCCGGCCGCATCGACATCCTGCACAACAATGTGGGCATTACGGAAATGGGCGATCCCATCGAGGCGTCAGAGGAAAGCTGGCATCGGGTGCTGGACACCAACCTGACCGGCGTGTTTCTGACCTGCAAGCACGTGCTGCCGGCCATGCTGGCGCAAGGCGGCGGCTGCATCGTCAACATTTCGTCGCTGGCCTCGATTCAGGTCAACACCTATCCGTACACGTCCTACTACGCCGCCAAGGCGGGGCTGAACCACCTGACCCGGTCGCTGGCGGTGCGCTACGCGCCGGACAATATCCGCGTCAACGCGGTGCTGCCCGGCGTGATCGATACGCCGCTGATCTACCAGCAGATTGCCGGCCAGTTCCAGGATGTGGAGGAAATGCGCCGCCGCCGCAACGCCGCCAGCCCGATGGGCCGGATGGGCGACGCCTGGGACGTGGCGCATGCCGCCCTGTTCCTGGCCAGCGACGAGGCCAAATACATCACCGGGGTGTGCTTGCCGGTCGATGGCGGCAAGGCCTGCGCGGGGCGATAGCCGGGGTTGTGGCGCCGGATGGGGCTGTGGTTGTGGTTGTGGCTGGGGCTGTGGCTGTGGCTGGGGCTGGGGCTGTGGTTGTGGTTGTGGTTGTGGCTGTGGTTGTGGCTGCGACCTGCCTGCGCTCAGGCGCGCGGCAGCAGATCCGCCGACAGTTCGGACGCGGCGCGTTGCAACGCGGCCACCACATCATGCAGCCGTGCCCCCGACAGCCGCGAGCGGATCGCCGCCACGCTCAGCGCGGCCACCACATTCTGCTCACGGTCGAATACCGGCACCCCCACGCCCAGCATGTCGGGAATGATGCGCCCCGGGTTCAGCGCATAGCCCTGCTTGCGCGCGGCGGCGATGTCCTCGCGCAGCATGTCGGTGGACGGCAGGTCGGGCGCGGTGGTGGCGTCGTAACGAGCCAGCACGCGGTCGATATCGTCATTGGGCAAAAACGCCAGCAGCGCCAGACTGCCCGCCCCCACGCCCAGCGGCCGCCGGTGGCCCACTTCCAGCGTCAGGATCTTGATGGGAAAGTCGCCCGTCTTGCGGTCCACGCACACCGCTTCGTGGCCCGAGCGCACCGATAGAAAGCTGGTATCGCCCGTGGACTGCGCCAGCCGCAACACGGCCGATTCGGCGATGGCCTTGATGCCATGGCGGCTTTCGGCAGCCAGGCCCAGGATGTAAGACTCGCGCCCCAGGCTATAGGTCTTTAGCTTGGGGTTCAGCGACAGGAAACCCTCTTGCAGCAAGGCCGACAGCATGCGGTGCGCGGTGGGCGGCGTCAGGCCGATGTCGCGCACGACATCGCTCAAGCCCACGCCACGCGCGGGCGCGGCGCCCACGTATTTCAACAGGCGCAGCACCCGGAAAATGCTTTGTGCGCCGCCCACCGAATCGGCGGCGCGCGGCGAGGCCGGCACGGAAGAACGCGCGGTGCTCATCGCGCGATCAGTGCAGCGTAGTGCCGTCGGGCGGCGTCTGGTTCAGGCCCAGCGCCGCTTCCCAGCTGCGCAGCGGCACGCAGGTCTGCAAGCGGACAATGGCGCGTTCGATCAACGCAGGATGCAGTTCATGGCCGACGTGGCTGGCGATATCGATAGTGGAATCGCCATGCAGCGCCTCCAGCCGCGCCTGGGCCGCCTGGATGTGGGACACGTTCATGATCGGGTCGTCGGCGCCATGCAGCAGGTGCAAGGTGGTGAATTGCGGGGCGGTCTTGGGCAATTGGGCATAGCGACCCGAAAACGCAATGATGCGGCCGGCCATGCCGTCATGGGCCTGCACCAGTTCCAGCGCCATGATCGCGCCCTGCGAAAAGCCCGCGATCGCCGTGTCCGACTGCAATAGTTTGAAGCGGGCCTGCGCCTGGCGCACATAGGCTTCCAGGGGCGGCATGGCCGCCGCCACGCGTTCGGCGCGATTATCTTCGGTCACGCCGCGCACCGAAAACCACTGGCGCCCGGCGTTGCCGCCGTCAAAGGGCTCGAAACCTTGGGGCACCAGCACCGCCGCCGTCGGAAAGGCCGCGCGCACGGCCTGGGCCAAGGGCCGCAGGTTATCGGGCGACCCGCCCACGCCGTGCAGCAGGATGAACAACTGGCGCACGTCGACGCCCGCCTCGGGTAGGAATTCAAGAGATTCGGTAGATGCCATGAAACTGCTCCGTGCTGGCCCGGGCCGCTGGACTGCGCCGCGATGGCCGCATTGTAAAATGCGCGGCTTTACCGTTGGCGGCCTGCTTGGCGTTGGCGACCGCGTGGCGACCGGCTGACGGTCGCCTGGCTGCCTGGTCGCCTGGCTGCCTGGTCACCTG
>NZ_LBHW02000074.1:0-12440 GCF_001005835.2 Achromobacter sp. LC458
CGTGCATCAAGCCGCCCTGCTGCTGTGCGAGCGCGTCCAAATGCTGCGCGTTCAGATCGAACTGACGCTGGGCGAGTATCAGGAATTACTCACCCAACAGATGCGCCAGGAATACGACAAGGCCGCAAAGGAAACCGGCAAGAAGGCTCGCGCGCTGATATTCAGCGGCATGCTGACCCTGCCGGGTCCGGCACAGAACCACATATTCAAAGCCACGTTCTGGGTGGCGGATACCGCTGAAGGACTGAAAAACAAGCTAACTGCAATGTCCAACGCCACGGCGGACACCCTGGAAGGCGGTTGGCGCAGCGTGGTGGTGGGCATTGGCGGCCTGGAACCGAAGGCACATGCAATAGCCGGGCAACTACGAACCACTGCTGCGGATGCAAAGCTACGGGCGCATACCGCCTTTGTTGGAATACGCGGGATGGCGAACTTGGATTTAGCGTTGTCCATGGGCGCGTTGTTCTTTCAGCAAGATGGGCTGGCAAGAAGCCTGCAAGACCTGGAGCGCGTGATGGGAGACAAATACCCAGAAGCCGTCGCGGGCGTGGCGGCAAGCGCAGTGGGGGTGGTGGGCGTCAGCATTGAAGCGACGGGGTTGGGAATAAGAAGCGTGGCCCGGGCGATGGAGAAAGCCGCTGTCGCCGAAGTACGCGCGGTGAATGCGTTGACGCTGGGCAAAGGGATGATTCGCTTTGGCGGCGTGACAAGTGCTCTGTCGGGGGTTGTTGAGGGGGTGCAGTTTGGAACTGCCGCAGTACGAGCAATGCGGTCTGGCGATGGCGAAGCACGAGACAGCTATATCTATGCTGGCATCCTGTCGGCCGCCTCCGGCTTGGCAGCAACATACGCGGCTTGGGCGAGCGCCTCCTCATTGCTAGGACCGCTTGGATGGGCTATCGCCCTGGGTATGCTGGCCTGCGCAGTTTCCATTTCTGCTAAGGGCAGCGAGTCAACGGCAATCGAACAATGGGCACGCCGCTGCTACTTTGGAAACCATGACGAAACGCCTTCCATCTGGTGGAACTCGGCCAAATCGGTCCCCAGCATCCCGAGGTACGCGAGCGAAGACCTAGAAACTCAGAAAACTACCGCGGCCAATATTGACAAGGATATAGCCATTAGCGCGCTGAATGCTGCGTTGATCGGGATGCAGACAGATCTCGAATTTCGTTTTGCACCGCGATTATCTACGTTGCCAGCCATCGGCGCAGGAATGCAATGGGGAACCACGCTCACTTATCACGTCAAGCTTCCCATGTGGGATCCGAATAAGTCGGGATACGCCATGACTTTGGCATTGAAGCGCTACTCGCCTGAGCAAATCGTAATTGCAGAGCATCACAACTCACCCAGGATTGGCGAAATATCAGACCACCCCAAGCGCCCCGGATATCGAATAGACGACCAAGCAACGCGTCGACCTACCAGAGACGCGGGTGTACTGGGCGGCTCGCTTTTGCTTGATATCGGCGAGGCTGATATCGAATTTGCAACGCTTCGAATCAAGTACTGGCCAGATATCGCTGATCAAGGAGGACACGCCGAAGTAACGGTGATCTCTACTCGGTAAGCATATTGAGCGCTGGAAAAATTGCACAAGATTCAATCCAGGAAATTAATGTCGACCAAGAATCTCCCCACTCGCAACGGACCTACGTTAGCTGCCCCACATCCAGATTGGGTCTGCGACCTCACCTTGCCCGGAGAATCCGCACCTCGGCTAGACGGCCCGCATCCCCCGCCCCCCATCAATTCGATGAACAACATTCACTTGGAAATCAGCCGCAGAGGGCAAAAATTGCGCGGGCTGATGCTCATCTTGTCCTTGGTCGGCATTGCGTGGCTCGTATTCGCAGTGCCGAAAATCATCATAGGCAGGACAGGGTTTTCTCACTTTATAAAAGCTATACCGATTACGGTCGGAATGCTTTGGTGGACCATTTTTATGATTCGGGTCGATACCGCCATTCCCCGTGACGAACCCATCCGCTTCAATCGCTTGCGCCGCAAGGTCTACGTCTACAGCTTCCACTACATATGGTGGAACCCCTTCGCCCGCTGGTACGTCACAACCCGCACCTACAACTGGGACGATCTGCGCGCCGAAGTCTGGCGCCAACGCGGCGCCACCGGGCAAGGCAGCTTGATCTTCACGTGGGGTGTATCCATCGCCGTCGTCAAACCCGGCACGAACCAAGTCATTGATCGCTTTCCGTTAAGCGTCGGGCAAGACGAGGGCAGCTCGTGGGATTACGTCCGTGCCTACATGCAGCACGGACCCGACGCATTGCCTCCCGTGGAGACGTTCAACGATCCGGACGAAGTGCCGCCCTACAACCTTGCGCTGCGTCTTGCGCCTAAAGTCAGGTGGCCGGCTCAAATGGATGCGGAGTCGCGTAGTGGACCAGGGTAGAAAGCAAAAAGGGCCTTTATCGAGCCGTCAACGCGCAGATCCGACAATTTGTTCCCAAAGATACACTCGACCCAGGCCGCACCCAAGTGACTAGAAAATTCCCAGCTTTGAATCAAACGTGCGCAGGAGGGCAGCGCGACTTGCCGCAGCCCGCTGAAGAATTTACCTCTGAAGTTCGATCTCATTCTCAGCCAGTCATTAACGCGTTGGATGGAGCTTTCCTGGAGATATCTCGTCGCTCTACGAAGATGCGCGGCCTGATGCTTTTCATATCGGGTTTTGGCTTTTTTTTACTGGCGGATTCTGTACCCCGCCTACATGCTTGGTGGACCGTTGGGAGTGGCAGTCCCGTCACGCCGATAGGGGCGTTTCTCGTGGATGTGATCCTTATATTCTTCTGCGTTCGCATTGACACTGCTATTCCGCGTGACGAACCCATCCGCTTCAATCGCTTGCGCCGCAAGGTCTACGTCTACAGCTTCCACTACATATGGTGGAACCCCTTCGCCCGCTGGTACGTCACAACCCGCGCCTACAACTGGGACGATCTTCGCGCCGAAGCCTGGCGCCAACGCGGCGCCACCGCGCAAGGCGGTTTGATCTTCACGTGGGGCGTATCCATCGCCGTCGTCAAGCCCGGCACGAACCAGGTCATTGATCGCTTCCCCCTAAGCATGGGCCAGGATGAGGGCAGCTCGTGGGATTACGTCCGTGCCTACATGCAGCACGGACCCGACGCATTGCCTCCCGTCGACACGTTCAACGATCCAGACGAAGTGCCGCCCTACAACCTTGCGCTGCGTCTTGCGCCTAAAGTCCGGTGGCCGGCGCAAATCGACGCGGAGTCGCGTAGTGCGCCTGGCTAGAAAGATGGAAACCTTGATACCGGTCCCCCGCCAGTGACCGCGCCGCAATTCGCACCTAGCTTGGCGTCCAAGTCACCTCACTTGCACAACCGCTAAAGCTGTCTGGATAACGCGGTCCGACACTTTTTTAGCTGGACATTTGTAAACTGTCTAGCTGACTTGTTTCCGTCGCCTCGTGCTAAAAAATACAGTCCCGTCCGGAACCTGATATCGATGACGCCACTACCGAAGCGGTATGCCGCGGTGAAACTGCCCGCCTTGTGGAGCCCGCGCCCATGAGCACCCTAGACACCCTCGTGCCCGCCCGCAGCGCGTTGTTGGTCATGCATTATCAGACCGACATCATCAACCTGTTCCCTTCTGTCGCGCCCACCTTGCTAGCGAATACGCGCGCGCTTTGCGACGCGGCACGGCGGCAAGGGATCAAAGTCTATTTCGCCCAGATTCGGTTCAGTCCGGGCTATCCCGAAGTCAGTCCGCTAAACAAGAACGGGCAAGGCATCAAGCAACTTGGCCTTTTCACCGGCGACCAGATTTCCCCTGAATTGGGCCGGCAGCCCGACGAGCCGATCATCATCGCGCATCGCGCCAGCGTGTTTTTTGGTACGGACCTTGAATTGCGGCTATCGGCACAAGGCATCGATACGCTGCTGATGGTGGGCATTGCGTCCACTGGCGTGATGCTGTCGTCGATTGCGCATGCCAGCGACGCAGACTACCGATTGTTTACCGTCAAAGACTGCTGCTACGACCCGGATTCGATTGTGCACGAGCACCTGTTTTCCACCGCGTTCGCGTCGCGCACCACCGTGCTGTCGCTGGTTGACGCGTTGGCGTTGCTGACGTAGCGCGCGAGTCCACGAATGGCGGCACCCCATGGACGCCGCGCGACGACATTGCGGTGTAAATCACTTGGCCGGCGCAAATATCACTTTGACCGGGTTGTCCGCCTTATACGAAGCGGAACGCGGCCCGGACTTTGGATCAAATCCGGGATGCCATGCCCGAAGCTCCGCCTCCGACAACCATTCCAGTTGCAGTTGATCGTCGGGCGCATACGACTGGAACTGCGCCAACGCATTCACCGCAGACTGGCAGTTTTCTGATACGCCGGACTTCAGGACCGAGACCTGGGTTTGCGAAGTCGATGACATGGCGCCGGGCTCAGCGCATTTGCGAACTTCTACGTGGTATTGGCCCTGTGGCGAAGGCAGATCCACAATGATTTTGTTTGGACCGCATCCCGCCAAGAGCGCGGTCGATAAAGCGAAGAGTGCAGAACTTTTTATCATTAAGCTACCTTGAACTTTTCAATGGATTCAGACGGCAAATAACACTTCCGGAAATGCTGCCTGACACCATTGTCCGCCTTTATCACAAGATGGGCCTGACTCCAGGGCCATGCAAAGCACCGTGGGTATGGACAAGGCCGACCACGGCCAGTTGCTCGACACGATGCTCTATCGGTGATCGGGAAGATCATTTAGCGTAAACCGAGGGCGCCCTTGGCCAACGTGAACGACCGCTAACGTTATGTGAACGCTGCGCTTAAGCCAGTCACGGAGGATCACGCCGGGATCTTCAATGGAAGCTCCTATCCTGCCTTTGATCAAACCGTCTGCCGTCTGAAATTCAAACGTACGCGAATTGGGAAGGATGCCCACAAACTCACCCGCGTAGGATTCCGCCGCTTCTTGTATGTTCTCTTCGCCAAGCCGGCTGGCAGAACGTGTCAGCTGGTCGAAGCCGTCGTATCTGAATATCCGATCCTTGAACTCCAGGCCGCACCAGGCCTGGTACTGAGATAACACCGATAGGAACTCAGAGATTTTCTTCACCGCACGGGGGTGGATTGCATCTACTAACTCCGCCACGTCGTCATCGCTGCCCGTGGCGGAGGCCTCTAGCAAAGACTGCATCTTCCGCAGTGCTTCTTCTGTATTCTCTTGCTCGGGGAAAAGGCCGCCAGCGGGAAGCTCGAATTCGAACCCAAACGAACCCACGGCCGTACCAGTGATCAAAAGCTGGTTTTTTTCGCGATTAGGAATTGGCCCCATCAGTTGAAGGTTGTCGTTGAGCCCGGCAACGACTGCCGCGAAGGCATCAGCAAATGCGATGGTTGCCTTTCCCCCAAAGTCAGCCGCGATTCCGTGGCTACCGATCGTCGGACGTCCTCGGAAGGTAAGCTTCACGCGTGGGGGTACTGGCGACGCCAGCTCTCGCTTGAGCGCAGCACGAACCCTGTTTAAACGATTTTCAATCGATATGCGTTGTATCGCTGCTGACGCGGGAATATCCTCCAGCATTCGCTCCAGTTGTCGGATTTCGGAGATGAGGAATTCATCACGATTAATCATGTCTCGACTCCAAGCTCGGCTTCGGCTTGAGCTAGCACTTGAACGGCGGCGAGATCTTCGGACGGCTCCAACTGCACTTGGACAAATCCCTTCCACACGCCGTCTCTTCGGTGGGACCACATGCTGTACCAGTAGGACACTGATTGAACCGACTCGGCTTTCAGCGGGCGCCCTAAAACCTCCCAATAGGCATCGACGTGATAGGTGTCCTTCACATACGTTTGATCGAAAAGACGAGGATTCCGGGCTACGAGCGCTGCCTGGTCCAGCCCATTGGGAAGATGCAAGAACGTCACGACATCCACATCACGCGGATCTCTGGCTTCAACGATCTCCACGTGTTCTGAAAAACTGCCGTTCAACCATTGAAACCCTGTGTCGATCCCAATTCCGTGAATCGCGGCGCGGAATTTCAGAAGCCCTTCAAGAATGTTCAATCGCGCGCGAGAGATCCCCATCGCGTCAACCAGCGACTGAAGTGATGATCGGTAAGGTGAACGATCCGGGTCGTGACCATGCGCACCTGGGCGTACCGGCGGAATTACGCCTTGAAGGTTCCAGGCAGGGATCATAAATTTTACCTTTTGGCCATATCAAAAATGGTTGAAATCACTATTCGATGCGACGAACCATCATAGACTCCCGGCGCACACATTCTTGCGAACAAACGGCCCGTGAATGGGGTGAATGGGTCCTACTTATGTAGCGTTACGGTAGCCCGCCCAAAATCGACACTGCTTTCCTCGGATTAGCTGCCGTTCCCAGGCGGCGTGCAAATCCAGGATGAACGGCGCGCGTGATCGGCATAAACTTGCCATCATGCCTACCTCGTCAGACCTCTTTGCCCCGCCCAAAAAGCAACTTGCTGCGCGCCAGAATTCGCTGCTGTGGGTGCTAGAGCCTCTGGAGCGCGACGCCAATTATCAACGACGGAAGATGTTTGGCTGCGATGCCGCGTATCTGGATGGCGCGCTGTATTTGGTGGTGGCCGACCGTGATGAGCCTTGGAATGGCGTCATGGTATGCACTTCGCGCGAGCGTCATGCGGCGCTGTGCGAAGAGATGCCGAGCCTGTTGCCGCACCCCGTGCTCGGCAAGTGGCTGTATCTACCGCAGTCGGATGACGCGTTCGAGGCGCTGGCCTCGCATCTGGCGGCGCTGTCACTGGCGCGCGACCCGCGTTTAGGGGTGGTGCCCAAACCGCGCAAGTCGCGCCGGAAGTCTTGGCGGTCGGACGAATAGGCGGCGCGGTAGGCGCACGGGCGCTGGAACTGTCCTGACCGGGGATGCGCGCCGGGCCAGTCTTGCCCGGCAGCCGGGCCCCGCGCGTTTGGGCTTAAACCATACCTGTCGGGCCATATTTGGCTCGATCGAGCCAAATATGGCCCGTCGTAAGTCGTTGATAAGGCGGCGCTTAGTTTTTATCGGGCCAGAACTGGCTCGGTTCTCGTTTAAAACCCGGTCAATTTCAAATCGCAGGCATTGCACCACGCTGGCTGTCACACACGATACGTTCGTAAGCCATTGATAGCGTTGAGGGTTTTGTGCCAGCGCCGCGCATGGCATGGATATTGCATTAGCCCTGGCAGCACTTCTTTTTGAAAGGCGCCCTGCCCTTGTGGCCGCGCCGCGCAACCAGGACAACGCTATGCCTACGCACGCACTTTGCCGCTGTCCGGCTTCTTGCCGGATGCCGCCACGATGACATCGTTTGCGGCTTTGCTTGCCCGGTCCCGAAACGCCGACCAGGGCTTTTATCTGTTGATCGATCCCCAGGCTGATCGCGCCGACGATAGCCCCTTGCATCCCGACAAGCTGCTGGCGCGGTTTCCAGCGGAGGCTATCGCGCCCGTTTTGCGTGCGGACATGGCACACGACACGTCCGCCTGTCCCAAGCTGATCACGTTGGCTGAAGCGGGCCAGCGGTTCGATCGGGACGTGCTGCGCCTGACGGTCAACACCGCGCTGGCCGAGCCCATCGGCGGCAAGCGCATGGTGTGCGGTTGGCTGAACAGCCCTTCGCCTTTGGCTGTATTGGCCGAGGACCTCGCGCAGCGCTGCCTGGTGCCCGATCAGGATGCGCAGCGCGTCATACCCCTATTCGAACCGTTGCGGCTGGAGTTGTTGGCCGTTAGTTTGCGCGAGCGCATGGGCTCGTGGTTGAACCCCATCACGCAGTGGATCGTGCCGAACAGCGCGGGCCGCTTGTTGCAGCTGCGCAGCCACAACAACACGCCGACGCCGATTTTCGACACGGCGGACATGAACGCGCAGCACCTGGCGCCGCTGGTTGGCAACGTGTTGACCGCATGGAAGCGGCTGGCCGATCAGCCGATGCCAGCCGACGCGCGCGTGCTGGCGCCCTTAATGCAGGACAAGCCCGGCCCCGCGACGCACGCGGCTGCCAAGGTCTTGTCGCATCTGCGGCGCACCCATGCGCTGGGGCTGCGCAACGCCTCGGACCGCGTGACCTTTGCCTTGAAGCATCTGACGGTGCACCCGCATCTGGAAACGCACCCACGTATTCAGCAGTGCATTCAAGAGGCGGTGGCCGGCAAGGCTCGGCTACTGGATTCTTTTGCGGCGCTGGGTACTGCGGAATGGCGCGACGTGCTTTACACCCTGAACAGAGTGCGGAGTTAACGATGAGTTCGAATGCCGATTCTTTCGCCTATCAGGCGCGGCTGGCGGTGTACCTAGGTGGTAATTCGCGCCCAGGTTCGGGTCGTTGAATGACCCCGCAGCTTGTCGGGCATCCCCTGCCTTCCACCACCCCCACCCCAAAATAAACAAGCCCCACACGGGGGCTTGTTTTCTGTTTTCACTCAACCTCAGCAGCAGCCGATTCGCTTCTTGCCGCCGTATCGCGCGTCCTGGCGTTCGCGGAAGAAGGCTTCGTAGGTCATCGGCTCCTGGTCCGGGTGGGTGCGCCGCATGTGCTCGACATAGGTTTCGTAGTCGGGCACGCCGACCATCAACCGTAGCGTTTGGCCCAGGTAGCGGCCGGCGGCGCCGGCTGCCGAGGTCATGTTGCTGAACAGCATGCGGCGTCTCCGTTGGGGGTCAGTCGGCGCCGGCGGCGGCCGGCAGCGCTTCGTACGGCGTCTCGCGGGACGTCGGCTTGTTCTCGGCGCGGGCGCGCTGCACCGACTTCACACCGAACACCACGATGCTGATCACCACGAACATGAAGATCGCGCACAGGCCGGCGTTGATGTAGTCGTTGACCACGACCCGCGACATTTCCTTGAGCGAATGCGCGGGCGCCAGCACATTGCCTTGCGCGATGGCGGCGTTGTACTTGTTGGCGTGGGCCAGGAAGCTGACGCGCGGATCGGCATGGAACAGCTTCTGCCAGCCAGCGGTCAGCGTGCACGCCAGCAACCACAGCGTGGGCAGGATCGTGACCCAGGCGTAGCGGTCGCGCTTCATCTTGAACAGCACCACGGTGCCCAGCGTCAGCGCAATGGCGGCCAGCATCTGGTTGGCGATGCCGAACAGCGGCCACAAGGTGTTGATGCCGCCCAGCGGATCGACCACGCCCTGGTACAGGAAGTAGCCCCAGGCCGCCACGCACAAGCCGGTGGCGATCAGGTTGGCGGGCAGCGAATCGGTGCGCTTGAGCGAAGGCGCGAAGGTGCCCAGCAAGTCTTGCAGCATAAAGCGGCCGGCGCGCGTGCCCGCGTCGACGGCGGTCAGGATGAACAGCGCTTCGAACAGGATGGCAAAGTGGTACCAGAACGCCATCATGCCCGGGCCGCCAATGGCCTGATGCAGAATGTGCGCCATGCCGACGGCCAGCGTGGGCGCCCCGCCCGCGCGCGAAATGATGGTGCTTTCGCCGACGTCCTTGGCGGTCTGGATGAGGTCTTGCGGCGTGACCACGAAGCCCCAGCTGGAGACCACTTGTGCAACCTGGTCCGGCGTGGTGCCGATGACGGCGGCCGGACTGTTCATGGCGTAGTAGATGCCCGGCTCGATCACGCAAGCCGCAACCAGCGCCATGATGGCCACGAAGGATTCCATCAACATGCCGCCGTAGCCGATGTAGCGGGCCTGCATTTCGTTTTCGATGAGCTTGGGCGTGGTGCCCGAGGCGATCAGCGCATGAAAGCCCGACACCGCGCCGCAGGCGATGGTGATGAACAGGAACGGGAACAGGTTGCCCGACCAGACCGGGCCGGTGCCGTCCACGAACTGCGTCAGCGCGGGCATCTTCAGTTCCGGCGCCACGACCACGATGCCGATCGCCAGGCCAAGAATCGTGCCGATCTTCAGGAAGGTGGACAGGTAGTCGCGCGGGGCCAGCAGCAGCCACACGGGCAGCACGGCGGCGATGAAGCCGTAGACGATCAGGATCCAGGTCAGGCCCTTGCCGTCGAAATCGAACATGGGGCCGATCACCGGGTGGGCGGCCACGTCCTGGCCGAAGGTGATGGCGGCCATCAGGCCGACGAAGCCGATGATGGAGACCTCGCCGATCTTGCCCGGGCGGATGTAGCGCAGGTACACGCCCATGAACAGCGCGATGGGGATGGTGGCGGCTACCGTGAACGTGCCCCACGGCGAATGCGTCAACGCCTTCACCACGATCAGCGCCAGCACGGCCAGGATGATGACCATGATCATGAATGCGCCAAACAGCGCGATCACGCCGGGGATCTTGCCCAGCTCGGACTTGACCAGGTCGCCCAGTGAACGGCCGTCGCGGCGGGTCGAGATGAACAGGATGGTGAAGTCCTGCACGGCGCCGGCGAACACCACGCCCGCCAGAATCCACAGCATGCCCGGCAGATAACCCATTTGCGCGGCCAGCACCGGGCCCACCAAGGGGCCGGCGCCGGCGATGGCGGCAAAGTGGTGGCCGAACAGCACGTGCTTATTAGTAGGCACGTAGTCCAGGCCGTCGTTGTGCTTCCAGGCCGGCGTCATGCGCGAGGCGTCCAGCTGGAACACGTTCTTTGCGATGAAGCGGCTGTAGTAGCGGTATGCGATCAGGTAGACGCAGACGGCGGCAATTACCACCCAAAGCGCGTTGATGGTCTCTCCTCTGGCCAGCGCCACGGTGCCCAGCGCAAACGCGCCCAGTACCGCAACCGCCAGCCAGACCAGGTGCTGACCCAGTCCCTTACTGCTGGTTTGCATAAGTGCTCCTCTTGCCTCCCGCCATGCTTGTGGCGTGAAACGCTTTTTTCGTCTCGCGGAAGGCAGACTCATTGTTGTGGGGTGGCGGGTGCGCAAGCGCCCGCGCTGCGTCCTGCTGGACGCGGGCGTTAGTATTTCGTTTTGCCCCCCCGCCAACAAGCGCGGAACTACGCAATCCGGGTACGTATTACTACGCAATGCGCCGCAACATAAAATGGCGGAATCCGGTGAATCCTCGCTGTTAATCAACATCCTCCGTCAGGCCGCCCCAATGCGGCGGCGCACCAATCACCCCTTAGACAGAATTCCCATGAAGCTGCGCTTGAAGATCCTGCTGCTGGCAGCGGTGCCGTTGCTGGTGGCCTTGGCCGCCATCACCGTGGCCGTCTACGTGCAGGGCTTGCAGCTGGCACAGCGCGAAAAGCAGGTGGTGGAAAGCGCCTGGCTGGCCAGCAAGGAAAGCGAGTTGCGCCACTATGTCAGCCTGGCCTACAGCGCCGTGGCGCCGTTGCAGGCCACGGGCGACGACGAAGCCACGCGCCAGAAAGCGCTGGAACTGCTGGCGCAGATGGAGTTCGGCCACGATGGCTATTTCTTCGTCTACGACCTGCAAGGCAAGAACCTGATGCACCCGCGCCAGCCCGAGCTGGTGGGGCAAGACCTCTGGAACCTGCGCGACACGCGCGGGCAAGCCGTCATCCAGAACCTGTTGGCGGCCGCGCGCCAGGGCGGGCAGCAAGGCGAGGTGGTGCATTACCTGTGGGAAAAGCCGTCCACGCACCAGACCGTGGAGAAGCTGGGCTATGTAGTCGTGCTGGACCGGTGGGGCTGGATGCTGGGCACCGGCATCTATCTGGATGACGTGGAGCAGGCCCTGGTGCGTATCGATGCCGCCGCGCAGGCCAACATCCGCGGCATGTTCGCCTGGGTGGCGGGCATTGCCGTGGTGTCGATCCTGTTTGTGGCGGCCTGTGGGCTGGCGCTGAACATCAGCGACCACCGGCAGTCCGACGCCAAGCTGCGCCTGATGGCCCAACAGGTGGTGCGGTCGCAGGAGGACGAGCGCGCGCGCCTGTCGCGCGAGCTGCATGACGGCATCAGCCAGGTGCTCGTGTCCATCAAGCTATCGGTGGAAGCCGCCCGGGAAAGATTACGGCAGGCGCCGCCGGCCGAACCCCAGGCCCATGCCCATATCGACAAGCCGCTGGGCGGCGCGCTGGACCGGCTGAACACGGCGGTGGGCGAGGTGCGGCGCATTTCGCATAACCTGCGCCCCACCCTGCTGGACGACCTGGGCCTGCCCGCCGCGCTGGAACATCTGGGCAGGGAATTCGCCATTCCCAGCACGGACGGCGCGCCGCCGCTGGCCGTGCGCCTGTCCACCACCGGCCAGCCTGTGAAGCTGCCGGACGCCTACGCCACCGCGCTGTTCCGCGTGACGCAGGAAGCGCTGACCAACGTGATCCGCCATGCCCACGCCACGCGCGCCGACATGACGTTGGCCTATTCGGCGCACGATCTGCGCCTGACCATCACCGACGATGGACGCGGTTTTGACTATGCACAGGTGCAGGAAGACCCGCGACGCGGCATCGGGCTGCGCAACATGCGCGAACGCCTGAACGCGCTGTCAGGCAACCTGAGTTTTCATTC
>NZ_LBHW02000075.1:0-12292 GCF_001005835.2 Achromobacter sp. LC458
TACAACCTGGCGCTTCGTCTGGCGCCGAAGGTCGAATGGCCGGCTGCGATGGATGTGGAATCACGGACGGGTCCGGCCTGACCGGGGGGTTTGCGACACGCACTACCGCCCGCGCCCTCGACGCCATAAATACTTATCCCCGCCATCTGTGGAGAAGGCTGAGGACAGTGTTGGGGCACAGTCAAAATCCCCTGCCCCGCCAAGCACTTGCGTGTGCTGATCAAACAATGCGCAATCGTCCTTTTGGATGAGTTTGGGCGAAGTTATCCCCGAAAGTGCTGTATGTCTGCACAGCGGTCTTCAAGGCGTGAACTGATTGTGGGTCTTGTCCCAGCATTCTGTGGAAAAGCATGAGGACAGTTTGAGGGCAGGTGCAAAAAGCGTATGCAGATCAATAACCTGCATGGCGTGGTCAATAAAGGCTCAATGGGGGACTGGATGGCACCGAGTTGTCCCCGGCAAATGTGGATAAGGCTGAGGACAGTATGCGGGTAGTCTCGAAAAAGGCTTACAGGCCAAGCACTTGAGAGCAGCGGGCAATATACGCCCAGCCGCTGCCCAGCCGGCGCGACGCGGGTCGTGTCGCGTGCCGCGCCGCACAACGTGGGGATAAAAGAAAAGGCTTGTCCCCATGGAATGTGGACAAGCCTATGAACAGTCGGATAACAAGCCCAAAAATTCCTTGTCCGACAAGCACTTGCAGGCGCTGATCAAAGAACGACCAGCGCGCGGATTACTCGACTCCTTCGAGACGCATGCCGATTTTCAAACCGACCTGCCAATGGGCCACCTTGCCGTCCTTGATATGGCCGCGCACTTCAGTGACTTCAAACCAGTCCAGATTGCGTAAGGTTTCGGATGCGCGCTCGATCGCTTTGGCGATCGCGTCATCGGTGGAGGTGGTGGAAGATCCCACCAGTTCGATTTGCTTGTAGACATGATTCGACATAGCTCGTCTCCGCTAAGGGGGTGAGTCGTGAATCGACGGTCTGTGGCCCGTGTTCCGGCGCTTACGACCGGCAATCCATTCGAACACACAGGATAACGCCGCGGCGCTATCGTGGTGTTACGAGTTCCGTCGCGTGGTCTCGACTGGCGACGGAGCCCGCTCCCGCAACCCAGCAAGGAGATCACCATGCCTGAACGGAAAACCCTGGAACGCGCGAAGAAAGACAAGCGAGAAGGCAAGGCCGCATCTACGCAGGCCGGAGAATTCGTCCGCGAGGAAATCGAGCACGTGCGCGAAGGCAAGCACGGTGTACGTTCCACCAAGCAAGCCATTGCCATCGGACTGTCGAAAGCGCGTCGCGCGGGCGTGAAGGCCACGCCGTCGAAGAAGGCCAGTGCGGCGACCAAGCATCGGGCGAAAAAAGATACCGAGGCCGCGCACGACGGGCATGCCAAGTCGTCCACGCGTTCTCACGCAACGACCAAGGCGTTGAAGAAGGAAAGCACCAAGCCCGCGTCGCGTTCGGCGTTGTCGCATCACGCCAGCAAGTCGGCGGGCCGCCGCACAGCCGCCGACCGCTCGGCAGCAGCGAAGAAGGCCGCCGCAACCAAGGGCGCGGCCGGCCGTTCCGCCGCCGCGAAGAAGGCGGCGCAGACTCGGGCCAGGAACAAGGCCGCATCGGGGTCGCAGCACCGCGCGGCGCATTAGGCCTGCTGCCCCGTCGCCGCAACCCGCGTCGCGCTACCCCGCGTCGAACTGCCGAAAGCGCTCTTGCAGAAACTCGCGCAGGCGCTTGACGGCGGGGGACAGCAACATCCGGTGCACGCACAGGAGGTATAGCGGTGAGGGTTCGGTGGCGTAGTCGGGCAGCAGCGCCACCAAACGCCCGGCGCGCAAATCGCGCAGCACGTCGTAGCGCGATTTGTACGCCACGCCCTTGCCCGCCAGCGCCCAGCGGCGCACCAGATCGCCGTCGTCGCCCACCCGGTCGCCCTTGATCGGTACCGTCATGGCGGTGCCTTCGTGTTCGAACGCCCAGCGGTCGTGCAGCGTTTCGCCCAGCACGAACGACAGGCAGTTGTGGTCGCGCAGGTCATCGGGTTTTTGGGGCACGCCGTGCCGCGCCAGATAGGCGGGTGACGCGCAGACGACGCGGCTGTTTTGTTCGGCCAGCGGCAGCGCCACCAAGGCGGAATCGCTGGGCTTGCCGTAGCGGATGGCGATGTCCACCGGCTGGCGGTACAGGTCGGCCAAGCGGTCGCTGATGCGCACTTGGAAGCTTACGCGCGGATGCTGGGTCTGGAAGTCATCCAGCCAGGGCAGCAGCACGTGGCGGCCCAGGTCGGACGGAATGGAGACGGACAGCGTGCCGGATATCGCCGTCTTGTCGCGCGCCATCGCGTTCTTGCCCGCCTCCAGCGTGGCGATGGCCGAGCGCGCGTATTCCAGATAGCGCTCGCCGTCCGCCGTCAGCCGCAGGCTGCGCGTGGACCGCACGAACAGGCGCGCGTCCAACGTCTGCTCCAGCCGTTTCAGCGCCGCGCTGGCCACGGCGGGCGACACGTCCAGTTCGCGCGCGGCGCCGGAAAAGCTGCCGTGATCGGCCGACGCCACAAAGATCCGCAGGTCTTCAAACCGCACCATGGTCGACTCATTTTCAAAAAATTATTGAAACTGAGTGCGATGCTAGCCGGTTTTTCATGCCTGTGAACTGGGTAATCATGGTTTCGTTCTCAAGCCTGTCCTGATCTCTATTGGAGCTGACACATGAACATCGAACTGAATGGCAAAAAGGCGCTGGTCACCGGGTCATCCGGCGGCATCGGCCTGGCGATTGCGTTGGGCCTGGCCGAAGCCGGCGCCCAAGTGGTGCTGCACGGCCGCAGCGCCGACAAGCTGGCCCAGGCCGCCGCCGCGATTGCACAGAAATTTCCCGCCGCCAAGGTCACGACCGTGCAGGCCGACCTGGCCACCGCCGATGGCGCCGCGTCCATCGTGGCGGCCCACCCCGACGTGGACATCCTGGTGAACAACGCCGGCTTCTTCGCCCCCAAGTCGTTCACCGAAATCACGGATGACGACTGGCAGCACATGCTGGACACCAACGTCATGAGCGGCATCCGGCTATCGCGCTACTACCTGCCCCGCATGATCGCGGCCAACTGGGGCCGCATTGTGTTTATCTCCAGCGAATCGGCGGTGCAGATTCCGGCGGAAATGATCCATTACGGCGTCAGCAAGACGGCGATGCTGGCTGTGTCCCGGGGCCTGGCCGAGCTGACCGCCGGCACGGGCGTCACCGTGAATGCCGTGCTGCCCGGCCCGACGCGCTCGGAAGGCGTGTCCGACTTCTTCGCCGAAATGGCCAAGGAACAAGGCGTGTCGCAAGACGAGATGGAACGCGACTTCATCGCCCAGCACCGCCCCACGTCCCTGCTGCGCCGGCTGGCGACCGTGGATGAAGTGGCCAACATGGTCGTCTACGCGTGCTCCACGCAGGCCAGTGCCACCAACGGCGCCGCGCTGCGCGTGGACGGCGGCGTGGTCCGCTCCATCCTTTGATCTCCCCCCATCACAACGAAAACCCGAGCCACCGATATGAAAGCCATTGCCTACTTCAAGAACCTGCCGGCCGACCAGGCTGACGCCCTGCAAGACATCACCATCGACGAGCCCACCCCCGGCGACCACGACCTGCTGGTGGACGTGCACGCCATTTCGGTGAACCCGGTCGACGTGAAGATCCGCGCCAACCGCGCGCCCAAGGACGGCAAGCCCGAGATCATCGGCTGGGACGCCGCCGGCGTCGTGCGCGCCGTGGGCGCGAAGGTCAGCCTGTTCAAGCCGGGCGACCGTGTCTGGTACGCCGGCGCCATCAATCGCCCCGGCGCCAACAGTGAACGCCATGTGGTGGACGAACGCATCGTCGGCCACATGCCCAAGAGCCTGGACTTTGCGCAAGCCGCCGCGTTGCCCCTGACGACCATCACCGCCTGGGAACTGCTGTTTGACCGGCTGCGCGTGCTGGACAACGCCGCCCCAAGCCAGGGCAGCCTGCTGGTGGTGGGCGCGGCGGGCGGCGTCGGGTCCATCCTGGTACAGCTGGCGCGGCAACTGACGGGGCTGACCGTGATCGGCACCGCCTCGCGGCCCGAGACGCAGGCCTGGGTGCGCGAACTGGGTGCGCATCACGTCATCGATCACAGCAAGCCGCTGGCGCAAGAGCTCAAGCGCATCGGCGTGCCACAGGTCAGCCACGTCGCCGGCCTGACCCATAGCGACAAGCACTTTGCCCAGCTGGCCGAAGCCATCGCCCCGCAAGGCAAGATTGCGCTGATCGACGACCCCAGCGCCATCGACGTGCGGTTGCTGAAGGGCAAATCGGCATCGCTGCATTGGGAGTTCATGTTTGCGCGTTCGTTGCACAACACGCCCGACATGATCGCGCAGCACGAATTGCTGAACCAGGCGGCCCGGCTGATTGACGACGGCACGCTGCGCACGACGCTAGGCGAGCACTACGGCAAGATCAACGCCGAGAACCTGCGCCGCGCCCATGCCTTCATCGAAAGCGGCAAGGCGCAGGGCAAGGTCGTCCTGGAAGGTTTCTGACGGCCTTCGCAGAACTGTTCTGCGCAAAGATGGGGTAATCGGGAAGTCCGATAAAAATTATCATCGACTCCTGTGACAACCCAAGGCGGGCGGCCCAGCGCCGCCCGCCGCCCCTGTCGCCACGCTGACAATACGCTGACCCGGCCCACAGAAGGCACGGACATGCACGGCGGCGGGATCAAGGAGAGAGACAATGTTCAAGCTCACGCGCCGCGGTTTCCTCGCGGCCGGCACCCTCATGATGCTTGCGCGGCCGTTGCGCGCCGCCCCCAAGCCCGTGACCCTGATCGTGCCCTACGCGGCCGGCGGCCCCAACGACAACTTCGCCCGGCTGCTGGCCGAAGGCATGAGCGCGCAGTTGGGCGTGCCGTTCATTGTTGAAAACAAGCCCGGCGCCAACGGCATCATCGGCGCCGCGCAAGTCGCGCGCGCCCCCGCCGACGGCAACACGCTGCTGATGGGTGGCTCGGGCCCGGTGTCGCTGAACGTCTTGCTGCGTCCCAACCTGCAATACCGGTTCGACAGCTTCGCGTCCGTGGCGATGATGTTCGATGGGCCGTTGACCATCACCGTGCCCGCCACGATGGGCGTCAATTCCATTGCCGAGCTGGTCGCCTACGCCAAGAAGGAAAACCGCGCGCTGACCTATGGTTCGCTGGGGCCAGGCAGCGTCACCGACCTGTACGGCTTGATCCTGGCCAAGACGCTGGGTATCCCGCTGACCGCCGTGCCCTACAAGAGCACACCAACCAGCTTGATCGACCTGATCACCGGCCGCAACGACCTGTCTTACATGACGCCCATCGCGCTGGCCGATCACCAGAAGGCGGGCGCGGTGAAGATCCTGGCGCTGACGACCGATCAGCGCGACCCCGGCCTGCCCGATGTGCCGTCGGTGGTTGAACTGGGCTATCCGCAGTTAAAGGCCAGCTACTGGACCGCGCTGCACGCGCCCAAGGGCACGCCCGCCGATTTGATCCAGGCGTATTCCGCCGCGGCGATCAAGACGGTTCAAGCCGAGAGTTTTCGCCAAATGTTGGTGGCGAACGGGCAGACCGAAAAGGCCGGCGGCCCGCAAGCGCTGGACGCGCAGCTGGAAGCCGACCGCCAATACTGGGGTCGCGTCATCCAGGAAAACCATATCGTGCTGGATTGATCAGAGGCTTGCCGCCGCGTAGCCGGCGGCAACTTGCGTTTCAACAGCAGCAAAAAATGCCCGCCGACATGGCGGGCATTTTCCTGGAGGCAGCCCTTGCCTATTGAAGCCGGACGGGCGCGATGCGATGCGTGGCGGATTTGAAGTTGATAACGGGCTGCGCTTCGCGGCACGTCGTCTTGCGGATTTTGCCCACGATCAGATCATGCGTGCCCAGCACTTCGGTGCAGACGATATCGCATTCGATGCTGGCCAGCGCATCGGGCAGCACCGGCGTGCCCTGCTCATTCATCACCCAGCCGCCTTGCGCAAAGCGCGCCATGCCTTGCGGCTGGCCCAAAAACGCCTGCATGACGGCCTCGTGTCCTTCACCCAGCACATTGGCCACAAAGCGGCCGTGGCGCAGCAAGGGCTCGCGCGCGGACGAGGTCTGCTGAACGAAGAAGCCGACCATCGGCGGGTCGGCCGAGATCGAGGTCAGGCTGGACACGATCATGCCGGCCACTTGATCGCCCTGCCCCGTGGTGACCGCGCTGATGCCGGCGGGCAGCGAACGCATCGCCGCCTTGAAGTCGTCAACCGACACCACCTGGTCATGCTCGTTGACCACCATGTGCGCGCGGATGTCGCCGCGTTCGTCGACCCATCCGTGCCGGGCCGCGTAGTCGACCATGGCGGAAAAATCCGCTTCCCATTTCGGGTCGCCCGCATGCTGCGACAAAAAACGCAGCACCGATGGCGACAGCCGCACATGGCGCTCGTCTTCGCGTCGCCCGACGCGGGCGATGGCGTGTTCCAGGCGGTCACGCGGCTGCGGGTCGGCCAGCACGTCCAGCCGCCGGAAGTCCGACGGATGCCGCAGCGTGATCGCCCCCGCGTTGCTCAGATAGATCTGCATCTTGCACTCCTTCAGGCCACGGCCGTCGTGCTGCCGACTTCCTTGCGGATGGCCGGAATGATCTTGTCGCCCCACAGCTCGATCTGCTTGAGCATCGTCTTCTGATCGAAGTCGCCCAGCTGCGTCTGCAACGCAATGTGCTTGGGCCGCAGGATGCTGATCTCTTCCAGCATTTTGTCGATCACTTCATTGACCGAGCCCACCGGCAGGTTCTTGCGCAGCTGCTCGAACGTGGGATCGTTTTCAGACGGCACTTCCTTGACCATGTAGCCATCGTCGCTTTGCGCGCGGCGGAATTTCAGGCTTTCGGAAATGCGGCGTTGAAAGCGCGCGCAGTCCAGGTACGCGTCGATCTCGGCCTTGTTGTCCGACGCGTAGCCACAGCGCAGAAAGCCAAACTTCACATCGCGGTCCAGGTCGCGACCGTTGTCCTCGGCCACTTTTTCCAGCCTGCCGCGCAGCTCGGAAATGGCGTCGTTTCCCTTGAGCAGCGCCGTGACGAACAGGTTATGGTTTTCGCGCACGCCACGGCCCAGCGTGACCGGATTGCCGGACGTGATCCACAGCGGCGGCATCGGGTCCTGCAAGCAGCGAACGGCGATCGAGCTGGGCGGTATTTTCAGGAATTGCCCGTCGTGTTCAAAGATTTTCTGCGTCAGGCCCTTGGGAATCACGTCCAGGAATTCGTTGAAGATCGCGCCCGAATCCGCGATCTGCACGCCGAAGCGTTCGAACTCGAATTCCTGATAGCCCGAGCCCACGCCCAGGTCCAGGCGGCCATTGGAAACGGTGTCCACAAAACCCACTTCGGCCAGGAAGCGCGCGGGGTGATACAGCGGCAGAATGCACACCGCCGTGCCCAGACGTATGCGCTGCGTCTTGGCCGCCGCGTGCGCCACCGTCATCAGCGGCGAGGGCGACAAGGAGTAGTTGTTGAAGTGGTGCTCGGCGTACCAGGCCGCATCGAAACCGGCCTGCTCCGCCACCACGGTTTGCTCGATGGAGTTGTTGATGACTTGCTTTGAGGACTGGTGGTAACCTCGCTGCTGCGCCAGAATGAACACGCCGAATTCCATAATGTCTCCTCATTGATTGCTTGACGTTCTGAGGAAATTCTAGAGGCCGGCAGTCATCGGGGAAATACAGGAAATGCGGCGTTCTGTGCTGCGTAAAGTGGAGGAATGATGGACAGGCTGCGCGCGATGGAGCTCTTTCTGTCGATCTCCAAGACCGAGAGTTTTTCTGAAACGGCTCGGCAGTTCGGGGTGTCGGCAACGTCGGTATCCCGCATGATCACCGAGTTCGAAAACGAGTTGAACGTGAAGCTGCTGCTGCGTTCGACCCGGCAGGTCGTGCTGACCGAAGCCGGCCAGGAATATGCGCAACAGCTTGAGTCCATTCTGTGGAACATCAACGAGGCGCATCGCAACATCACCGAAATCCGCGCCGCGCCCAAGGGCATCCTCCGGGTGCATTCGCGCATGATGTTCGGCCTGGGCGTGCTGCCGCCGCTGGTGGCCGCGTTTCGCCAGCAGTACCCCGACATTCATATTGAACTGGTGCTGTCCGAAACCAAGGCAGACCTGCGGCGCAACAACTTCGATATCGATTTCCGCATTTCTCCCCCCGTTGAAGCGGGCTTAAAGCGGCGCATCCTGTTCAAGAGCGAACGTTTTCTGGTGGCCTCGCCCGCCTACCTGGCCAAGCACGCCGCGCCCGCCCGGCCCGCCGATATCGCGCAGCACGATTGCCTGGCCTACCTGCTGCCGGGCGATCAATATTGCTGGCGCTTCAAGCAGGATGAAGCGATTGAGGAAGTGCTGATCAAGCCGCGCCACGTGACCAACAACGGCGTCGCGCTGCTGGAACTGGCGCTGCTGGGTGAGGGTATTGCGCTGTTGGATGACTACACCGTGCACAACGATATTTCGCGCGGTACGCTGGTGCGTTTATTCCCTGATTATCACGTCACCAATACGACCTTCGAAGAAGGCATGTACGCCACCATCCTGGACACCGCGATGATCCCCGTGAAGATCCGGCTGTTCCTGGATTTCGTGGCCTCGCATGTGTCGGGTTCGGCGCTGCGGTTCACGGCGTACAACAAGATGGCCGCCGCCGAAAGCCCCTGATAAGGGGCGATGCATCAAGGGCGTTGCATCAAGTGCGTTGCATTATGGCCGAAGCATCAAGGCCGAATGCATCAAGGCCGAAGCATCAAGGCCGAATGCGGCATTGTCCACGCGGCGCGCCCACGGCGCCCGCGCCCCGAACGCGCAGCAAGGCTCCATCCAGCGGCCCCGTGGCTGTCAGCCGGCCGCTGTCGCTGATGGTCGTGACAAAGATATCCGACAAGTCCGGGCCACCGAAACATAGCGATGCCGGATGCGCCACCGGCAGGTCGATGCGGCGATCCAGCTTGCCCGCCGCATCGAACCGCGCAATGGCCGCCGCGTGCACCAACGCGGTCCACAAGCCGCCCTCGCGATCAAAGCAGCAGCCGTCCGGGGCCGAACCGAGCGCGTCGGTATCGATGAACACTTCCGGGGAAGACAACCGGCCCGCTTCCTCCATGCGATACCGAAACCCCTTGCGCTGCGCGCTATCGCACACATGAAAATGCCGGCCGTCCGGATGCATGACCGGGCCGTTCACCACGCCCAGCCCTTGCGCGATGCGGCTGACCCGGCCGCCCGTATCCACGCGGTACAAACCGCCCAGCGGCGCTTCGCCCTCTTGCCGATGGACATGCATGGTGCCGGCCACGAAGCTGCCATCAGGCAGCGGCGCGCCATCGTTCAGCCTCAGGTTCGGGTGGCTGTCGTCAATGCGCCCCAGCGTGCGCGTAGCGCCGTCGTTCAGGCTGACCAGCGCAAAGGTTTCTTTCAACGCCACGATGATGCTGGCGCCGCCGTTCAGCGCAAACGAGCCCACCGGGGCGGGCAAGCGCCATTCACGCGTCGCACCGTTTTCCGGATCGATCCTCAGCAACTGCCCGCTGCGGCAATCCAGCATCCACAAGCAATTTTCGGCCGCATCCCACACCGGGCACTCGCCCAGCGCTGCGCGAACCGTGCCGATACGCTCGATCTGCATGTGCCGACCGCCCCTGTTCTGCTCGTCCGGCGGACGAATTCCCAAACCATGGTATCGGCTTGCGCGGCGCGGGAATATGCCGTTTTCGTGCAAAACACAACCAACATTTTTGGCCTGAATCCTGCGCAATACCCGTCCATATAATCCAAAAAAAACCGGCCACCCCGCGCTGAAACCGGGGCAAGACCGGTCCATCGGACTCATGGAGACACGTCATGCAGCATGCCATCGGCGCCCTGCGCGCCCTCGCTTTTTTCCCCATCAACAAGGTGCCCGCATGAGCGATGCCACCGTCACGTTGGAAGTCAACGAAGGGGTTGCGCTGGTCACGCTGAACAGCCCGCCGGTCAATGCGCTGAACCGCGCCATGCGCCGCCGCATCGTCGCCATCTTCGACGAAATATCCGAGCGCGACGACATACGTTGCGCCGTGCTGACAGGCCAGGGAAAAGTGTTCTGCGCCGGGGCGGATCTGAAAGACCGACCCAACGCCGACATCGCCGGCGACTTCCTGGAGCACAACCGCATCACCCGCGAAACCGGCAACGCCATCAAGGAATGCGCCAAGCCGGTGATTGCCGCGGTGAACGGCGCGGCGCTGGGCGCGGGGCTGGGGCTGATGGCCGCGTGCGACATCATGTACGCGTCCGACAACGCCACCTTCGGCATGCCCGAGATCAACGTGGGCCTGGCGGGCGGCGCGTCCATGTTGCGCACGCTGGTGGGCCGGTCAACCTTGCGCCGCATGTTCTTCACCGGCCAACGCCTTAGCGCGCACGACCTGTTGCGCCGCAACGTGCTGGAAGACGTGCTGCCGCCCGACCAGTTGCTGCCCACGGCGCTGGCGCTGGCGCATGAAATTGCGTCCAAGGCGCCGCTGGCCGTCTTGTATGCCAAGCGCGCCGCCAACATGGTAGACCTGATGCCGCAGCGCGATGCCTACCGTTTCGAGCAGGACTTCACGATGGCGCTGGCCAAGACGGAAGACGCCCGCGAGGCGCGCATGGCGTTCCTGGAAAAGCGCCAACCGCAATTCAAGGGGCGCTGACATGGCGCGGATCGCACAAGCGCACAGCCCGCGGCAACATCGCCCCCAGCAACATAGCCCCCAGCGCGCGGGCGCCGGGCTGACGCCGTTTTTCAAGGCGGGCAGCATCGCCGTCGTGGGCGCGTCGGACGACGTCACCAAAATCGGCGGGCGCCCCGTGCAGATGCTGATTAAACACGGCTATGCCGGCGCCGTGTATCCCATCAACCCAAAGGGCGGTGTCATTCAGGGCTTGGCTGCCTACGCCTCGGTGCGCGACACGCCTTGCGCTCCCGAGCTGGCCATCCTGGCCGTGCCCGCCGCCGCCACGCCCGCCGCGTTGCGCGACTGCGCGGCGCGCGGCACCAAGGCCGCCATCGTACTGTCGGCCGGCTTCACGGAAGCAGGCCCTGCCGGCGCCGCGCTGCAAGCTGAGCTGGTCGCCATTGCCCGGGAATACGGCATGCGCGTGCTGGGGCCGAACTGCCTGGGCGCGGTCAACGTGGCCGACCGTCTGATCGGCTCGTTTTCGATCGCGCTGGAAGAACACATGCCGCCGGCCGGGCACGCGGGCATCGTGTCGCAGTCGGGCAATGTGGGTAGCCACACCATGCAAAGCGTGGCGCGGCGCGGCATGGGCGTCAGCCGCTTCATGGCGACCGGCAACGAAGCCGACGTGGACGTGGCCGACGGTATCGCGGCGCTGGCCGACGACCCCGACACGCACATCATCCTGTGCTGCATGGAGACGTGCCGCGATGCCGGCAAGCTGATCAGCGCGCTGCGGCTGGCGCGCCAGCGCGGCAAGCCGGTCATCGTGTTGAAGATCGGCTCCACTGAAAAGGGCCAGCAGGCAGCCGCGTCACACACCGGCGCGCTGACCGGGTCCGATGCCGTCATCGACGCCGTGTTCCGCCGCCATGGCGTGCTGCGCGTGCGCTCGGTGGAAGCGTTGATTGACGTCGGCCACGCGGCGTCGATGCTGATGCCGAACCGCTTGCCCCGCAACGACGCGGTGACGCTGGTGGCGGCCTCGGGCGGCTTCGGCATCATGATGGCCGACGCCATGAGCGAGGCCGGGATGACGCTGCCCGCGTTGGCGCCGCTGACGCAACAGCGCATCCACGACGCCGTGCCCACCGCCAGCACCGGCAACCCGGTCGACGCGTCGGCGCAGATGTCGAGCCGGCCCGACATCCTGGGAAAGATGCTGACCGCCTTGCTGGAAGATCCTTCCGACAGTTCGCTGGTGTTGTTCATGTCGCTGTCGCTGTACAACACGCGGCTGCGCGGCATCTACCTGGAAGCGCTGGCGCAGGTGCGCATCAGCCATCCGCAGCGCCTGCTGATGATCATCAGCCAGGGGCCGGCGGACGCCATCGAACAGATCAATGCGCTGGGCATACCCGTGTTCGGCAGCATTGATGCCGCGGCCACGGGTTTGGCGGGGCTGGCACGGCTGGGGCAGTTGCGCGCGAGGGGTGGCGCTGACCGTGCGGCTGGAGCGGGCTCTTTTACACATCTCCGGGGCCACGAGACCGGACTAGATATCGT
>NZ_LBHW02000076.1:0-12088 GCF_001005835.2 Achromobacter sp. LC458
GGCGTTTTCGATGGACTTGCCGTTGATGATCTGGTCGGGCGTCAGGCGCGATGCGGCCATGGCCACGGCGGTGGCGCCGGTGCGTTCCGCCACGCGTACGCGGTCGGCGGTCACGGCGGGGGCCGACGCGCCGCCCGCCACCATCATGCCCAGCGCTTCGGTGATGCAGGCCATGGTGCTGGCCGTGCCCATTACGGAACAGGTGCCCACACTGGCCACCAGCTGATTGTTGACGTCGGCGATTTCCGGCGCGTCGATCTCGTCGGCGCGGTAGCGGCCCCAGTAGCGGCGGCAGTCGGTGCAGGCGCCGACCCGTTCGCCACGGTGCGAGCCAGTCAGCATCGACCCCGTGACCAATTGAATGGCGGGCACGCCGGCCGAGGCCGCGCCCATCAGCTGCGCGGGCACGGTCTTGTCGCAACCGCCGATCAGCACCACGGCGTCCATGGGCTGCGCGCGGATCATTTCCTCGGTGTCCATCGACATCAGGTTGCGCAGGTACATGCTGGTGGGCTGCGAGAAGCTCTCGTGCACCGAGATGGTCGGGAAGTCCATCGGCAGGCCGCCCGCCAGCATGACGCCGCGCTTGACGGCTTCGATCAGTTGCGGGGCGTTGCCGTGGCACGGGTTGTAGCTGCTGCCCGTGTTGACGATGCCGATGATGGGACGAGCCAGTGCGTCATCCGACAGGCCGGCGCCCTTGATGAAGGCCTTGCGCAAGAACAGCGAGAAACCCTTGTCGCCGTAGTTGGTGAGCCCGCGCGCCACGCCCTGCGCGGTGGCGCTGTCGCTGTCAAAAGGGCCCATCACGGGCTTGGCACCCTTGGTCTCGTCCGTCATTTTCAGTCCCGATAATATTATTGATAATCCAGGTCCAAGATCATAGCCAGCCTTTGAAATGGGCTGCAAGCGGTTTTCGCGCTGACGAATATTGATCGTTATTACCGATCAGTCGATAGAAAAATTCTGATTCTTCAATCAAGTTTCGGCTCCTACACTGGCGCGGTTGACGAGCCGGGCGTCCGTCCATTCCTATACTCATCCCGGCTGGAGAGACCTATATGTCAGACCTGCGTCTGCGGCCGCGCCGTGCCGTCCTGTTTTCCCTGCTGGCTCTGTGCGCCGGCGTATCCGCCCCGGCTCTGTCCGCCGATGCCTATCCCGACAAGCCCATCCGCCTGATCGTGCCGTACCCGCCCGGAGGCGCCACCGACGTGATCGGCCGCGTGCTGGCGCAGGAACTGACGGGCGCGCTGGGCCAATCGGTCATCGTGGAAAACCGCGCGGGCGCGGCGGGCAACATCGGCGCGGACCAGGTTGCCAAGGCGCAACCCGACGGCTACACGCTGCTGATGGGCGCGCTGACCAGCCACTCCATCAATGCCGCGCTGTATCGCGGCCGCGTCACGTATGACGTGGAAAAGAGCTTTGCGCCGGTGTCCATCGTGGGCACCGTGCCGCTGGTGTTCGTGGTGAACCCGTCGGTGCAGGCCAAGACGCTGTCCGAATTCATCGCGCTGGCCAAGTCCAAGCCCGGCTACATCACCATGGCCTCGGCCGGTAACGGATCGCCGCAGCATCTGGCCGGCGAAATGTTCAAGCGCACGGCGGGCGTCGACATCCTGCATGTGCCGTACAAGGGCAGCGGCCCCGCCATGACCGACCTGATGGGCGGGCAGGTGCTGAGCATGATCGAAACCGTGCCCGCCGCGCAGGCCAACATCAAGGCGGGCAAGCTGCGCGCGTTGGCGGTGACCTCGCCCAAGCGCGTGGACGCGCTGCCCGACGTGCCGACCGCCGCTGAAGCCGGCTTGAAGGACT
The DNA here is from genome assembly GCF_001005835.2 of Achromobacter sp. LC458. NCBI lineage: Bacteria > Pseudomonadati > Pseudomonadota > Betaproteobacteria > Burkholderiales > Alcaligenaceae > Achromobacter > Achromobacter sp. LC458. The sequence continues at coordinate 1,822 of NZ_LBHW02000076.1, forward strand.
TCGAAGTCAGCTCCATGTTCGGCATCGCCGCGCCCGCCAGTACGCCGGCGCCGGTGATCGACCGTCTGAATGGCGAACTGAAGAAGATCCTGGCCAAGCCGCAGGTGCAGGCCTCGTTGCTGAACCAGGGCGCCATCGCCACCTGGACCACGCCGGCCGATGCCGGGGCCCGGATCTCGGCCGAACTGGCCCGCTGGACCAAGGTCATCGACGAGGCAGGTGTGAAGGGGGACTGATCCCGCTTCATAGACCGGGACATTGACCTGGTGTCGCCTTACTGTTTTTGATCGCACGCCGAAGATTCTCGCGAATCTTCGGCGAAATTTTTTGTGCAACGCCACCCGGCCTCGCGCAACAACACGTTCGTGGAAGGGGGAAAGCACGCATTAATTCCGGGCGGGAAGTCCTTCGTGCGCCGGGCCGCCGGAAAAGCCGATGCAATAATTCGCAATACAGGATTTGTGCGCTGCACCCGGGTATTGACCCTGTTCGGACTAGGCCGTAATGTTCTTTGCGGTCCAGCCTAGGACAGTGGGGGGATACCACGATGACAGAGAATCAAGACGAAAAGTCGATCCTGTACACGCACTTCGGTACGCACAGCCCTTATTGGCGCGTGTCGGCCGATAGCGACGCCATGGAATTGGCCGCCATCAAGGGGGCGACGAATGTCGCGATGGCGCTCAGGCCGGATCAGGCCGACATGATTCGGTCGCTGACGGGGATTACCTCCAGCGTGCGCATCGACATTTCGCTATACGGTGATCTGCTGCGCCTGCACTTGGTAGGGCGCAAGATCAATCCGAATGAATGGGCCGGTACCGCGTCCGCCCATTCCGATACCGAGTCGGTAGCCAAGGACCTGGTTGAAGGCTTGTCGTTTGCCGAAACCGTGGTGTCCGAGGCCAATTCGGTGATCGTCATCGTGGACCAGAACGGCCGCGTGCAGCGCTTTAACAAGCTTAGCGAGGAATACACGGGCAAGCGCGAACAGGACATCGTCGGACGCAGCGTGTTCGAAATGTTCATGACGCGCGAAGAGGCCATTGCCTCGCGCCGCAATATCGCCGAGTTCTACAAGCGCGGCCAGTCCTACGAAGTGGAACGCCTGATCAACACGGTCAAGGGTCCGCGCCTGTTCCTGTTCCGCAATAAATTCGTCACCAGCGGCAGCGGTGAAAAACGCGTCTACCTGATCTGCTCGGGCACCGACATCACCGAAGAACGCGCGGCGCAGGAACGCCTGCGCGTGCTGGCCAACACCGACATGCTGACCAACCTGCCCAACCGCCACGCGATCACCGCGCGCCTGAAGGCGGCGTTGGCGGCGGGGCAGGAGGGGCGTGGCGGCGTGCTGTTCCTGGACCTGGATAACTTCAAGCGTATCAACGACCACTACGGCCATGGCTTTGGCGACCGCCTGCTCAAGGCCGTATCGGTGGCGATTTCCACCTGCCTGTCACCCGGCCAGACGCTGGCCCGGCTGGGGGGCGACGAGTTCATCGTGTTGCAGGAACAGGCGCAGGCCTGGGAACTGGAATCCACCGCCGAGCGCATCATCGAACGCTTGCGCGAGCCCTTCCGGCAAGGCCTGATCGAGGTATACACCAGCTGCTCGATCGGTATCGCGATGTACCCGGACCACGGCGCCGACCTGGACAGCGTGGTGCGCAGCGCCGACATCGCCATGTACGTGGCCAAGGAAGCGGGGCGCCACACCTACCGTGTGTTCCAACCCGACATGGACCGGCGCAACGCCGACTACGTGTGGCTGGACACCAACCTGCGCAAGGCCTTGGCCGAAAATCATCTGATGCTGTACTACCAGCCCAAGCTGGTCGGCCGCACCGGCGAAGTGCACAGCGTTGAAGCCTTGCTGCGCTGGCGCTCGCCCGAGCGCGGCATGGTCTGCCCGGGCACCTTCATCCCTTACGCCGAGGAATCCGGCCTGATCTCGCCGTTGGGCGTGTGGGTGATGCGCGAAGCGGCGCGTCAGGCCGCGGCGTGGAAACGCGACGGCTTGAACATTCGCATCGCCATCAACATGTCGGCCCGCCAGCTGGATGACAAGGGCGTGGTCAGCGACTTCATGCGCGCGATCGGCGACGCGGGGCTGGACCCGTGCATGCTGGATATCGAGCTTACCGAAAGCTGCCTGATTGAAGACGAGGGCGCCGCCATCGACCTGATCAAGCAGTTCCGGCAACTGGGCGCGCGCGTGCACCTGGACGACTTCGGCACGGGCTATTCGTCGCTGTCGCAGCTGGCGCGCATACCGCTTGATGCCATCAAGCTGGACGCCAGCTTTGTGCGCGGCGTGAACGAAAACCCGGTGTCGCAGGCCTTGGCCCGCGCCATCGTGGCGGTGGCGCGCACGCTGGAACTGAAGGTGATCGCCGAAGGCGTGGAAACCGCCGAAGAGGCCGGTTTCCTGGACACGCTGGGCGTGGACGCCAAGCAGGGCTATCTGTACGCCAAGCCCATGCCCGCGTCCGAATTCGTCACCTGGCTGGCCCAACGGCGCCGGCTGCATCTGATCGCCTGATGCTGCCCGCGCCGAGGGGCAGGCTTGCTGGGTCCGTGGGCAGCCGCGCTCAGTGCATGGTGGCTTCCTGCGCGGCGTCGCTGCTGACGGCGCTGCGACGGTTCTGCGCCAGCACCAGGCGTTCCATGTAGGCACGGTCCTTCGGGTCAATCGAGAAGGCGGCTTCGACCCAGTCTTCGGTAATGTCCATCAATTCGGAACGCGACAGGTTCAGCACGCGCTGGCGGGCGCGCAACATGGCGCGCATGCCGTTCAGCTTGGGTCGCATCACATCGATGAACGTGCGGGTGGCGCGATACGCCTCGCCCGGCTCGAACAGCGTGTCCACCAGCCCCTTGCCGTGGAACCATTCAGCCGTGTGCGATTCGCCCGAGCTGATCAGCTCTTCGGCCAGCTTCATGCCGGACCGGCGCGCCACCTGCGAATAGCCACCCATGCCCGGGAACAGGTTGAACGCCATTTCTGGGAAGCCCATGCGCGCATTGTTCTGCGCCAGCACAAAGTGGTGCGCCAGCGCGGCTTCAAAGCCACCGCCAAGCGCCGTGCCTTCGATCATGGCCAGCGAGATCGCGCCCGTGTCGAAACCGCGCGAGGCGGCGTGTACGCAGTCCACGCAGGCTCGGGCGTAGGCACGCAGCGCTTCGCGCTTGCCGGTGCGGATGGCCTCGGCAAAGAAGTTCAGGTCGCCGCCCACGTTGTAGATCTGCGGCACCAGCGAGCCCGTGACCCAGAAGTCGATCGGCAGCCCGGAGTCCTTGGCGGCGCGCGCCAGGGTCATGATTTCGTCGATAAGTTCGTGGTTGAAGCACGGCCGCGGTTGCGCACGCAGCATCATCCACATGACTCGGCGTCCCTCCTCATAAAAGGCGGATATCTGCTTCATGTTTCCCGCGGCGGTGAAGGGATGGCAGTCTGTATGAATGAGTTGATTCATTTGCTTTCGTCCAATCGATCAAGGTGAGTCGGAGTACTGCCGGGTCAGCCTAAACCAGACCTTCCGGGTGCCGTCTCATGCAAATCTCGTCCGGCTGGCCAGACTTGGCCGTAGGTCGAACTCCCGAGTGAAGAAAGCAAAATCCACAACAACGCATGGCTGGTCTCGCCCTCTCGGGCGAGGGCCCGCATCGCCGCAACGGATGAGCAAGCTCGCAAATTCGCGAGGTTCCGGGCGGTGCGGGGCGGGGGCGTGTCGGCGTCGTGCGTCATGCAGACGGATGAGCTGGTTGCCCTTGGGCAACGGAAAATAATTCTTATTGGTAAATGGAATCGATGCTCGACAGCATCGGCCTTCGTCGACCTGAATCGATCAAGGGCTTTGCGATGTATCCGCCGTTTATCCCCGCCGCCTGTCCTGGGCACTTGCCTTAGCCCTGTCATCCGCCTTGCCGCAGGCCCTAGCCCAGACGGCGCAAGGTCGAAAATGTGCAGAAACCGCGTCAGCAACGTGGCGCGGCGCAACAGCAGCGCGTTCCTGACCTACAAGCCGGCCGACGGTCGCGACCGCGCAGTGTCGGTTCTGAAAGGCACGGTTCTGAAAAGGCACGGTTGGCGCGGGGCAGGGCGGCCATGTCGCGGCGCGCGCATCATGACGATGCACGCGCCTGACCACCGCCCGCGCAGGCGCATCGCTATGCCAGCCCGCCGTTGGCGCGCAGCACCTGCCCGTTGATCCAGCCGCTATCCGGGCCGGCCAGGAACGACACGATGCCTGAAATGTCGTCCGGCTGGCCCAGCCGTTCCAGCGGCGGCATCTTGGCAAAGTGCTCGATCAATTCGGGGCTTTTGCCTTTCAGGAACAGCTCGGTGGCAACGGGGCCGGGGGCCACGGCGTTGACCATGATGCGGCGGCCGCGCAGTTCCTTGGAGAACACGCGCGTCAGGCTTTCGACTGCCGCCTTGCTGGCGATGTAGATGGCGTAACCCGGCAGGTTGGTTGCCACGGTGGTGCTGGACACGTTGATGACGCTGCCGCCGTCCGCCAACCGCGTGGCGGCTTCGCGCAGCGTGTTGAAGGTGCCGCGCGTGTTGATGTCGAACGTCTGGTCGTAAGCCTCGTCGGTGGTTTCCGCCAGCGGCTGCACCATCAACACCCCGGCGCAATTGACCAGCGCGTGTACCGTGCCCAGCTCGGCTTCCACTTTGTCGTACATCGCGCGCACCTGGTCGGCGCGCGCCACGTCCGCCTGCACCGCCAACGCGCGCCCGCCGGCCTGGCGAATCTCGCTGACCAGGGTGTCGGCGTGCGCCGCGCTGGAGGCATAGTTGATGGCCACGGCGTACCCGTCGGCGGCCAGGCGGCGCACGATGGCGGCGCCAATGCCGCGCGACCCGCCAGTAACCAGGGCGACGCGTTGCGATGCTTGTTCGGGGGCTTGCTTGTTCATTGGGAATCTCCGGTTCAAAAAGGGCGTAGGGCGCAGGCCGCAGGGCGTACGGCTTGAGACGAATCATGAACTATTCCAAACCGAAAATAATTACCCGATAATCGCTAACATCATTTCATTTGCATTAACAATCCCCGCCAAGACATGGACCGATTCCAGGAAATGCAGGTGTTCGTGCGCATCGCCGAGCGGCGCAGCTTTTCACAGGCGGCCGAAGACCTGCGCATCCCGCGCGCCACCGTCACCAACCTGATCAAGCGCATGGAACAGCGGCTGGGCGCGCGGCTGCTGGAACGGACCACGCGGCAGGTCCGGCTGACGCACGACGGCGAGGCTTACTACCAGCGTTGCGTGCGCCTATTGGCCGACCTGGAAGAGGCCGACGGCGCGTTCCTGAACACCGCGCCCAAGGGCTTGCTGCGGGTCAATGCGCAGGGCACGCTGGCCAAGTATTTCGTGATGCCGGGGCTACCCGGCTTTCTGGAACGCTATCCCGATATCGTGCTTCACCTGGGCGAAGACGACCGTCTGGTGGACCTGGTGCGCGAAGGCGTGGACTGCGTACTGCGCGCGGGCGCCTTGCAGGATTCTTCGCTGGCGGGCCGCCAGATTGCGCTGATGCCGCAGGTAACCGTCGCCAGCCCGGCCTACCTGGCGCGCTTTGGCACACCCGCCGGCCTGGACGATCTGGCGCACCACCGCGCGGTGGATTACGTGTCCAGCGCCAGCGGGCGGGCCATTGCGCTGGATTTCATGGTGAACGGGCGCCGCGTCACGGCGCGCCCGGCGTCGGTGGTCAGTGTGACGGGTGCCGAGCTCTACACCAGCGCGGCGCTGGCCGGGCTGGGCCTGGTGCAGGTGCCGCGCTATCGCGTCGAGCGCGAACTGGCGGCCGGCCATCTGCGCATCGTGCTGCCGCATCTGCCGCCCGCGCCCATGCCGGTGTCGGTGCTGTATCCGCAGAACCGGCAGGTGTCCGCGCGGGTGCGCGTCTTCACGCAGTGGCTGGTCCAGGTGTTCGCCACCGCGTTCGATCAGACGATGCCGGTCAGGTAGTACACCGCAATCACCACGAACACCGACATCGTAGATATCAGCGTGATGGCGAAGATGTCGCCGTACGACTGGCGGTGCGTCAGGCCGGTAACCGCCAGCAACGTGATCACGGCGCCGTTGTGCGGCAAGGTGTCCATGCCGCCGCTGGCCATTGCGGCAACGCGATGCAGCACGTCCATGGGGATGCCGGTGGCCACCGCGCCATCGATAAACGTCTGCGCCATGGCGGCCAGCGCGATGCTCATGCCCCCCGAGGCGGACCCGGTGATGCCCGCCAGCGACGTCACCGCCACGGCTTCGCCCACCAGCGGATCGGGGATGGCCTTGAGCGCATCGGCCACCAGCAAGAAACCCGGCAGCGCCGCGATGACGCCACCAAAGCCGTATTCGGCGGCCGTGTTCATGGACGCCAGCAGCGCGCCGGACACGGCGCTTTTGCTGCCTTCGGCAAAATGCGCCTTGATGGTCGAAAACGAGAACAGCAGGATGGTGGCAATGCCGGCTATCAGCGCACCCATGACGGCCCACAGCGCCACCTGGTCGTCGGCGTTGACGGGCATGGGCTTGGCCAGGCCGGGCAGGTCCACTTCGGAACCGGCGGGATACCAGCCCGGAATCCAGCGCGTCAGCAGGAAGTTCATCACCCCCACGACCACCAGCGGCAGCAACGCGATCAGCGGGTGGTGGTTGCGTTCCGTGGCCGGGGTGGCGGGTTCGTTGCGCAGTTCGGTGCCATAGGTTTCCCCGGCCGCCGCCGCACGCTTGCGGCGCCATTCCAGATACGTCACGCCCACCGTCAGCGTGAAGGCAGCGCCGATCAGCCCCAGCCATGGCGCGGCCCACGTCGTGGTTTCAAAGAAGGTGGTGGGAATGATGTTCTGGATCTGCGGCGTGCCCGGCAGCGCGGTCATCGTAAAGGTGAACGCGCCCAGCGCGATGGCGCCCGGCATCAGGCGCTTGGGGATGCCGCCCTGGCGGAACATCTCGGCCGCGAACGGGTAAACGGCAAACACCACCACAAACAGCGAGACGCCGCCGTAGGTCAGCACCGCGCAGACCAGCACGATGGCAATGATGGCGCGTTCGGCCCCGATCATGCGCAGCACGGCCTGCACGATGGCGCGCGAAAAGCCCGAGAGCTCGATCAGCTTGCCGAACACCGCGCCCAGCAGGAACACGGGGAAATACAGCTTGGCAAACCCCGCCATGCGCTCCATGAAGATGCCCGAAAACACCGGGGCCAGCGCGGAAGGGTCCGTCAACAGCACCGCGCCCATGGCCGCGATGGGCGCGCACAAAATGACGCTATAGCCTCGATACGCCGCCAGCATCAGAAACGCCAGCGCCGCCACCACGATAAACAATCCGGTCATTCAGGACTCCAGGAATGAAGAGATAAGGGGTGAAGGGCATACACCTTACCCGATCATCCCGGCCGGCATGTGACGCGGGCGCGGTTCAGGCGCGCAGCAGCGCGTGGGCCTGGTGGGCGATGTTCAGGTCGACCGCCGCGTCGTCACCGTCGGCCAGATACCACGCGGCAGACAAGCCGCACCACGCCACCACCCATTGCAGCAAGCGGCGCCGGTCCAGCCCGGACTCTTCAACGATGATCTGCAACCGGCGTTCGAAGCGGCCCGGAACCGTAGCCACGGGCGGCACCGGGTCGGACAGGTCGGGGTTGCAGAAAATATTGGCGTAGTCGAAGGCGCGCTCGCCGGTCAGGCGCTTGGGGTCGATGACGAGCCACCCGCGTTCGCCAAAATCCAGCACGTTGTCGTGATGCATGTCGCCGTGCAGCACGGTGACCTCGCGCGGGTCATCCAGCAAGGCGCGCGCATGGAGGGCGCTTTGGGCCAGGATGCCGCCATGCGCGCGCGCCATCGGCCACAGGTCCACAAACCACTCTTCAAGCCCGCGCAGGGGGGGTAGCGGCTGTGCTCGCGGCGCGTGCAGCGCCTTCAAGACATTGCACAAGATGCGCGTGGCCTCGTCGTCGCGGCCCGTGCGGGCATAGGCGGACAGCGATTGCGATCCCATCGCGCGCTCAAGCAGGATGGCGTCTTCGTCGTGTGCCAGCACGCGGGCCGCGCCTTGCCCGTTCCACCATCGCATCAACACGCCACCTTGCCGCTCGTCTTCCTGCTCGGCAATTTTCAGCATGGCGGGCGCGCCCTGATGGGTGACGGGCAGCAAGCGCGCCGCATGGGTCTGGATGGGGGCACCGTCAGGCACCAGATTCCAGCGAGACAGATACGATTCAAACATCGGCATGGATTCCCTGGGGGTCACAACATAGACATCAATGCCGCCGCGTTGCGTGCCAGCCGCGCCACGCCGAAGCTGGTGGCCAGGCGGTGGCCTTCCAGGTCCGACAGCGGGACCCAGCGCGCGTCGCGTGCGTCGTCGCCCGCGACGGGTTCGCCGGACTGCCAGCGGCACAGCATGGCGATCAAAATGAAATGGCGGCGCAGCACGCCGGCGTCGTCGCGATCGAAGACGTCGACGGCGTCGAACACGTGCAGCGGCTCGGCCACCACGCCGGTTTCTTCCAGCAGTTCGCGGGCGGTGGCGATTTCCAATGGCTCGCCGGCGTGGATCTTGCCGCCGGGGAAAGCCCAGCAATTTTCGTCGGGCGGGTTGGCGCGGCGCACCAGCAGCACGTGGCCATCTCGGATGACGGCGGCGATGGTGGCGGCGATCGGGCCGCGCGCCGGCTCGGGCGCAGCGGCGGCGGGATCGGATGGCGTGGTCGCCGTGGATGACTCCGAGGCCGCGCTTGCACGCTTGGCAGCGGATGAAGGCGGGGCGGCGTTGGCAGGGAAGTCGGGGGGCGGCGCGGCGGTGGGCATGCGGAAATCTCCAAGCGGTGGCGCTCATCCTAGCGTATTCGGATGCGGCACCGCTTGGAGCGGGTTTGCTACTTCGTTTGCTACTTCATTTGCTACTTCGTTTGCTACTTCTTCACCAGCGGGCAGGTCGACTTCGACAAGGGCATGAACGCCTGATCCCCCGGCAGCGTTGCGACCAGCTTGTAGTAGTCCCACGGCCGCTTGGATTCCGACGGCTGCTTGACCTCGAACAGGTACATGTCGTGCACCATTCGCCCGTCCTCGCGGATGCGGCCATTGGTGGCGAAGAAGTCGTTGATGGGCATGGACTTCATCTGCTTCATCACGGCTTCCGGCGCGTCGGTGCCAGCCGCCTGCACTGCCTTCAGGTAGTGCATCACCGACGAATACGTGCCCGCCTGGCTCATGTTGGGCATCTTCTTGAGCTTGTCGTAATAGCGCTGCGACCAGGCGCGGGTCTGGTCGTTCATGTCCCAGTAGAACGCCTCGGTCAGGGTCAGGCCGGCGGCGGCGTCCAGGCCGATGGCGTGGATGTCGTTGATGTACAGCAGCAGGCCGGCCATTTTCTGGCCGCCCTTGGTCAGGCCGAATTCGCTGGCCGCCTTGATGGCGTTGACCGTGTCGCCGCCCGCGTTCGCCAGCCCGATCACCTGTGCCTTGCTGGCCTGCGCTTGCAGCAGATACGACGCAAAATCGCTGGAGCCCAAGGGGTGGCGTGACGCGCCCAGGACCGTGCCGCCGTTGGCCTTGACCACCTCGGTGGCGGACGCTTGCAGCGTGTGGCCGAAGGCGTAGTCGGCCGTCAGAAAGTACCAGCTCTTGCCGCCTTTCTCGACAGTGGCGCGCGCCGTGGTGTTGGCCAGCGACCAGGTGTCGTAGGTGTAGTGCACCGAATAAGGCGAGCACAAATCGTTGGTGATGCGTTCGGTGCCCGGGCCGCTGAACACCACGATCTTCTTCTTTTCCCGGGCCACTTCCAGCACCGCCAACGCGGGCGCGGACCCCGCCACGTCCATGATGGCGTCCATTTTCTGCGTGTCGTACCACTCGCGCGCCTTGGCGGCGGCGATGTCGGCCTTGTTCTGGTGGTCCACCACCATCAGGTCGATCTTTTTGCCCAGCACCGTGCCACCGAAGTCGTCGATGGCCATCTGGGCGGCGGTGGCGCTGCCCTTGCCGGTCACGTCGGCGTAGACGCCGCTCATGTCCAGGATCAGGCCCAGCCTGACGATATCGTCAGAGATGGCGGCCGGCTGCTGCGCCCAGGCCGGGGTGGCGGCGGCCGCCGCCAGGGCGGAAGCGGCAAACAAACGGGTAATCGTGCTGCGGCATTGCATGGAAATCCGGGGCATCTTGGCGTAAGCCATGGTTTGTCTCCTCTTGTGCCGGATCATGTGAAAACCTGCTGGCGCCTTGATGGCGCTCTGGCT
>NZ_LBHW02000077.1:0-11295 GCF_001005835.2 Achromobacter sp. LC458
CCTCCTACACTTTTTCTCTTTTTTTTTTTTAATAGTCGCGCCCACCCCGGATTTCTACACTAGCCCCCTCGCGGCCGGCGTCAGTTGTTTAAAGGAGCCGGGCCCCGCGCCTGTTGCGCTACTTCATCGCGGTGGCCGAAGAGCGCCATTTCAGCCGCGCCGCCACCCGCCTGCATATCTCGCAGCCGCCGCTCAGCTACGCCATCCGCCAGTTGGAAGACAACGTGGGCGCGCGCCTGCTTGCCCGCACCAGCCGCCATGTGGAACTGACCGACGCCGGCCACGTGTTGTATCGCGAGGCGCTGACGTTGCTCCGGCAGGCCGAGGAAGTGCGCACACTGGTGCAGCGGGTGGACGCGGGCTTGCGCGGCCGGCTGCGCATCGGCTTCGTCGGGTCGATGCTGTATCGCGGCCTGCCGGTGCTGCTGAACGCCATGCGCGCCGAACTGCCCGACGTGGAGCACGTGCTGACCGAGCTGAACTCGCACGAGCAGATCGAAGCCGTGCGGCGCGGGGAACAGGACCTGGGGTTCATCCATGCCAACCCGGTGCCCGAAGAGGTGCTGGCGCGTGACCTGATCGCCGAACCTTTTGTGGTGTGCCTGCCGGATTCTCACCCGCTGGCCGCGCGCGCGTCGTTGCGGCTGGCTGACCTGGCGGGCGATGACTTCGTCTTCTTCGCCCGCGCGGCCTCACCCAGCTATTACGAAACCGTGTTGTCGATGTGCGTGGCGGCCGGCTTCATGCCGGTGGTCCGCCACGAAGTGCGGCATTGGCTTAGCGTGGCGTCGCTGGTGTCGCAGGGGCTGGGCGTGTCGATCGTGCCGTCCTGCCTGTCGCGCAGCGGGCTGGCCGGCACGCGCTTCATTGCGTTCGAACACGCGGCGCGCTCGGTCAGCCAGGTGATCTGGCAAGCCGGCGCGCAGTCGCCTTTGCAGCATCGGGCCATGGCGCTGGTGACGCGCCAGTTTCCGCCGGCCACGCCGGCGGTGGCCCAGCAGGCGGATTGACGATCAGCGGAACACGACGGTTTTGTTGCGGTTCAGCAAGATGCGGTGTTCGACATGGCTGCGCACCGCGCGCGACAGCACCAGCGATTCGATATCGCTGCCCACTTGCGTCAGGTCGGCCGCCGTCATGGTGTGGTCCACGCGTTCGATGTCCTGGTCGATGATGGGGCCTTCGTCCAGGTCCGACGTCACGTAATGAGCGGTGGCGCCGATGATCTTCACCCCGCGCGCGTGCGCCTGGTGATACGGGCGCGCGCCCTTGAAGCTGGGCAGGAAGCTGTGGTGGATGTTGATGGCGCGGCCGTTCAGCGCGCGGCACATATCCGCCGACAGGATCTGCATGTAGCGGGCCAGCACCACCAGGTCGGTGTTGGACTGGTCGGCAATCTGCAATACCTGCTTTTCCTGCTCGGCCTTCGTGTCGGCCGTGACGGGCAGGTAATGGAACGGGATGCCGTAGGACGCCGCCAGGCTGGCGTAGTCGTTGTGGTTGGACACGATGGCCGCCACTTCGGCGTGCAAATGCCCGCTATGCACGCGAAACAGCAGGTCGTTCAGGCAATGGCCCTGCTTGCTGACCATGATCAACAGGCGCTGCTTGCGGCGCGCGTCATGCAGCTTCAGGTCCATGCCGTAGTCCGCCGACAGCGTATCCAGGCGGCCGCGCAGGTCGTCGGGGTTCACGGCCACAGGCAGGTCGAAGTGCACGCGCAGGAAGAACTGGCCCGTTTCCTCGTCGCCGAATTGCTGCGAATCCAGGATGTTGCAACCCAATTCGAACAACAGGCCGCTGACGCGGTAGACGATGCCGGTGCGGTCAGGGCAGGACAGGGTCAGGATGTAGTCGTTGTGCTGCATGGTGCGGGAATAGGCCGAGGTAAGGAGAAGAGGGGATGGGCGGAATCAGGCGCTCAGGCGCGCCAGGGTTTCTTCCGCCAGGGCCAGGCTGGAGGTCAGCCCGGGAGATTCAATGCCGAACAGGTTCACCAGCCCGGGCACGCCATGCACGGCGGGGCCGGCAATGACGAAGTCGGCGGCGGGTTCGTGCGGGCCCGAGATCTTGGGCCGGATGCCGGTGTAGCCGGGCGCCAGCGCATGGTCCGGCAGCGCTGGCCAGTAGCTGCGCACCGCGTCGTAGAACACGTCGGCGCGCGCCGGGTCCAGTGTGTAGTCTTCGGTGCCGATCCATTCGGTATCGGGTCCGAACTTGGCTTGGCCGCCCATGTCCAGCGTCAGGTGCACGCCCAGGCCGGCGTGTTGCGGCACCGGGTAGATCAGGCGCGTGAAGGGCGCGCGGCCGGCCAGCGTGAAGTAGCTGCCCTTGCACAGGTAATCGGTCGGGATGGTGGCGGGCGGCACGCCGTCGATGCGGCGGGCCAGCGCGGGCGCTTGCAGCCCGGCTGAATTGATCAGCACGTTGCAGGTCAGCGTCATGGCTTCGTCGCCGCCGAATTGCAGTTCGAAGCCGCCTTCGGGGCGCACGCGGCCGGACACCAGTGGCGTGTGAAAGACACACTGCGCGCCGGCATTTTCGGCGTCGCCCTGGAATGACAGCATCAGGGCATGGCTGTCGACGATGCCGGTGGATGGCGACACCAGCGCGGCGGTGCATTGCAGTGCGGGCTCCAGGCGCATGGCTTCTTCGCCGGAAATGAACTGCAAATCGTCCACGCCGTTGGCGCGCGCGCGCTGGGCGATGCCCTCAAGCTGGGCCGCCTGATCGCGGTCGGTGGCCACGATCAGCTTGCCCAGGCGCTTGTGCGGCACGCCGCGTTCGGCGCAGTACGCGTACAGAAGGTGCTTGCCGCGCACGCACAGGCGCGCCTTCAGGCTGCCCGCCGGGTAATAGATACCGGCGTGGATCACTTCGGAATTGCGCGAGCTGGTGCCGGTGCCGATGGCTTCGGTGGCTTCGGTCACCAGCACTTCCCGGCCGGCTTGCGCCAGCGCGCGGGCCACGGCCAGCCCCACGACGCCCGCGCCGATGACGACGCAATCTACGTCCACGCTCATGGCGTCTTCCTTTCGGACCGGCTGCCCGCGGGCGTCAGGTCAAAGCCGCCGGCGTGAAACACCAGCGGCGGTTCGTTGCTGTGGCCGCAGCGTTCCACTTCGCCCACCATGATGATGTGGTCGCCTTCTTCGTAGCGGCTGCGGTTGCGGCATTCGAACCAGGCGGCGCAATGGCCGTCCAGCATCGGGGTGCCGCCTGGCGCGTAATGCACCGTCAGGCCGGCGTAGCGGTCGGGCGTCTTGCCCGTGGCGAAGCGGCGCGCCAGCGCGATCTGCTCGGCGCTCAGGACGTTGACCACGTAGCGCTCGCACTGTTCGAACGCCGCCAGCGAGGACGACGAGCGCGACAGGCTCCACAGGATCAGCGGCGGGTTCAGCGACACCGAGTTGAACGAGCTGACCGTCAGGCCGATGGGGGCGCCATCAAGCCCGGCGGCCGTCACGACCGTTACGCCGGTGGCGTAGCGGCCCAGCGCGGTGCGGAAAAAAGCGGCGTCAAAATCAGGGGAGGAGGCGGGCATGCAATCGGTAATTGGGCGGGCGCGCAAACGCGCCCGACATCAGGGCGACAGGCGTTCGATCTTCCAGGCCGGGCCGTCCGCGACGTAGCGCAGGCGGTCGTGCAGGCGCGACGGCCTGCCTTGCCAGAATTCGATGGCGGTGGGCTTCAAGCGGTAACCGCCCCAGTGCGGCGGACGCGGCGGCTGCTCACCGAAACGTTCGCGGAATTCCTTTTCACGGGCTTCCAGCGCTTCACGGGTAATGGGCTGGCTCTGGGGCGAAGCCCAGGCGCCGATGCGCGATCCGGCGGGGCGGCTGTGATAGTAGGCGTCCGACTCTTCGGGCGCCACTTTTTCCACCACGCCCTCAATCCGGACCTGGCGTTCCAGGGGCTGCCAGAAAAACAGCAGGCTGGCGCGCGGCTCGGCCAACAGGTCTTGCCCCTTGCGGGACTCGTAGTTGGTGAAGAACGTGAAGCCGCGTTCGTCAAAGCCCTTGATGAGGACGATGCGGGCGCTGGGCTGGCCGCTTGCGTCGACCGTGGCCAACGTCATCGCGTTGGGCTCGGGCACCTTGGCGGCCAGGGCTTCGTCGAACCAGCGGGTAAATTGCTCGAACGGCGAGGCGGCGGCCTGGTTTTCCAACAGGACGTTCTTTTCGTAGCTTTGACGCAGATCGGAGACGGACATGAGGATGGGGATTCAGGGTGGATAACAGGGAGTTTATACCGCCCGCACCACCACCCGCCCTTTGACCCCGCGCAGACCTCGGGGATGTTTCCGGCCCGGGGTGTGGCCGGGCAACGCTACCCACCCCGTTCCCGCCCGGTTCAGGCGCCTTCGGGCAGCCTGTGTCCGTCTTCTTCCAGCAGCCGCGCAATGGCGTCCAGCCGGGCATCGTGGATGCCGGCCGCCCGCAGCGCCTGGGCCGTCTGCACCACGTAATCGGTGCAGGGGCCGTAGCGGCCGGCCGCCCGGCGCACGATGGCCAGCAGTTCGTCCTGGGGCAGCGCGCGGATGTACGCGGGGTTGTCGCGGTTCATGATGAACACCAGCGCGCGCACGGTGCCGGCGTCGGTAGTGCAGTTGATCCAGCGGGGCAGGTAGGCGCCGGTGGACATCTCGCGTTCCCACAAGGCAGGGAAATAGTTGGGCACCTGGTCGCCCGCCAGGCGGTACACGACGCCGCGGCAGGAGCCGCCCCGGTCCAGCCCGAACACCAGCCCCGGGCATTCCGGCGTGCCCCGGTTGACCCGCGACCACAGGCACAGCGCCCGGTGGTGGCCGCGCAAGGTCGCCAGCCGGCGCTCCATGAAGTCAAAGTCCGGGCGCCAGATCAGCGACCCGTACCCATATACCCAGACGTCGTCTCCCGCCTGCCAATGGCGCAGCGCGTCGTCCAGCGAGGCCTGTCTTTCTTCGGGCGTCCACAGGCGAAAAGGCAAGCTGGCGCCGGCGACGCCGGGGGCGGAGGGAGGGGACTGCGTGTTCACTTAAGGCTTCCGGTCAGACTCGAGCGGGGGATTTCGATTGGCCCACCCGCCCGCCATCAGGGCCAGCGAATAGGCCCAGAACAGGGGGGCAACGCCAATTACCGCACCCAGCGCGCCGAAGGTCAACGGCAGGGACACCTGAGAACCGTTGATCAGCGCCATGCGCAGGCCCACGGCTTCGGCCGCGCGGCCGGGCGGGGAATGCTGGTGCAAGAGCGACAGCATACTCGGTTGGCAACAGCCCAGCGCCAGCCCAAGTATGAAAGACAGCACGATCAGCACGGTAACGTCGGTGAACAGCGGGTAAAGCATGAAGTCGATGGCGGCGGTGGCCATCGCCACGCGCACCAGCGTCCAGGACCGCACCCGGCGCATGATCAGCGGCAATACCAGCCGGATCACGAACGTTGCCGCCGCAAACGACGCCAGGATGACGCCGATGGTGGTGGCGGACAGCCCGATCGCCACGCCAAAGATCGGCACCACGAACAGATGCGTGTCCCAGGCGCCCGACAGAATCGTGTTCACCATCAGGATGCGGCGCAGGGCCGGCACCGCCAGCAGTTCGGTCACGCGGCGGCGCTGGGCCTCTTTGGCGCCGGACAGCTGCGAGTCCACCGCTTTCAGTTGGTGGCGCAGGTAATAAAGGCCGATGCCGGACAGGATGGGGCCCAGGGCCAGCAGGCCGAAGGCGGTTCGCGTGCCCAGGTTGTCGATGGCCAGACCCGCGATCAGCGGCCCCGAAAAGCCGGATCCGGCCAAGGCCAGCGACATGAAAGAAAAGTTGCGCAGCCGCTGAGCCGGCTCGGCGTGGCCCAGCAGATCTTGCGTGGCGACCTGGTGCAGCATGAAACCGATGCCGATACAGCAGGACGCCACCAGCAGGGCCGTCTGTGTCTGAAAGATAAAGGGCAAAGCGGTGCCGATGGCGACCAGAGACGTGCCGATGACCAGCGGGCGCACGATGCCCACGCGGTCCACCCAGCGGCCCGCGCGCACCGAGAACAGCATCGGCAGCACGGCAAACACCGCGACCAGGGTGCCGACCTTGAAGGTGGACAGGCCCATTTGCAGCGCGGTCAGCGACACAGTGATCCGGCCGCCCGTCAGCGCCACGTGATTCATCATCGCCAACAGACACAGCAGCACCGCCCCGGAAAATTCCGGGGAACCAGAGGGCGAGGAGGGGGATCTGTTGGAGGTAGACACGGCGTTAACTGCAATCATTCTGTGCGGATCGTCGGGCTATGTCGAGGCGCGGTTTTTTTGCGGCGCGGCAAAATGTTTCAGGCGGCGCGAACAAGATAGCGGCCATCTAGCGGCCAAGTCGCGGCCTTACGCAACAAGAGGCGGCACGTTGGCGGCACGATCCCGGCAGGCGCAGGACGGTGGTTTCGTGCATGCGCCATTGCCGTTGTATCGTTCACGCAACGGAACAATCGTTCTTGCCGGCGTCCCGGCCGAAACCCGCTTTACGGTTTTTCACCGTTTCGCCGCAATCGGTCATCGCCACGCACCCTCGCCCCGTTTAGGATGGCGGCCCGACGTTGCGCGACTGCGCGGCGTTGCGAGGGCGTGGCGCTGCGATGGCGTGGCGTTACGTTACGGCCGCCTTGCCGGTCACTCATTCTCAGGTGCAATGAAAAAGTCCCGCAGTAAGTTCAAGCGTTACGCGTTGATCGCCGTCGTCGTCCTGTTGGGGGGGCTGGCGGTGCGCGCCATGTTCTTCTCGGCCCCGCCGCCGCCCACCTTCGCCGTCGCCGAGGTCACCCGTGCCAACCTGGAAGACAGCGTGCTGGCCAGCGGCACGCTGGACGCCATTGAGCGCGTCAGCGTCGGTGCGCAGGCGACAGGCCAGCTCAAGTCCCTGAAAGTGCAGCTGGGTGACCGCGTCAAGAAAGGGCAGCTGGTCGCCGAGATCGACGACCTGACCCAGCAGAACGACCTGCGCAACGCCGAGGCCGCCCTCCAGACCCGGCGCGCCGAGCGGGCCGCCAAGGTCGCCATGCTGAAGCAGGCGGAACTGGCCTTCAAGCGCCAACGCCAGATGCTGGCCGCCGACGCCAGTTCGCGCGAAGCCTACGAATCCGCCGAGGCCACGCTGGGCGTGACCCGCGCCGAGATCGCCTCGCTGGATGCGCAGATCGCGCAGGCCGAGATCCAGGTGGACACGGCCAAGGTCAACCTGGGCTACACCCGCATCGTCTCGCCCATCGACGGCATGGTCGTGGCCGTGGTGACCAAGGAAGGGCAGACGGTCAACGCCATCCAAAGCGCGCCCACCATCATCAAGGTGGCCCAGGTGGACACCATGACGATCAAGGCGCAGATTTCCGAAGCGGACGTCACCCGCGTCAAACCCGGGCTGCCCGTGTACTTCACGATTCTTGGCGAGCCCGACCAGCGCTATCACGCGACCTTGCGCGCCGTGGAACCGGCGCCCGACTCCATCCAGAAAGACGACGCCACCACGTCGCTGACCGCATCCAGCGGCAGCTCGACCACCGCCGCCGTCTACTACAACGGCCTGTTCGATGTGCCCAACCCCGACGAAAAACTGCGCATCTCGATGACCACGCAGGTCTTCATCGTGCTGGGCGAGGCGCGCGACGCCGTCGTGGTGCCGGCCTCGGCGCTGGGCAAGCGGGGCGAGGACGGCCGCTATGCCGTGCGCGTCGTCCTGAAGGACAACAAGACCGAGGTGCGCCACGTCAAGATCGGCATGAACAACAACGTGCAGGCGCAGGTGCTGGAAGGGCTGGAGGTAGGCGAGCGGGTCGTGTCGGCGGATTCCGCCCCGGCCGCCGCTGCCGCCCCGGCCGCCGCTGCCGCGCCGGGGGCCTGACATGAGCGGTCCGCTGATTGCGTTGTCCGGCGTACGGCGTGAATTTCCCGCCGGCGACCAGACCATCGCCGTCCTGAAAGACGTCAACCTGACCATCGAAGCCGGCGAGATGGTCGCCATCGTGGGCGCGTCCGGCTCGGGCAAGTCCACGCTGATGAACATCCTGGGCTGCCTGGACCGCCCGACCCGGGGCGACTACCGCGTGGGCGGCCGCAGCACGGGCGAGCTGGGTCCGGACGAGCTTGCCGAACTGCGCCGCGAGCATTTCGGCTTTATCTTCCAGCGCTATCACCTGCTGTCGGACCTGACCGCGCAGGGCAACGTCGAAATGCCCGCCGTGTATGCCGGCAAGCGCCGCGAGGCCCGCATGGACCGCGCCGAACAACTGCTGGCGCGGCTGGGCCTGGCTGACCGGTCCGAGCACCGGCCCGGCCAATTGTCCGGCGGCCAGCAGCAGCGCGTGAGCATTGCGCGCGCGCTGATGAACGGTGGCGACATCATCCTGGCCGACGAGCCCACCGGCGCGCTGGACACGCATACCGGGCAGGAAGTGCTGCGCATTCTGGAAGAGCTGAATGCGGCCGGGCACACCATCATCATCGTCACGCACGACATGAATGTGGCGCGCCACGCGCAGCGCATCATCGAGATCAGCGACGGCGAGATCGTGGCGGACAAGCGCAACCCCGACGCCCCGCGCCGGGACGCCGCGCGCGATGCCCCGCCCGAACTGCCCAGGCGGCCCGCGTGGCAGGCCTACCTGGACCGCTGCGGCGAAGCCCTGCGCATGGCGCTGCTGTCCATGAACGCGCACCGCCTGCGCACCTCGTTGACCATGCTGGGCATCATCATCGGCATTGCCGCCGTGGTGTCGGTGGTGGCGCTGGGTGAAGGGTCGCGGCGCAAGATCCTGGAAGACATCAGCGCCATCGGCACCAACACGGTGGAAGTCTTTCCGGGCAAGGACTTTGGCGACGAAAAGGCCGTCAACATCCGCACGCTGGTCGCGGCGGACGCCGACGCCCTGGCGCGCGAGCCCTATGTGGACAGCGTCACGCCCGAGGTCGCCACCAGCAATACGCTGCGCTATCGCAACGTGTCGGTGAACGGCTCGATCCAGGGCGTGGGCGAACAGTATTTCCGCGTGCGCGCCATCAAGCTGGCGCAAGGCAAGTTCTTCGACGAGACCAGCGTGGTGCGCCGCGCACAGGAAGTGGTGATCGACGAAGGCACGCGGCGCGCGCTGTTCGGCTCGCACACCGAGCCCATCGGGCAGGTGGTGTTCCTGGGGTCCATGCCCGCGCGCGTGATCGGCGTGACCGCCAAGAAAGACTCGGTGTTCGGCAACAACGAATCGCTGAACGTCTGGATTCCCTACACCACGGCGTTATCCCGCGTGCTGGGGCAGCAGCATCTGAAAAGCATCACGGTGCGCGTCAGCGACGCCACGCCGCCGGCCGCCGCCGAGAAATCCATCGAACGCCTGCTGATGCGCCGCCACGTGGTGAAGGATTTCTTCGTGTTCAACACGGACGCCATCCGCAAGACCATCGAGCGCACCACGGCGACGATGACGCTGCTGGTGTCGCTGATTGCGTTGATTTCGCTGATGGTGGGTGGCATCGGGGTGATGAACATCATGCTGGTGTCCGTTACCGAACGCACGCGCGAGATCGGCGTGCGCATGGCGGTGGGCGCGCGGCGCAGCGACATCATGCAGCAGTTCCTGATTGAGGCCGTGCTGGTCTGCCTGATCGGCGGCGCGGTGGGCATCATGCTGTCGCTGGCGTTGGGCGTGCTGGTGTCCAAGGCCACGGGCGGCTCGTTCCAGATGATTTATTCCACGGCATCGATGGTGGCGGCATTTACGTGCTCGACGCTGATCGGTGTGCTTTTTGGCTATTTGCCGGCGCGCAACGCGGCGCGCCTGGATCCCGTCGAGGCCTTGGCCCGGGAATGAGGACGATGAAAGCGGTTTCCCTGATTTGCAAACCCGTCGCGCTGGCGCTGCTTGTTGCGCTGGGCGGATGCGGCAGCCTGCTGCGCAGTGACTACGAACCCCCCATGACCCAGACGCCCGCCGCCTGGACCCATGGCGGTTCGGAAAACCTGCATGCGCCCCTGGCCCAGGGCGGCCAGTGGTGGCGCAACTTCAACGACCCGGTGCTCAATGGCTTGATCGACGCTGTGCTGGCGCGCAACAACGATCTGGCGGCCGCCGCGATCCGTGTGCGCCGCGCGCAATACCAGGCCGGCTTGACCGAAGACCAGCTGATGCCGCAACTGGGTGGCGACGCCAGCGTGACGCGCAACCGCAACCTGTACGGCGACCGCATCATCACCCGCAACAACCAGGCCCAGCTGACGGTCAGCTACGAAGTGGACCTGTGGGGCAAGCTGTCGCGCCAGCGCGATGCGGCCCAGTGGGAAGCACTGGCCACCGAGCAAGACCGCCAGTCCGCCGCTTTGTCGCTGGTGGGCACTACCGCCACGCTGTATTGGCAGACGGCATTCATCAACCAGCGCATCGCCAGCAGCGAGGAAAGCATCGCCTACGCGCGCCGCACGCAGGACCTGGTGCGCGCGCAGTACGCAGCGGGCGGCGCGTCGGCGCTGGAGCTGGCCGAAGCCGAACAGACCGTGGCCAGCCAGCAGGCGGCGCACACGCTGCTGGTGCAGCAGCGCGTGGAATACACCAACGCGCTGGCCATCCTGTTTGACGGCCCGCCCGACCGCAGCATGGCCAACCCGCTGCGCCTGCCGCCGTACCCGTTGCCCGAGGCGCGCGCCGGCGTGCCCGCCGATTTGCTGGGCCGTCGCCCCGACCTGCGCGCCGCCGAACTGCGCCTGCGCGAGGCGCTGGCCACCGTGGACGCCACCCGCGCCAGCTTCTATCCGCCCGTGACGCTGACGGGGTCGGTGGGCAGCGCCAGCCCCACGCTGTCGAACGTGCTGCAAAACCCCGTCGCCGCCCTGGGCGTGGGCTTGACGCTGCCGTTCCTGCAATGGAACCAGATGCAGTTGAACATCAAGATATCCAAGGCCGACTACGAAGAGCGCGTCGTCAATTTCCGGCAGACGCTGTATCAGGCCATGGCGGATGTTGAAAACGCCTTGTCGAACCGGACGCAGCTGAGCTTGCAGGCCGAGCAGCTGGCGGTGTCGCTGCGCGCGGCGCGCGATGCCGAACGCCTGTACGAAGTGCGGTATCGGGCAGGGGCGGTGTCGCTCAAGGACTGGCTGGACGCACAGGAGAAGCGCCGCAGCGCCGAGATCGCGCGCGACGAAAACGGCTTGAACCGCCTGGTGAACCAGGTGACGGTGTACCGGGCGCTGGGCGGGGACGATCAGGCGCAGACTGAGGCTGAGACCCAGGCTCAGACCCAGGCTGAGACCCAGGCGCAGACCCAGACCCAGGCTCGGACTCAGGCTCA
>NZ_LBHW02000078.1:0-10280 GCF_001005835.2 Achromobacter sp. LC458
TGCTGGCCGGCTGCGGCCAGGAGGCCACGCCGTTCTACCAAGGCTATGTGGAAGGCGACTACGTTTATGTGGCGTCGTCCGAAGCGGGCCGCCTGGACGCGCTGACCGTCAAGCGCGGACAACAGGTGGACGCCAACGCGCCGCTGTTCGCGCTGGAGGCCACGCGCGAACGGGCCGCCCGCGACCAGGCCAGCGCGCAGCTTGCCGCCGCCATCGCGCAACTGGAAGACATCGGCACGGGCAAGCGCCCGGCGGAAATCGATGTCAGCCGCGCGCAGCTGGCGCAGGCCGAGGCCGCCAGCCGGCGATCCGCCGCACAACTGCAACGCGATAACGCGCAGTTTCGCGTCGGCGGCATCGCCCGTGCGCAATTGGATGACAGCCGCGAACAAGCGCAGTCGGACGCCGCCCGCGTGCGCGAATTGCGCGCGCAGCTGGAAGTGGCCAACCTGCCGGGGCGCGAGGATCAGCGCGTGGCCCAGGCGGCCACGGTTGAAGCGGCCCGCGCCACGTTGGCCCAGGCCGACTGGACGCTTGCTCAAAAACGACTGGCCGCGCCGGCGGCCGGCCGCGTGTTCGACACGATGTACCGCGTGGGCGAATGGGTGCCGGCGGGCAGCCCCGTGGTCAGCCTGCTGCCGCCCGGCAACATCAAGGCGCGCTTCTTCGTACCCGAAACCGTGGTCGGCTCGTTAAAAGCGGGCCAACAAGCCAGCCTGCGCTGCGACGGTTGCGGCGATCCGATACCCGTGCATATCGACTACGTGTCGGACCAGGCCGAATACACGCCGCCCGTCATCTACAGCCGCGAAAACCGCAGCAAGCTGGTGTACATGGTGGAAGCGCGGCCCACGCCCGACGCGGCGGCGCGGCTGCATCCCGGCCAGCCGGTCGAGGCCACGCTGCAATGACCCCGCCCCCTAACCACCCCGCCGATCACCCCGCTGATCACCCCGCTGGTCACCCCGCCGACCTTCAGCCGGCCGCGCCCGATTCCGGCAAGGCCGTCATCGACGTGCGAGGCTTGAACAAACGCTTTGGCAACAAGCACGTCGTCAACGACGTATCGCTGCGCGTGCAGGAAGGCGAGATCTTCGGCTTCCTGGGCCCCAACGGCAGCGGCAAGACCACCTGCATCCGCTTGATGTGCGGCCTGCTGACGCCGGATTCCGGCAGCGGCACCTGCCTGGGCTACGACATTGTGAAAGACAGCGCGCAGATCAAGCGCCATGTCGGCTACATGACGCAGAAGTTCTCGTACTGGGACGATCTGACGATCCGCGAAAACCTGGATTTTGTGGCGCGCATGTACGACATGCCGCAACGCCGCCAGACCGTGGACCGCGCGCTGGAAGACCTGGGCCTGCACAGCCGCGCCAACCAGCTGACCGGCTCGTTGTCGGGCGGCTGGAAGCAGCGGATGGCGCTGGCCGCCTGCCTGCTGCACGAACCGCGCCTGCTGTTGCTGGACGAACCGACGGCGGGCGTGGACCCCACCGCGCGGCGCGACTTCTGGGAACAGCTGCACGAATTGGCGGCGCGCGGCATCTCGGTGCTGGTCAGCACGCACTACATGGACGAGGCCGAACGCTGCCACAAGCTGGCCTATATCTCGTACGGCAAGCTGCTGACGCAAGGCACCGCCGAGCAGGTGATTGCCGAGCAGCGGCTATCCACCTGGGCCATCCATGGCCACAACCTGGTGCCGCTGGGCCAACGCCTGCGCAGCGCGCCGGGCGTGGACCAGACGGTGGCGTTCGGGTCGGCGCTGCACGTCAGCGGCCAGAACGCCGGGCTGCTGGAACGCACCTTGCGGGACGCGATACGCGGCCAGGGCCTGCGTCTGGAACGCATCGACACCAGCCTGGAAGACGTGTTCATCTTTTTGATGAACCGGTCCACTGACAACTTCGCGAGCCCCGCATGATGCGCCATCTGCAAGGCTTTTCGTGGGCGCGCTGGTGGAGCATGGTGCTGAAGGAATTCTTGCAGCTGCGCCGCGACCGCATCACCTTCGGCATGATCGTGGGCCTGCCCATCATGCAGTTGGCGCTGTTCGGCTACGCCATCAACACCGACCCCAAGCAGATGCCCACGGCCATCATCACGGCCGACCACAGCCCGTTCACGCGCAGCTTCATCGCGGCGATGAAATCGTCGGACTACTTCCACATCACCGAAGAACTGCGCGACGAAGAAGCTGGCCGCGCCGCGCTGGCGCAGGGCCGCGTGCTGTTCGTGGTGACCATACCGCCGGATTTTTCACGCAGCCTGCTGCGCGGCGAACGGCCGGCGCTGCTGATCGAAGCCGACGCCACCGACCCCATGGCCACCGGCATGGCAATTGGCGCGGCCACGCAGCTGACGCAAGCCGTGGCGCAAAAGGACCTGACCGGCCCGCTGGCCAAGCTGGCGGGCGGGCAACCCCCTTTCGACGTGCGCGTGCACCGGCTTTACAACGAAGAGCAGATCTCGCAATACAACACCGTGCCCGGGCTGATGGGTGTGATCCTGACGATGACGTTGGTAATGATGACGGGCCTGGCCATGACGCGCGAACGCGAGCGCGGCACCATGGAAAACCTGCTGTCGATGCCGGTGCGCCCGCTTGAGGTCATGACGGGCAAGATCGTGCCGTACATCGCCATCGGGCTGATCCAGGCCACGATCATCCTGCTGGCCGCGCACTTCGTTTTCCATGTGCCGATCCTGGGCAGCCTGCTGTCGGTGTATCTTGCGGCGCTGCTATTCGTGGCGGCCAACCTGACGGTGGGCATCACGCTGTCGTCGCTGGCGCAGAACCAGTTGCAGGCCATGCAGCTGACCATGTTTTATTTTCTGCCCAACATGCTGCTGTCCGGATTCATGTTCCCGTTTCAGGGCATGCCCATGTGGGCGCAGTACCTGGGCAACCTGCTGCCGCTGACGCACTTCAACCGGCTGATCCGCGGCATCCTGCTCAAGGGCAACGGCTGGTGGGATCTGTGGCCCAGCATCTGGCCCCTGATGCTGTTCACCGCGGTCGTGATGACCGCCGCCGTGAAGTTCTACCGCCGCACTCTGGATTGACGCGCCATGCCACGTTTTCCCCGTCCCTTTATGGTTTTTCGTTTGCGTGCGGTGGTGCTGGCGATGCCGCCGGCGGCGATCAGCCTGTTGGCCTTGACCACCACCGGCTGCACCGTCGGGCCTGATTTCACTTCACCGAACCCGCCCGCCGTGGCTTCCTACACGGCCGATGACAACGCGCAACGCGCCACTAGCGCACAACGCCTGCAACCCGGCGCGGACATTCCCGCGCAATGGTGGCGGCTGTTCCGTTCGGACGCGCTGGACCAACTGGTGCGTCAGGCGCTTGAAGCCAGCCCCACGCTGGCCCAGGCGCGCGCCACGCTGCGGCAGGCTACCGAAGAGCTGGACGCCGAAACCGGCGGCAGGCTGCTGCCGTCGGCCGATGCCAACCTGTCCGCCACGCGGCAAAAGGTGGACCCGTCGGCGTTCGGCGTGCCGGTGACGCAGCCGCCTGCGCCCTTCACGCTGTACAACGCGTCAATCGACGTGTCCTACACGCTGGACGTCTTTGGCGGCAATCGGCGCGCGCTGGAAGGCCTGGCGGCGCAGGTGGATTACCAGGCCCACGAATTGCAAGCCGCGCGCATGTCGCTGGCGGCCAACGTGGTGACCGCCGCCATCCGCCAGGCCGACCTGTCCGAGCGCCTGGCCGCCACCCGCGACCTGCTGGACGCGCAGCAGCGCCAGCAGGACATCATGCGGCAACGCGTGGCGCTGGGCGGCGTGGCCGAGGCCGATTTGCGCAACCAGGAAGTGCTGGTGGCGCAAACCCGCGCCACGCTGCCACCGCTGGAAAAGCAGCTGTCGCAGACCACGCATCAGCTGGCCGTGTACCTGGGCCAGCCGCCCGCCGCGCTGCGTACGCCGCCCCTGCGCCTGGCGGAGCTGACCTTGCCGCCCGACATTCCCACCGGCGTGCCCTCCGCGCTGACGCGCCAGCGGCCGGACATTCTTGCCGCCGAGGCGCTGTGGCACAAGGCGTCGGCCGACGTGGGCGTGGCCACCGCCAACCAGTATCCGCAGTTCACACTCACCGCCAGTTTCGGTTCCCAGCGCACGCGCGCGGGCGATCTATCGGACGGCGTGAATGTATGGAGCCTTGGGCTGGGGCTGGTGCAACCGCTGTTTCGCGGCGGCGAACTGCGCGCGCGCAAGCGTGCGGCCGAAGCGGGTTACGAAGCGGCGGCTGCCGCCTACCGCCAAACGGTGCTGGACGGCTTCCGCCAGGTAGCCGACGCGCTGCGCGCCGTGCAGACCGATGCCGATGCGTTCAATGCCTACGACGACGCGTGGCGTCGCGCGGACGACGCGCTGCGCATTGCGCAAGGCCGCTTTCAGGCGGGCGGCATCAGCCACCAAAGCCTGCTGGATAGTCAACGCCAACTGCTGCAAACCCGCATCGCGCGCAGCGAAGCCGATGCGGCACGCTACGCCGACACGGCGGCGCTGTTGCAGGCGCTGGGCGGCGGCTGGTGGAACGAGCCACAAAACCCGTAGAGCGGTTTTAACGCGGCCGCAGGGCCCTTTTATGCACCGTTCGGGTGCGGTTTCGGGCCGTTTTAACACCTGTTGTTCAACCCCATGTCAGGGGGCGGAGCGCGCCAATACGCCCTGGCGCGCGATTCAAACATTGTTCGGCACACACCGGGGCGCGCGCCGTGTTGCCGCCCGGCAATCATGTCTGAGAATTCGGGTACGAAAGTGGCGTTGAGCGGGGTTAGGAAACCCTTGTTTTCGTAGCATCATGCATGCGCTGAAGCTGCAAAGATCACTACGATTCATGAACGACCTACTAGACCTGATCGTCTTCTCACCCGATCCCGACCAACGCGCGCGCCGCAGCGACGAACTGGCCGACATGGGTTTCTCGCCCCGCCGGTGCGAGGATTCCAACGGCCTGTTTCGCCTGTTTCAGGCGCGCCGTACGCCGTTGCTGGTGATGGAAGCCGAGCTGACCGATCTTTGCATGGCGGTTGCGGGCCTGCGCGCCATGGACACCACCGCCGGCATCATCGCCGTGTCCAGCTTCGATTCGCCCGAAAACCGCATCCTGGGCCTGCACTGCGGCGCCGACGCGTGTTTTCAGCACGACGTGGCCACCGCCGAGATCGCCGCCGCGCTGCAAGCCCTGGTGCGGCGCGTGCCCGCCACCGGCCGCCGCCCCATGGCGGCCGAGGCCGAACCCCGCTTCGCTGCCACGCCCGCGGCGCCCGCCGCGCCCGAACCTCCCGGCAAGTGGCAGTTTCTGGACGCCGCCTGGACGTTGGTCAGCCCGCAAGGCACGCGCTTGTCGCTGACCTTGGCCGAACGCGAATTCCTGCTCAGGTTGACGACGTCGGCCGACAAGCGGTTGCCGCGTGGCGACGCGTCCGGCTCGGACGCCCAGGCGGGCCGTGAATCGGTGCGCCGCACCGACGTGGTGGTCAGCCGCTTGCGGCGCAAGGCGCAGGACGTGAACGTAGAGCTGCCGATTCGCACCGTGTGGGGCTGGGGCTACGCCTTCACCGGCGAAATCTGACCCCGGCGCGGGCGTATCATGCGACTGCGGGGCGGGTGCGCCAAGCCCGGGCCCGCCGTCCATCCCCACCCCCTTTGCCGCCATCGATATGGAAGTCTTTGAACGCCTGCAAGCCCTGCTGGCCCAGCACCAGGCCCGCCATCGCCTGATCCACCACCCCGCCGCCGGCCGCTCGGTCGAAGTGGCCGCCATCCGTGGCACCGAAGTCAGCCAGGGCGCCAAGGCGCTGGTCTGCCGGGTGAAGATCTCGTCAAACCTGCGCAAGAACGTCCTGGCCGTGTTTCCGGCCGACAAACAGGCCGACCTGGACGCCATCGCGCGCGCGGCGGGCGGCAAGAAAGCATCGCTGGCCTCGCAGGAACTGGCCCGCGAACTGACCGGCTGCGAAATCGGCGCCATCCCGCCCTTCTCGTTCAACCCCGACCTGCACCTGCTGGTGGACCCCAGCCTGCGCAGCCGCCACGACGAAATCGTGTTCAACGCAGGGCGCCTGGACGCTTCCATCCTGCTGAACACGGAAGACTACTTCCGGCTGGCGGCGCCCGACGTCGCGCCGCTGATCAAGCCCTGACGCCCCGCCATGAGGCCACCGTGTCCCGCCCCCTGACCCGCCACGGCGCGCGCGGCGCCAACATGCGCTGGCTGATGAGCCTGGCGCACATGGAGCCTTCGCCCGTCAGCCGCTGGGTGGCGCTGCGCGCGGCGCTGGCCATCGGCCTGCCCTGCGCCGTGGGGCTGGCACTGGGCCAAGGCGCGGCCGCCGCGCTGGTGGCGCTGGGCGCGCTGCCCGCCATCACGGGCGACAACGGCGGCCCGTATCGCAACCGCGCCTTGTCCATCGGCTGCACCGTGCTGGGCGGCGCGCTGGGTTACCTGCTGGGCAACCTGGTGGCCGGCCACGGGCTGTGGACATCGGCCGCCATGACGGTGCTGGTGCTGATTGCCAGCCTGATCGGCACCTTCAACAACATCGCGGCGGTGGCCACGCTGCAATTCGCGGTGTACGTCATCGTCGGCTCCAGCCTGACGTCCACCCTGCCGCCGTGGCTGCCGTCCGTGCTGGTCGGCACGGGCGGGCTGTTCGGCCTGGGGTTGACGCTGGTGGGCTGGGTCATCAACCCGATCGCTCCGGAACGCGCCGCCGTCGCGCTGGCCTACCGCAAGCTGGCCGCCTTGTTTGCCGCCATCGGCACGTCGCGCACGATGATCGCGCGGCGGGACATGGAAGCGGCCATGACCACCGCCTACGACACCGTGTTGGCGGCACGCGGACGCGCCGCCGGCCCATCGCCGCGCCTGGCCCGGCTGGCGGCCCAATTGCAAGCCTGCACCCCGCTGACCAATGCCGCCCTGGCGCTGGCGCGTGCGGGGCGCCCGCTGCCGCCCACCTGCGCGCGCGTGATGAACCGCCTGGCCGACCGTGTCGAAAACGACCGCGAGCCCGCCCCGGATGACGACATCGCCGCCTTGCGCCAGGCCGGCATGCCCCAGCTGGCGGATGCCCTGGCCCAGGCGCTGCCCCTGATGCAAGGGGTCAAGCCGGCTGACGTGGACCCGCTGGATGGCTTGACGCCCGCGCCGCCGCGCACGCCGTGGCGCGTGCTGGCCCGCACCTATCGCCCCGGCCCGACCACCGTGCGTTACCTGGTCCGGCTGGGCCTGTGCCTGATCGCGGCGGAAGCCGTGGCGCTGGCCGCATCGCTGCCGCGTTCGTACTGGGTGCCGCTCATCGTCGTGGTGATCTTCAAGCCGAACTTTGGCTCGGTATTTGCCCGCGCGCTGCAAAGCTGTGGCGGCAGCGTGGTGGGCGTGGCCATCAGCGCCACCGTGCTGGCCGTGGACCAGAACGGCGTCGCCAGCCTGTTGACGGTGGCGGTGCTGGCGTCGTTGCTGCCGTGGTCCATCCGGCGCAACTACGGCTTGTTTTCCGCCATTCTGGTGCCGATTCTGATGCTGTTGATCGGGGCCTTGCAGCCGGGCTCGTGGGCCATCGCGCTGGCCCGGCTGATCGACGTGGGCGTGGCCGCCGGCATCGTGTTGCTGGTGGGCTATCTGCCCTGGATACGCATCGAACGCAACAACCTGGACCACGCGGTTTCCGCCGCGATGGACACACTGGCCGCCTACGTCAACACCGTGTTCCAGGCGGACGCCGCCAACCGCCATGCGTTGCGCGCGCGGGCCTACGCCAGCTTGTCGGACCTGCGCATTGCCTTGCAACGGGGCTTGTCCGAGCCCCGCCTGGTCAGCCGCCGGGCGCTGGCGTGGTGGCCGGTTGAGGTCGCATTGGAACGCGTGGCCAACGCGGTGTCCGACACCGCCTGGTCGCTGCCGCCCGGCCAGCCCGCGCCCACTGCCGCCCAGGTCGGGCTGCTTGCGCAGGCCTTGCATGCACTGAGCGTGGCGGTGGCCAACGGCACGCCGCCGCCGGACGCTGCCATCACCGCGCCAACGCCCGCCCTGGCCGACGTGGCCGCCGAGATCGAGAACCTGCGCGCCGCGCTGACTGGTCCGGAATTTGCTGCAACGACGCCGGGCGTGCGCCCACCCCACCCAACTTCCCACCAGGTTTGAACCATGTGTCTTGCCGTATTGGCCCTGCACGCCTTGTCGGGCATTCCCGTTTTGATCGCCGCCAATCGCGACGAATTCCACGCGCGGCCCACCCATCCGGTAGCGCAATGGGCCGATGCGCCCACCGTCTACGCGGGCCGTGACGGCTTGGCGGGCGGCACCTGGATGGGCGTGACCACGCGCGGGCGCTTTGCACTGGTGACCAACTATCGGGAACCGGGCAAACACCTGAACCCCGCCCCGTCGCGCGGAGCGCTGGTTGAAGACTATCTGCGTGGCGACGAGCCGCCCGATGTTTACCTGGCCCGCACGCATGAATCGGACCAGGCGTATAACGGCTTCAACCTGATCGTGGGCGACACGCGCCAGGCCTGGTACCTGAGCAACCGCGACGGCCCGCCGCGCGCGCTTGACCCCGGCATCTACGCCTTGTCGAACCATTTGCTGGATACGCCGTGGCCCAAGCTCGCCCGGACCAAGACGGCGTTTACCGATGTGCTTGGCCGCTCGCCGCAACCCGATCTGCCGGCCTTGTTCGACGCGCTGGCCGACCGCCAGACCGCCACGGACGATGACATGCCCGCCACCGGCCTGCCGCCCGACCGCGAAAGGCTGTTGAGCAGCCCGTTCATCGTCAGCCCCGACTACGGAACGCGCAGTTCCAGCGTGCTGGTCCTGTTCGACGGGGGCTCGGGTCAGCTGGACGAACGCCGCTTTTCACCTGACGGCACGCTTAGCGGCGAAAGCCGCCTGGCGTTCGACTGGAAAGCTTGAGCGCGCGGGGATATGCTGGCCGGGCCGGCCAGCCGCGCGGCGGAAACAATCGGTTGATCTTGCAGACGCACCGCTGCGAACTCCTTGCCGGCGCCCAGGTCGAAACGTACTCGTCCACTTCAGGAGAATCAGATGAACAAACGCATTGAACGCTGCACCATGTCGGCCATGATGGCGCTGGGCAGCATGGCGATTGCGGGCGTGTTGTCGACGGCGCAGGCCGCGCTGCCGGCGGTCCAGCACCAGGGCTCGGTGCAGTACATCAGCGGCGGTATCGGCATTGATGAATCGGAAGCCATGAAGGCCGCCGCCAAGGATTACCCGCTGTCGCTGACTTTCGCGGCGCAGCGCGACGGTAAAGCCGACTACGTGGCCAGCGTGGCCGTGGTCATCCGCGATGCGCAAGGCAAGGAAGTCTTGAAGACCACGGCCGAAGGCCCGTACATGCTGATCAAGCTACCCGCGGGCACCTACAAGGTCTCGGCAACGTACGAAGGCCGCGCGCAAGAGCGCGAAGTGAACGTGCAGGGCGCGGGCAGCGGGCGCGCGGTATTTGAATGGAAGTGATGGTCTGGAAGTGACGGTCTGGAAGTGATGGCCACCGTCACGACCAGCCCCCCCGCTCAGACGCCGGAAAACAGGATCGCGATGACAAAGCCCACGCTGATCGTCCACACCACCGAACGCAGCGCGCCCCAGCCTGCCAGGTACATCGCCAGGTAACCCAGACGCACGCCCAACCAGCACGCCATCAACGTGGCAACGTGGGCGGGCGGCGCCTGCGTGTACAGCGCGAACAGCACGGCCGCGTAGAAGAACGGCAGCGATTCAAACGTATTGATCTGGGCCGCATTGGCGCGCGCGCGCCATCCTTCCTGACGCGCCAGCCAGGCCCGGGGGTCGTTGTTGTCGAACTTCTGCCCGCCCGCCTTCGCCACAATTGTTGAGACGAACGGCAAAATGGCCGCCGCCAACATCAACCACGCAATCATCTTCATATCGACTCCTGTTGCGGCCACGTGAACCGGGCCGGATACGGGGCGGGCACGTCGCCGCCGCTGCGGCATGGTCGCCCGAATGCGGCTAAATGAAAAGGCCGGTGTTGGCCGGTGCAGCGTTGCGCGGGTTCTTAGTGCCATGTCGCGCTTGCCCGCCGGCTCGGGCCTTACACTTTGCGCTCCGCATTCCCCGCCCTAACGCATCCATGCCTTTGTATAGTCCGTGGCCCGCCTTGTTTTTTGCCGCCTTGATGCTTTGGCCGCCCGCCACGCGGCGTTGGGCGCTGCTGCCCCTGGCGGTGGCCTGGGCGTGGGCGTGGAAGGATGGGGTGATCGAGCCGGTG
>NZ_LBHW02000079.1:0-10124 GCF_001005835.2 Achromobacter sp. LC458
GCTGGAGTGGAAGGCATGGCTCGACGTCGTCAACGTCGACACCGCCACCCCGGAACAAGTCGCCGTCCTGGAAGAAAGCCACCCCAAGGCCAAGGTCTCGGACTACTACCTGTTCCTGGTCCACCAACCGGAAATCCTGCGCCAGCGCTCCACCGCCTTCAACGCCATCATGTACGCCCCAGGCGGCCTGTCGCGCGCCGAACGCGAGCTGGGCTCCACGGTTGTCTCGCGTGTGAACGGCTGCGTGTACTGCGCATCCGTCCACGCGCAGCGCTTCGAACAACTGGCCAAGCGTAATGAAGTGATCGCGCAAGTGTTCGAAGACCCCTACACCGCCGGCACCACGGCGCGTGAACTGGCGATTGCCCAGTTCTCGATCCAGATCACCGAAGCCCAGGCCGACGTCAACGCCAACAGCATCCAGGCATTGAAGGATGCGGGCTTGAGCGAAGGCGAAGTGCTGGACCTGCTGCACTCGGACGCGATCTTCGCCTGGGCAAATCGTTTGATGCTGAACCTGGGCGAACCGGTTTTTGCCACCGTAGGCTAAGACCCGCTTTTTGTACTGCCCTGCGGGCGCATCAGCGTTTTCGTTAAACTGACGCTTTCCGCGCCACTACGCGCCCCGCCCCGTGCGGGGCGCTTTGCCTTCCCCCATGTCAGAAAAAACCCACGACATCCGCCCCGGCCAGTCCGTCGAACTGCTAAAAGCCCTGCACATCCTGACCCGCGACGGCAAGATGAACCAGGACAGCCGCCGTAAGCTGAAACAGGTCTATCACCTGTTTCAGTTCATCGAGCCGTTGCTGAAAGACGTCCAACAAGAACGCGGCGCGGTCACGCTTGCGGATCATGGGGCTGGGAAGTCTTATCTGGGGTTCATTCTGTATGACTTGTTCTTCAAGGAACAGAAGGATGCCGTCGGGAATGGGTCCCATATTTATGGGATCGAGACTCGTGAGGAATTGGTGAAGTCGTCAGAGGAACTGGCTAAGCGGCTGGGGTTTGGAGGGATGTCGTTCTTGAATCTCTCTGTGGCGGAGTCGATTACGTCGGATAAGTTGCCGGCGAGGATTGATGTTGTCACTGCGTTGCATGCTTGTAATACCGCCACCGATGACGCGATTCACTTTGCGTTGGAGAAGAAGGCCAAGTACATCGTCGTTGTGCCTTGCTGTCAGGCTGAGGTGGCTTCGGTGCTAAGGAAGAATAAAGGCAAGGCGCTGGCTGATCCACTGGCGGAGATTTGGCGGCATCCGCTGCATACGCGGGAGTTTGGAAGCCAGATTACGAATGTGCTGCGGTGCTTGCAGCTTGAGGCGCATGGGTATCAGGTTAGCGTGACGGAGTTGGTCGGGTGGGAGCACTCGATGAAGAATGAGCTGATCGTGGCGCAGTTTAAGGATTTGCCGACCCGGAAGCCTGCGGAGAGGCTGACGGAGATGTTGGAGAGGATTGGGTTGCAGGAGTTGAAGGATCGGTTTTTTGTGCCGGTTGCTGCATGAAAATGACGAAGGGCTCTGCGGAGCCCTTTGTGCTTTTTGACAGTCGTTTGGGGCGAGACAAAAACGTCACGCGCATCGTTGCGGCTTACATAGCGTTCCGCCGTATACTTGCCCTGCGGTCACACCAATGACCGTCCGGTTTGACAGCTGGAAATGACAAAAGGCGGACTGCCGCTGCAATAGCGGCATTTTTTCGTCCGTAGGCCGACGCACGTCCCTGCTATGGGCGGGCCTTGGCTGGGGCACGCTCGCGTGCGCCGGTTTCTTTTGTCACCGGTCTGTCAACCCGGCCTTGCGCCCGCCCACCCCGATTGACAGCGGGGAGCGGGTCTAACGACAAAAGAGGCTGCTATGAATGATCACCCCTATACCTATGACCGCTGGGCAACGCCGGATGATCCGGAGTTTGCTGTTGTGCGGGTGGATGATTTGAGGAAGATGGAGCGGGCTTGCCAAGGGATTTGGGCGATTGCTCGGATTGTGGGGAATGGGGTGAGTGAGCCGAACTCCGCGGACGCACAGTCGTTAGACGATTGGATTACGTCTAATTTGGTAGGCGGGGTCGAAGCGCTTTGTGACCATCTCTCCGAGCTCATAGGAATCGCACTTGATAATCCACGATCAATGTGTGAGCTTTCCCCGGCTGCCACCCCTAAAAATTAAAAAAGGAGGTAGCGCCGACATTCGAGTAATGTCGGCCAGCCCCCTACGAATTTCCGGCTGGCCTCGGCCTGCATCGTCTTGCCCTGGGATATGTCCAGCACCAACGCGCTGTTGCGCTTGGCTGCACAGGTTTGATGTCGTATTGCATCTTCTTGCTCACCGTCAATCCCCTTGATCATGACGTGAGCAGATTTCACTGGGTCATACACGTATCACGTGATTTGAGAGATTCGCATTGGATCTGCTGTGATTGCTCTACGCGGGCATTGATTCCGCTTGAGCGCGTCTCTCGATCGCCGCATTTCTGCTTCCAAGGTTCAAGCACGCGCGACACCCCGCTTTGCACCTGAGATATTCACACCTCGACGCATACGTTGAGACATACACTCCACGACCACCTATCAATCTCAACACCGTATTGAGCGAACCTATGCCCCATTCAGGGCTCATGCCGCCTGCCCTTTTCCATGGCAATTTCAAGGAAGATCAACCCCAATCTCAGCCAATAAAGCCGGAGAGTCTAAAATCGCCCAGCGGATAAACGCCGAGTATTCCTGATCGTCGCCAAGCATATTCTTAATTCGCCCTAAGGCATCATTCCTTTCCGCCGGCAGGGAATCCTCGTTGATATACGTATTTATATGGCGCAATAGACGAGAATATTGATGGAATACGCGCTTTCGGAGATAGACGCCAGTTACCTCTTTATTTCCCGTATTGTCATCGTTAAATATCTTTCGAATTAATTCAGCAGTCCGCTGAGATCTTTCATCGACAGACGTCGCTTCGATGCGGATTTCCTTGGAAAATGGCGTCACAGGCGGCAGATGCCTAATCGCTCGGAATACGTTTATCGCAGGATCTGTACAGTTCAATAGGTCGTTAAAATGATGTCGCTTGATGTTATTGCATCTTGCACATGCGAAAAACAAATTGTCCCAGTCATATTTTTTTTCGTCATCATCCAAGTGGGCATAAAAGTGCTCTACATTGAGCGATAGCGGATCCTTAGTTTCGCAAATGTAGCACTTGTCGAAGAAAATTCTTTTTAGTTCAATGATCACATCGCCGTCTGAGTAGCTCCGACGAGCAGCCAAAGAGGCCGGTGCTGGTTGGGTGCGGATAACGTTAAACATTTTTCGATCGTTTGGATAGAAGAACCTTATTTACAGCGAGTTCGTAGAACATTCGAGACTCATCGTCCAGAACATGAGCATTCGGTTGTATAAGACGAGCTATCTCTTCGGCTTTTTCTATGTCGAAATATTCTGCGTCACAGAGCCTTGCCAGTTCGAGAATTTTTTCCTCTAACTGTTTAGACACGGGCGGAACTCCAAGGAGACCTTCAACCACCGCCTCAAAGGAGTACATTGAGAGGTCGCTCGAGGTGGTCATTGAAGTAATGTCATATATTATGGCATCGCTTACCGACGTAAGTACGAACGGAGAATGTGTGCTTATAATAAACTGCACACTAGGAAAGGATCGACTAAGAAATGGAAATATTCTTCGCTGGAGAGATACATGAAGATGAGCATCCAACTCGTCAATTATGACAATACCCTTGAGCTCCCGGGCAGTTATGGAAAAATACTCGGTCCTTATTAATAAGTCAGCATAGATATCTAAAATTGATGAGTAGCCAGAGGAAAGCTGTTGAAACGTAAATCTAGGTTTTCCGTCTTGTTTAAGATAGAATTTAAGCTCTTCGCGCTCAAAATCGAGGCAAGTTGATTCGTCTTCAAATAAATAGCCAATATTTTTTTCAAAATCTTCGAACCAGCTGTTAATATCGTTTCTTCTTTGCAATTCTTCGCTTGTTGCGCTCTCATATCCCAGCGCTGATCTAACTCGCAAGTTGAGCAGGTGTTGCTCCAGAGAGGTTCCCAAATTTTCGCGAACATCGATAGTTTTTGGGTCTATTCTTACACCAGAGGCAGATTGCGAGGCTTGAATGTTCGCTTGGCGATAGGCCTCAAAATATCTCAAAGTAATATTGTTCCGAGATTTCTCGAGAAGAAGCGCACCCACGTCGGTGTATTCTATCTTCGCCCATCCGAAGTATCTTTCCAGCCACCGCTGACTAACCAATAAGGATTGTTGCCAACCGTGCCGCTCTTGGGGGTTGCCCTTACCATCTTTCAGTTGGGAGTTGAGGTACTCGCATGTTTGTTCATTATTAGCTAGATTACCTATCCCATTCTCGATAATTTGAATTGTTAAGCGCGTCCAAATTTCTCTCAAAAAAGAAGTTTTCCCCGAGCCGTTTCCTCCGACTACGATCAAATTTCTTCCATCTAACTGAATTTCATATTTCCGATTAGTTCCTGGAGGTATAGCCGTAATAGCTTTAATGGTTGTCATATATTTATTCTATGAATATTTTGTTGCTATATTTATTAATTAAAACTCGGACAACCCAGTTGGCCGACAGCAACTTTACTAATTCAACATAAGCAATATCCGCAATATCGGAAGAACTCCGGCATGTGCTCGGCCTATTATTTACAATACTTGGGTAACGTCGCAACGCACCGCTGCCACTAAGCCGGTAGTGCCTACTGGGGGTAAGGGCGGAAGCCCCCGACTGCGCGTCGTTCATAAACTACAAGGTCAGGAGGCACCGGCCGTAGATGTCTGCACAGTTTGCTTTCGCCAGCCGTCCACAGCCACCGCGAGACCGCCGACGGCCTGGTTCGCCCCCCAGCGTTCCCAGAACTCGACTGTCCCACTGTTGGGCCGGTGCTGTGGCATCGAAACTCTGATCCGCGTTGGCAAAAGGCTCGCATCCCCCACCACAAGCGCCTCGCCCGTATCCAGCACAGGCAACAGGTCCCCGAAGCCAGCCAGGCTATCCGGCAACAATCTCCGCACGACCGACTGGTCGTCACCATTTGTCAGTCGCATGGCTACCAAGTTGTTGCACTGGCTCAAGACCGTTCGGTTGACCTCGGACGGACGTTGGCTAATCACGACAAGGCCGACGCCGTACTTACGACCTTCCTTAGCAATTCGTTCAAAGATCTCTACAGAGATTTCCCCTGCCCCGCCAGCCTGCTGTCTCTCTGGAATATAGAGATGCGCCTCGTCGCAAAATATGGCAATAGGATGGCGCATTGAAGCTTCAGTCCACTGCTGTACCGAAAAGGCGAGTTTCGCAACTAGGCTCACCATCAGCGGTAGCACGTCGGACGGCACTTCAGAGAAGTCGATTACCTTGACACCACCTCCACCGCCCTCTTGATCAGCAGAACCGGCTAGCAGCGCGCAGACCAAACGATCAAGCCAATCAAAAGCCTGCGTCTCTCCGGCGCCTTGGAACAGGAAGCCCAACCGCCGGTCTGTCCGCTTATTTTCCAGGCGTTGGATCATTCGGCTCAGCTTGCCATTGAATTCACCCGCCTTCTCAGTGCCAGAGCGCGCGCCCGGCACCATTTCATCGTTGAGTTTGGCTAGGTCGTCAATCACGCAGGATAGATCGAACGGGATGGGGCTATCGATGGTGAAGTTTTCAAGTATGTCGTTGCGCGCCTCCGCTTGGAGGTACTTCTGCTTAGCCGCTAAAATGGCGCGCGACATCACCATAGCTTGGTTTGGCGCGTTCTGATCAGAGCGTTCCACGAACATTGATGTCATAGCCTCGTAGCCAAGTAGCCAGTAAGGCAAGAAAATTACGCCCTCGTTGAGGGACGCACTGCCGCTAAGGTCGGCGGGTCCCGCGATCCGGAAATGTCGAAAGCCGTTTGAAGCGAGCGGAGCGTATTCGCCATGGATGTCGAAGACAATCGCGTTGGCATTGGGGAGGGCGGCGACCTGTTCAAGAATGCGCGCCGTCGTCCAAGACTTGCCGGAGCCCGTGCTTCCAACGACAACGGCGTGCCGCTGGAAGAACTTATTCCCGTTTAGGAAGGCATCAGCACTCTCATCAAGCGTGTAGTGCCCTAGCGAGAGCTTCTGTGCGTCGCCCGAAATGTTAGCGATGACACGCATGAAGGCCGTTAGCCGCCCCCCCTCAAGCGCGAAACAGTTGGCGTCGATCTCCGGAACTGTTTCAAGAGTGCGCAGAAATACGTTACTGCGCGGCCCGACCTTATCCATTAGCGTGCCTATCAGTGCGATACGCACTACGTTTAGTTCTGTCTGGTATTCGCCATCTGGAGCGTCCTCAGTATCAGCCAAGCTTCCCTTGCCATCGATAGCTGTGCGCGTGATCTTCTGGATAATGCCAATAAGGTGCTGGCCCGCTCGGCTACTCTGCAGTACGGCAAGCCGATTTACCTGCAGCTTACGCAGCCGCTCGACATCTTCCACAGCTATGACGACGGTAGCGGTATCTACAGAGCGCACACGCCCCAAAGATTCGTTGTCTTTGTAATCAAGGATGCTCATGTGTACTTATCCGGTGACAAGGTGAAGAAAGCGATCTAAGCGCCACACTGAATGGTCCGGCAATTCGACGCCATCCGGCACGTCGTGACTAAACACTCGCGTACCGTTCTCGCATTCCTCCAGAGCGACGTAACGACTGCAACGTCCGCTTCTGAGAAACTTGTGGGCCGTCTGACTGATCTCTTTGGTGAGAAGGACCAACGGGACATCCGGGCGCGTGCAGCGCTCCATCATCAGAGGTTGCAAGTGGTCGTCATTGAAACCGTACCCAATGCACAGGAAGGCGCTTGCCCGAGCGACCGCATCATCGGCACTGTGCATAGCGCTTCGGAATGGCTCTTCGTGGGTGCGGCGATATTTCTCTGTACCCGGCGTGACTATGACGGGCGTGAAGCCTCTGGGGACTGTCACTACGGGAGGCAGGGCAACGAGAGAGCCATCTGCTCCGCTAAACCAGCCGAGTGAACCATGCACTTTCCATATATTGACTGTTCTTGCAGGCCGACGCCCGGTATGAATCCGGGGGACATCGACGGCGCGCGTACCAAACATACCAAAAGTAAAACCGGTGTAGGCGCAATAGCCAGCTGCTTCGGCAGCATATTCGGCTAGCCGGTCGTAGTTCGGCGTCACAACCTGCAAGTCCATAGCGGTGCTGCGTAGGAGATATTGGAACAGCTGACTGAGGGGCAGAAGTTTCCGATTGGCCAACAACCGCTCGAAAATGAGCAAGTCTGCAGCGTTCAGGAAACTCCAAGTGGCGCGCACGATGTGATCAAGAACTTCCGGCGTGACATTGACGCCACTAAGCGCGGACTCAAGATCCATTTTCTGGACTTTGTCCAGGAATTGCTGCCATCCCAGGAGATGCGCTTCGCCTTGACACGGCGCGGGCAAAGACGAGGCGGCCAGGTGCTCGCCCAACGGATACATGCCTGGAATTCCGTGCGCGGCAGATGCGCCACTGCCGAGTACGATTACGGGCATTTTTCCTAGGCAGTCCTGCACATGGGACTGCACCGCTTCCATTGCACTCATTGATCGCATTTCCTTATCTTTTTACGCTTATCCAAGTTGCGTGGAACAGAGCTCTCACCAACCAACTCCGCGCCTGAAAACGTTTAACTACGAAAGCACTTCCAAGCCTTAGCTTGTCCCATTTACTCACTGGCAAATCGCAGGAATACTCAGCCAAATCCTTAAACCCGGCATACTCAGCAGAGCCAGATAAATGGTACCAAGCACACAATAAGCGCAAAACAAGTTGACGAGAGTTTCCTTTCCGACAACCAGAACCGATCTCGCCACATATATTGAAAGCCAAAGAAACGATATTGCAATAAATGCGGGAACGAGGATGAATGCCACTGAAAAAAATCGAACGAGAATGACTGCAACCACAAGAGCCGCAAATCCAAAAACTAGAAACCTTACCAAGTTACTCAGATTAATCAGATCCAGTTCTCCAGCCCACAGACCTACGCCGATGACGAAGCTCAACATCAGCGCAGCGAGCAATGAGTACCCGATGGCAACTTTCTTCGAGGTAGTCTTCGCATCTTCTAGGAATTCACGGACAATTTCTTCGCGATTGTGCGACCAGGCGCCTATGGAACTGCCTATATAAAGAAG
Organism: Achromobacter sp. LC458; assembly: GCF_001005835.2. Taxonomy (NCBI): domain Bacteria; kingdom Pseudomonadati; phylum Pseudomonadota; class Betaproteobacteria; order Burkholderiales; family Alcaligenaceae; genus Achromobacter; species Achromobacter sp. LC458. Next base: position 8,190 of record NZ_LBHW02000079.1, read on the forward strand.
CGCGACAAATCCGATACTTAGCACTTGACGTGTCGGTTCGGCAATGAATTGCCCCAGAACCACGACTAAGGAAAAAAGGACTGCTGCCAAACCAAAAATATATTTCTTAAAAGCGGCAAGCGCGCTTTCGTCAGAAACATAAGCCAGTTGACGCAACGATCGCTCCGTCAACAAACTCGATTTCTCGATCCACTTCCTGATACTTGGGTTTATCCTGAATGCCGCAAAACCGAAAACAAGGACGCTAATCACATAAAGAATAAATACCGCGAGGCAGACAATCATTTATAAAATTATTAAAAAATAAAAAACAACGCCACCAAGAAGGAAAAATAAATTACTAGGGCGCGCACCACTTAGAGAACATCATTTATAAATATTCTCTCATCAGGCGGACGTCGAAAATGGATCGGACCACATGAGTACCCCCCTTTTCCGTTTTTCCCCATAGCGAAAACCTGTGCCGAAGTAAATTTGTATATCTGAAAATCAGCATCACACGCATGTTTCCGGATGACGCTTTCTTTACCTAGCACGATATAAATTTCTTCATATTTGCTGGGATCCCCGAGGTCCATATTAGTTTTTTTCCCACCACCATACTTTATTTGAGCCCGCAAAGTCTCACGCATTCCATCATGACCAACCTCTCGAAGATTAGTTGAAAGATTTACCTTTACTCTATCTGCGCAGAGGAATTCCGCCAGATCACCTAGATAACGATGAGATCGAATAACGTTGGCGTCTTTCAATCCACGGACTGCGGCAATAAATTGGTTGATCGCAACCCTTTGCTTTTCATGCATGTATGTACCTCACGTTCACGCTAACTAGAACAGCGACCCGGACTGCGCTTACGAATACAACTCAAAGCTTCAACACATCCCGCGCCAGCACCTCCGTGCAAGCCTCTCCCGCCTTCGCCAAATATCCCTTCAACAACCCTGCCCCGTTCTCCAGCAACTGATCCTTCGTCGGGGGATTCTTGTCATCACCCTGAACCCCTGTGCAAGCCGATTCCGCCACGACAGTCTTCGTTGCCGTATCAATCAGCCGCAGCCTCGCCGTATAACTGACCCGGTAATGCGCCCAATCCGTCGGGTAGTAATTGAACATCCACGTCAGCGTCTTCACGTCCAAAACAAAATCGCCTCCTGGACTGGCGGCGACTACCGTTGCGACATCATCTTTAGCTGCTACGCCAGACGCGTTCACAGCCGTCGTGTTCTTCAAACTGGCCAGCTTCCTTCGCAGTCCGGCAGAGATCGCAATCGCAGGATCTTCGATGCCGTTTTCTTTGACGATGGCATTACCTTCCGACACCATGGCGGCAGCGCCAAGCATCGCGAATGCCGCCTTGCCGGCGGTAAAGGCAGTGAAGTCGGGTTGCCCATAGCGGGCGGAAACGATGGATTTTCCTTCCAGCTTGCTCGGGGAATCTTGGGAGATCGGTGCGTGCTTGACGGTCGTGCAAGCGCCCAGGGTGAGGACAACTACTGCGGCGATAGTGATACGGAACATCAACATCTCGTTCTAAGGTTGCAGGATAGAAACTCTCTATCTCGGAAAGCGCTTATGCGCGTTACTCCGAGCCCTGACCGATGATGCGAATTGTGCTGTCCGGTGCTTGGGCCGCTCTTGCGGTGTGATGCCCGCCGACCTTGCCAAAGCTGATGCACAAGCAAACCGCAAATGACAACTTGGCTTAACGAATCGATGCTGATTACGTTGCCCCGAAGCCAGACTTCAGGGGCCAAGGTCGGCCAAAGATTCCAAATGTTACCTTAGTTACTAACTTTGATCTACGGCAGATCTAAAGCTCCATGCAGGCGGGCATACATAAGCGGATATCAATCTGATGATTGCGCTCGCTCTTTCTTAATGCGAATGTCCCTACGCGAGGGCCTCAATACCCGCCGAGCTTTCCTCTCACTT
>NZ_LBHW02000008.1:0-203371 GCF_001005835.2 Achromobacter sp. LC458
CGGCAAGGGCACCTACGGCTCCTTCTCCGTTGATGGCAACGGCAACTGGACCTACAACCTGAACAACTCCAGCGCCAAGGTGCAAGCCCTGGCTGCCGGCCAGCAAGTGACGGACACCATCACCGTGACCGTTAACGACGGCCATGGTGGTACGGCGCAGCAGCAAGTGACCGTTACGATCACGGGCTCCAACGACGCCCCGACGATCTCGGGCACGGCCGTCGGCACCGTCAAGGAAGATACTGCGCCCAGCAGCATCTCTGGCCAGTTGTCCAAGTCCGACGTTGACGCGACCGACACCCACACCTGGTCGGTCAACAACGCCGGCAAGGGTACGTACGGCACGTTCTCGGTTGATGCGACCGGCAAGTGGACCTACAACCTGGACAACGCCAGCGCCAAGGTGCAAGCCCTGGCTGCCGGCCAACAAGTGACCGACACCATCACCGTGACCGTTGACGACGGCCATGGCGGTACGGCGCAACAGCAAGTGGTCGTGACGATCACTGGCACCAACGACGCCCCGACTATCGGTGGCGTGGCCAACGGCGCCGTCAAGGAAGACGGCACGCAAGTGGTCACCGGCCAGCTGACCAAAGCCGACGTTGACGCTACCGACACGCACACCTGGTCGGTCGGCAACAACGGCAAGGGTACGTACGGCACGCTGACGGTGGACAACACCGGCAAGTGGACGTACACGCTGGACAACGCCAACGCCAAGGTGCAAGCCCTGGCCGAGGGCCAGCAAGTGACCGACACCGTTACCGTGACCATCGACGACGGCCATGGCGGCACCGCGCAGCAGACCATCACGATCACCGTTACCGGCACGAACGACGCCCCGACCATGGGCGGCGTCATCACGGGCGGCGTGACCGAAGATGGCACGCAAGTGGTTAGCGGCCAGTTGACCAAGGCTGACATCGACACGACGGACACCCACACCTGGACGCTGAACAACGCCGGCAAGGGCACGTACGGCGCCTTTGTGGTGGATGCGAACGGCAAGTGGACCTACACGCTGGACAACGCCAGCGCCAAGGTGCAAGCCTTGGCCGACGGGCAGAAGGTGACCGACACCATCACCGTGACCGTCAACGATGGCCATGGCGGTACCGCCACGCAGTTGATCACCGTGACGGTGACGGGCACGAACGACGCCCCGACCATCGCGGGCAACGCCACGGGCGCCGTGAAGGAAGACGGCACGCTGACCGCCAATGGCCAACTGACCAAGTCGGACATCGACCTCACCGACACGCACACCTGGTCCGTCAGCAACAACGGCGCGGGCACGTATGGCACGTTCGTGGTCGATTCCAGCGGCAAGTGGACCTACACGCTGAATAACACCAGCGCGAACGTCCAAGGCCTGAAGGAAGGCCAGCAGGTGACCGACACCATCACCGTGACCGTCAACGACGGCCACGGCGGTACGGCGCAATTGCCGGTCACGGTCACCATTACCGGCACGAACGACGCCCCGGTCATCACCGGCCAGACCTCTGGCACGGTGACCGAGGACTACAGCCTGTCCACCACCGGCAAGCTGACTGTGGTGGACGCGGACGTCGGCCAAAGCGGCGTCATGGCGCAGACCAACGTGGTCGGCAAGTACGGCACATTCTCGATCGATGCCAACGGCAACTGGACCTACACGCTGAACAACAGCCTGGCTGTGGTGCAGAACCTGCCGGCAGGCGCCCTGCTGTCCGAGACGTTCAATGTGACGACGGGCGACGGCACGACGGTGCAACCGATCTCGGTGTCGATCGTCGGCACGAACGACGCACCGGTCGCCGCGGACAACTCGGCCAATGTGGAGATCGGCGACAGCCACGTCTTCACCCTGTCTGAGTTCAACTTCAGCGACGGCGCCGAAGGCAATGCGCTGCAAAGCGTGATCATCTCGCGCTTGCCGACCGACGGCACGCTGACGTTGAACGGCAACCCCGTGGGCCTGAACACCGCTGTTTCGGCAGCGGACATTGCCGCCGGCAAGCTGATCTTCACGCCTTCGGCCAACGGCCTGGATACCTCGATCGGCTTCCAGGTGCGTGACAACGGCGGTACGGACCACGGTGGCCAGAACACGTCGGGCACGTACAACTTTGTGTTGAACACCAACAATATGGTGACGGGCGAAAACGTCGGCAGCGGCACGGGCACGACGCCGGTGCTGAACGGCGGTTCGGGCGACGACATCATCCTGGGCGACAAGGGCGGTACGGTCGTGACCGTGGAGCCGGGCAAGAACTACAACATTGCCCTGGTCGTGGATACGTCGGGCAGCATGGCGTACAAGCTGGACGGATCGACCAGCGGTTCGGGTCAGTCGCGCATTGCGCTGGTCAAGGCTGCGTTGTTGAACCTTGCCAGCCAGCTGGTGGGCCACGACGGCATCGTCAACGTCACGCTGATCGGGTTCGAGAAGTCGGCCGACACACCGGTTACGTTGCAGAACCTGACGTCTTCGAACGTGCAGACGCTGCTGAACGCCATCAACAATCTGTCGGCCAGTGGCGGCACCAACTACGAAGCCGCATTCAACAGCGCGGTGACGTGGTTCAACGGCCAGACCGCGGCGGGCAAGACGGCAGCGGCCGGTTACGAGAACGTCACATTCTTCCTGACCGACGGTGATCCGACGTACTACATCAAGAGCAATGGTTCGACCGGTGGCGACGGCAGCACCACGGACCAGACCACCGTGCAGGAATCCGTCAACGCCTTCGCGCCGCTGTCCAATCTCAGCACCGTGCACGGCATCGGCATCGGCAACGGCGTGAACGAAGACTTCCTGCGCCTGTTCGACAACACGGGCAGTTCGGGTGGCTCGGTGCAGACGTACGCCAGCTTCGGTAGCGGTTCGTCCACAACGACTCTGGCAGATTTTGAGTCGGGCAGCGGATGGAGCAATGCCAACGGCTGGACTATTTCGGGCACCGGCAATGGAAGCTCCGCCGGCCGCGTGGATAACTCCGGCTGGCGCAATGACTACTGGAAAATGGTGGACACGAATGGCGGCAGCAGCACCAACGCCATCACGCCGACGTTCACCTATTCCGGTTACGCGAAGATGAGCTTCAACGTCACCACCGAAAACTTCAGCAACGGCGACGTGTTCACTTGGGCATTGCAGGTGCAGAAGTCTGACGGCAGCTGGATGACGATTGACAAGGGCTCCGTCACCAGCGCCTTGTCGAACTGGGCAACGATCACCACCAACACGTATGGCGGCGGCACGTACCGCTTCGTGTTCGATGTGGCCGACAACACCGCTGGCAGCAGCAACGCCAGCGTGTGGATCGACGACATCAGCCGCACGAACTTCTCGGCGAGCAACGTCATTGCCGCCCCCGGCGGCGACGTGGATATCGTGATGAAGGCCGAGGACCTGGCTGCCGCCCTGCAAGGCGGCAGCTCCAGCACCGATCCGGCCGTGGTGGGTAATGACGTCATCAACGGCGGTGCCGGCAACGACATCATCTTTGGCGACACGATCAATACCGATCATCTTGCCTGGGGCAATGTGGCCGCCGGTTCGCACGATGGCCAGGGCCTGAAGGCGCTGCAAGACTTCCTGGCTTACCAGAATGGTCATGCGGCAACCAGCGCCGAGGTCTATGACTACCTGAAGGCCAACCACGCGCAGTTCAACATTGCGGATGATCCGCGCGGCGGCAACGATACGGTGCACGGCGGCACGGGCGATGACATCATCTACGGCCAGGGCGGCGACGACTCCCTGTACGGCGATGACGGCAACGACATCCTGTACGGCGGCGCCGGCAACGACCTGCTGCATGGCGGCGCGGGCAACGACACGCTGGACGGCGGCGCTGGCAATGACACCCTGATCGGTGGCAAGGGCAACGACACGTTGTACGGCGGCCTGGGCAGCGACACGTTCAAGTGGGAGTTGAACGACCAGGGCTCGGTTGGCGCCCCGGCCGTCGACACCATCAAGGACTTCTCGGCGGACACCCTGGCCAATGGCGGCGACGTCCTGGACCTGAAGGACCTGCTGATCGGTGAGAAGGACGGCACGCTGACCCAGTTCCTGAACATCCATAAGGAAGGCAACAACACGGTCATCGACATCAACACCAAGGGCCAGATCGCCCAAGGCGTCGACCAGAAGATCGTGCTGGAAAACGTGGACCTGACGGGCAACGGCACCATGAGCAACCAGGCCATCATCAATGACCTGCTGCAGAAGGGTAAGCTGAACGTCGACCACAGCTAAGCCGTAGTCGCGTAAGCACCGGGGGGACGACGGGCAACCGCCATCCCCCCGATATTTTTTTCAGGCGAGCCTTATACGCGCTGGAAAAATGTGAAAATCCGTTTCATGTCCTCGACTCACCGTTTCCGCAGCCTGCGGGGCCTATGCCGGTTGGTGTTGCTGTGCCTGGCTTGCGTCTGGGGCGGAAGTTTCGCCCTGGAGGTCAGCTCGGACCGGCTGCAAAGCCTGGCCGCCAGCCGCTACGGCCCGAAAGGCGCGAAGGCGGTGGGCAACTGGCTACAGCTGTTGCGCAACCCGCCCCCGCGCGAAGAGCGGGACAAGCTGACGACCGCGAACGATTTCTGGAATCAGTCCCTGCTGTCCGGCGAAGACATCACCCTTTGGAAGCAGGCAGACTACTGGGCCACGCCGCTGGAATCCCTGGGCAGGGGCGCCGGCGATTGCGAAGACTACGTCATCGGCAAGTACTTCACGCTGCTTGCGATGGGCGTGCCCGCCAACAAGCTGCGTTTCATTTACGTCCGCGCGCGCGTGGGCGGACCGGCCAGCAGCAGCCAGGTCGCCCACATGGTGCTGGGCTATTACGACACCCCCAATGCGGTCCCGCTGGTGCTGGACAGCTTGATTTCAACCATCCTGCCGGCTACGCAGCGACGCGATCTGACGCCGGTGTTCAGCTTTAACGCCGACGGCGTCTACGTGGACGGCAAGCCCGCCGCGCCGGTTGACCGCCTGAGCCGCTGGCGTGATCTACTTCAACGCATGGAACGGGAAGGCATCCGCCCCTGATGTCCGGAAATAAGACTATGTCCATACTTCGACAGTTACTGCTCAGCGTTACCTTGGCAATCGGCGTCATTTTGCTGGGCACGCTGGCGCTTAGCGTGAATTCGGCGCGGGAATACCTGTCCGGCCAGTTGCAGGTGCAGAGCACCGACGCCGCCGTGTCGCTGGCGCTGTCCTTGTCGCAGCCCGCGAACAACGACCCGGTGTTGCAGGAATTGCTGGTGTCGGCGCTGTATGACGGCGGACATTTCTCGTTGGTGCGGCTGGCGGATCCGGATGGCAAGGTGCTGATCGAACGTCGCTCCACCGCCACGCCGAAGTCGGTGCCGGCATGGTTTCAAAAGCTGGCGCCGCTGGACACGCAACCAGCCAGCCACGCGGTCAGCGACGGCTGGCGTCAAGTGGGTGAAGTGACCCTGATCGCCAACGATTCTTACGCTTGGGAAGCGCTGTGGCGCAGCAGCTTGAAGATGATCGCGCTGGTGATCGGCGCGGGCGTGCTGTGGGCGGTGTTTGCGTTCGTGCTGGTGGGCTGGATCAAGAACCGCCTGCTGCGCGAAATCAGCGACCACGTGCGCAGCATCGGGCGCGACACGCCGCCCGAACAGGTAGAGGCACGCGTACCCGAGTTGTCGGGCGTGGTGCAGGCCTTGAACCAGACGCGCGAACGCGTCTACGCCAGCGTTGAAGAACAGAACGCCAAGATCGAATCGCTGGAACTGGAACTGAACCAGGACCCCGTCACGCGCCTGCCGAACCGCAAGTATTTCGTGAACGAATTCCGCCGCGCGCTGGAAGCGCCTGGCGTGACGGGCGGCCATGTGCTGGTGTTCCGTCAGCGCGATCTGGCCGACCTGAACCGCCACATGCCGCGCGAATTCATCGACCAGTGGCTGCGCGCCGCTTGCGAACGCATCCAGGGTGCCTTGAAGGCGCTGAACGTGTCGGCCCCGTTGCTGGCGCGCTTGAATGGTTCGGACTTTGCATTGCTGCTGCCCGGTTGCGCCGCGCCCCAGGCGATGATGGTTGCCGAACGGCTGCGCACCGATCTGCATGCCACCCGCATTCCCGTTGGCGAAGGGCATTTGTGCCGCTGGGCTCTGGCCATGACGGACTATGGCCAAGGCAGCCAGGCTGGCCCCGTGCTGGCAAGGCTGGACTTTGGATTGATGCGAGCCGAAAGCGCCAATAGCGATCAAGTGGTGATTGCGGGTGCGACCGACATGCAGTCCCCGTCGGAATCGGGTGAACGGGCGTGGAAGGACGCGATTCTGACCGCGCTGGAAGACCACCATTTCGAGCTGGCGACCGAGCATCTGTTGGCTGCCGACGGCACCGCGCTGCGCACCGAAGCGATGCTGATGCTACGCACGGCGCCCGACCAGGTCGCCATTCCCGCCACGCTGTTCATACCGCCGGCGGTGCGCCTGGACCTGGTGGCCGACTGCGATCTGGAATCGGTGCGCCTTGGCCTGGACTGGCTGGCGGACAACCCGGGTGAACTGGCGGTGCGCGTGGCGCTGCCGTCGCTACGGGGCCAGAAGTTCTTCCGTCAATTGGCGCTGTTGCTGACCGAACGCCGTCCGCTGGCGCACCGCCTGTATCTTGAAATCGACGCGCACGGCTTGGTGGAATGCCACGAACAGATCGCCACGCTGGCGCGCGTGACCTCGGAGTTTGGCGCGCATATCGGCGTGCGCCGCCTGGCGCAGCAGTTTGGCGCCGTGGCGCAGCTGCACAGCCTGCCCCTGTCCTATGTAAAACTGGGCGGCGGTTTTGTGGGCGGGATGTCGCAAAGCCCGGGCAGCCAGCAGTTGACCGCGTCGGTGCTGGAGACGGCACGTTCGCTGAACATCGACGTCTACGCCGAGGACGTGCCCGACGCCGAAACGCAGCGCATCCTGGCCGGCCTGGGCATTGCCGTGATGCGCGGACCGGGCGTCAAACCCGCGGCCGGCGCGGCATCGGCATAGGCGCGGGCATAGACGTAGCCGGCACCTGCATCAACAAATACGCCGCCTGGATCTCCAGGCGGCGTATTTTTTTATTCCCCGCGATCGCAGGACGATGCGGCTATTTCTTTGCTTGCTGATACAGCGGCAGGACTTGCTGCGCGGCAGCTTGCAAGTCGGTGATGCGGGACTCTGCCGACGGGTGCGTCGACAGGATTTCCGGTGGTGCGTTGCCGCTGCTGGCCGCGCCCATCTTCTGCCACAACGTCACGGCGGCGCGCGGATCGAAACCGGCGCGGGCAGCGAGTTCGACGCCCATGCGGTCGGCCTCGGTTTCGTGGGTGCGGCTGTTGGGCAGCGAGAACATCACGTCGGTCAGTTGGCCGCCCAGGTCAGACGCGGCGCTGGAGCCCGTGGCGATGGACAGCACCGACAAACCCAGGTTCGTGGCCATTTGCTGCGAGACGCGCTCGCGCGCATGTTCGCGCAGCGCGTGGGCGATCTCGTGGCCCAGCACCGCCGCAAGCTCGTCATCGGTGGGCTTGATCTTGGTCAGCAAGCCGGTATAGACGGCGATCTTGCCGCCGGGCATGCACCACGCGTTGATTTCATCGCTGGAAATCACGTGTTCTTCCCATTTCCAGCCCACCGCGTCTGGCCGGAATACGCCAGCCTGCGCGATCAGCCGCTGCGAAATGGCGCGCACGCGCGACAGCTGCTGCGCGTCGCGGTCCAACAGGCCCTTGGCCTGCGCCTGCTTGAGGATGTCGGCGTATTGCTGACTGGCTTCCTGCTCCAGCGCCTGGGACGGCACCAGGCTGGACATGTATTGCGTACGGTTCACGCCGATGGCACCGGATTGCGTGGTGTTCATGCCCGTGCAACCGCCCAGCAGTGCCAAGGCAAGCACGGCGCCGGCGCCGCGCAACAGATGACGATTACGTTTCAAGTCGGCCTCCTGAAGTCGATGGCAAGAGTGTCGGGGATCAGAGCGGATCGCCGCACTGGCCGCGATGGCGCAGCGCGTGGTCAATCAGTACCAACGCCAGCATGGCTTCGGCGATGGGCGTGGCGCGGATGCCAACGCAAGGATCGTGACGGCCCAGCGTCTGCACCATGACGGGCTCGTTCGCACGATTGACCGAGCGGCGTTCAACACGAATGCTGGACGTGGGCTTGATGGCCAGCGACACCGTGATCGGCTGGCCCGTTGAAATACCGCCCAGCACGCCGCCCGCATGGTTGGTCAGGAAACCATCGGGCGTGATCTCGTCGCCGTGCTCGGAACCGCGCTGGGCGATGCAGTCAAAACCCGCGCCGATGGAAACGCCCTTCACGGCGTTCAGGCCCATCATCACGTGCGCGATGTCGGCATCCAGACGGTCGTAGATGGGTTCGCCCCAGCCAGCGGGCAGGTTTTCCGCGACGACTTCAATGCGGGCGCCGACGGAATCGCCATCGCGGCGCAACTGGTCCATATAGGCTTCAAGTTCCGGCACGATCTGCGCGTTGGGTGCGTAGAACGGATTGTTGGGCACCTCGTCCCAGGACTCGAACGGGATGGCGACGGGGCCCAGCTGGCTCATGTAGCCGCGCACCTTCACGCCATATTGTTCGGCCAGCCATTTCTTGGCGATGGCGCCGGCCGCCACCGTGGGCGCCGTCAGGCGGGCCGACGAACGGCCGCCGCCGCGCGGATCGCGCACGCCGAATTTGCGCCAGTAGGCGTAATCGGCATGGCCCGGCCGGAACGTATCGGCAATGTTTGAGTAGTCCTTGCTGCGGGCGTCCGTGTTGCGGATCAGCAGACCGATGGGGGTCCCGGTGGTGACGCCTTCGTAGACGCCCGACAGGATTTCGACCTGGTCGGCTTCCTGGCGCTGCGTGACGTGACGCGACGTGCCAGGGCGGCGGCGATCCAGTTCAAGCTGGATATCGGCGACGTCCAGGCTTAGCCCCGGGGGACAGCCATCCACGACGCAACCGATGGCCGGCCCGTGGGATTCGCCGAAATTCGTGACGGTAAAAAGGGTACCTAGGGTATTGCCGGGCATAGGGAGTCAACAGGTCGGATTTGCAAGCAACCCCGATTATGACACCGCCGAAGCCAAAGCCTGGATTTCCGAGGCGGGAGCCGGCCGGCCCAACAGGAAGCCCTGCATCACCCGACAACCCAGCGACTTCAGAATTTCACGCTGCCCTTCGGTTTCAACGCCTTCGGCCACAACAGGCAGACGCATCGCCTGGCACAAACCGAAAAGAGCGGATACCACTTCGCGGCTGCCGGCATCGGACTCCAGCGCGGAAATGAAGCTGCGGTCGATCTTGACCCAGTCGATGGGCAGATGACGCAGGTGGTTCAGGCTGGAATAGCCGCAGCCAAAATCGTCCAGCGCAATGCCGATGCCCTGCGCGCGCAACGTGTTCAACATCTTCACGTGGCGCTCGTAGTGCAGGATGAAAATCGACTCGGTAATTTCCAATACCAGTTTGCGAGGCGACAGCTGCGTGGCCTTCAGCACGTCGGCAATCAGCTGCACCAGGCCGTCTTCATTCATTTGCTTGACGGACAGATTCACATGCACGCGCCACGCCGGGGGCCACAGGGCGGCCTGCGAGCATGCACGCTCCAGGATCCAGGCGCCCAACGGCACGATCAGGCCGCTGCGCTCGGCCAGCTCGATGGTAACGGCGGGCGACACGCTGCCGAGCGTGGGGTGATGCCAGCGCAGCAAGGCCTCGCAGCCCTGCACGACGCCGGAGCCGCTATCGCAAACGGGCTGGTAGAACAATTCGAACTGCTCCATGGCCGGCGTGGTCAGGGCCAGGCGCAGATCATTTTCCAGGCCCTGCTCATCGCGATGCCGCGCCAGCAGACGGAAGTCAAAGAGATTCCATCCCGGTCCACCGCGCTCTTTGAGCGGCACCATGGCCACCTGCACGCAGCGTTGCAGTTCTTCGACCGTGCGGCCATGCTCGGGATAGAGCGCCGCCCCCACCCTGAATACCGCAATCAGGGTGCGCCCGCCAAGCGCGTAGGGTTCGCTAAGGTCTTCCAGCAGCTTGGCCGACACCTGGGCGGCGCCCACTTCGTCCACTTCGGGCACGCAAATAGTGAATGAATCCGTGCCGCTTCGGGCCACCATGCCACCCAGCGTCCGGGTGATGAGGCTTAGGCGATCGGCAACCAGCACCAGCAATGCCTGGTCTTCGCCGGCGCGCAGCATGGCGCTGATCTCGGCGTATTGTTCAAAGCTGACCAGAAAAAAAGCGCCTCGGCGCGCGGCCCCCTCTTTTTGCGTCAGCCAGGCACGGGCGCGACGGTGCAATTCCTGCTGACTCAAAACGCCGGTCAACTCATCGCGCATCAAGCGACGACGCAGGGCGCGCTCCCTGCGCACAAAAAACAGACTGATCGCCGCCAAAGCGCCTGCGAGCGTCAGACACAGTGCGAGCAGGTAACTCTCACGCACGGAGCCCCCTATCTGGAAACCCTTGGCGTTGCGGTCCAGAAGGAAACCCAAGGGCTGTAACATTTTTTAAATTATGCATTATTTTCGCAAAAAAACGCCACACTTCGAAGGCAACGCGCCTCTTTTCCTTGTATTTCGAAGGTTCTTAGGATGCTCGAGGGGGGTCATGTCGGTCCTTGGATAGCGTTAGCCGGCCGGTCCGCAGACCCATGCCCTACCCTTACTACGACAGGTAAAGCCCAAAAATTAATACGTGGTGTCTCAATAGTTCTCAATGGGACGATTATCACGATCGAAATAATTGCACAGCTTGTCTGACGTGGCGCCTAATTTCGTAATATTCTGTACGTTCTGTGACATGCCGAATTACAGTGTAAGCGGCGCTGCTGAGGTATTAGTAACGTGTGTCACGTTTCTTATCCAGCTTTTTTCGCGTTGGGCACGTTCTTTGCCCGGCGCCCCCTTTACCCGGGCGACCCAGTAATCTTGGCTTGCTTGCTGCCCGCGAAGGGAATTGACCGACATGTCGACATTACGCCGATTACTTTTCTGCACTGCCCTGCTGGTCGGCTTCATTCTGCTTGGCGCACAGGCGCTGGGGATGGTCGCTGCCCATCGCTATCTGAATACGCAACTTGCCCAACAGAGCGAAGGCGGCGCAAGCGCCTTGTCGTGGGCGTTGGCGCACGCCTCGTCCCGCCCCGATGAACGGGCGGCGTTGGCGGATGACCTGTTTGGACAGGGCCTGTATTCCATGGTGCGTATCGCCGATGAAGGCGGCGCCACGGTGCTGGAACGGCACAAGGCCGCAACGGCCGGTCGCGACAGCGACTGGCGTACGGCCTGGCTGAACGTGCAGGCCCCCGCCGTGTCGCGCCCCTACGTGTCGATGGATGGCGGCGCGCGCGGCACCGTCACCGTGCAGGCGGATGGGCGCTTGGCTCGCGACACGCTCTGGCAAGGCGGGGTACGCGTTCTGGGACTGGTGCTGGCGGCCGGCGTGTTCTGGTCGCTGTTTGCCTTCAACCTGGTGCGCTGGATCGAGACGCGCACCTCGCGCGACATCTGTGATCGCGTGCGTGCGTTGGCGCCGGGCAGCAGCGCGCCGCCCGCCGGGTCTTGCGAGCTGGCCGGGGTGGATCAGGCGTTCGTCGACGCGCAGCGTCGGGTGGCCGCGACCGTCGAGGAGCAGAACGCAAAGATCGAGTCGCTGCAAAGCGAGATTTACCGCGACCCCATCACCCGCCTGTCCAACCGCAAGCACTTCATCGACCTTTTCCGCGCGGCGCTGGCGGACAAGTCCACCGATGCGGGCGGCCACATCCTGATGTTCCGCCAGCGAGACCTGGCCCAGATCAACCGCCATCTGTCGCGGGCGTTCACTGATCAATGGTTGCGGTCTTCCTCCGACCGCTTGCGCAAACTGGTGGCGGAATTTGGCGGGCCGTCGGCGCAGTTGGCCCGGATCAGCGGGTCGGATTTTGCGTTGTTGCTGCCGTGCACCTCGGCGCCGCAGGCAAGCGTCCTGGCCGAACGCGTACGCCATGAACTGCGCGCGCTGCGCGTGCCCATGGACAAATATGGATGGTGCCGGTGGGCGCTGGCGATGGCCGCTTTCGCGCCCGGCGACAACATGAGCGATACGTTGGCCAGGCTGGATCACGCGCTGATGTGCGCGGAAAGCGCCGACGACGACCAGATCACCCCCGCCAGCCAGGCCACCGACAGCACGCGCATCGGCGAGTACAGCTGGCACGACGCCCTGGTCACCGCACTGGAGCAACACCGCTTTTCGTTGTCGGTGCTGCCGCTCTACGCCGTGACGGGCGAATTACTGCATCACGAGGCCAGCCTGACGCTGCATGACACCACAGACGGCGACCCGGTCCCCGCCTCGATCTTCATGCCACCGGCGGTGCGGCTTGGCCTGTCGGCGGAATGTGATATCCAGGCGATCCGGCTGGGGCTGGACTGGCTGTTCACCCGTTCTGCCGCGCTGACGGTGCCGGTATCCCTGGCCTCTTTGACCCAGACTTCTTTCCTGTCGCGGCTTGAACGCATGTTGGCGGATCGCCCCGCGTTGACCGGACGGCTGATCATCGAAGTGGACGCCGATGGCTTGATCGAACAAGCCGGCGACCTGCGCCAGCTGTGCCGCATCGTGACCGCGGCGGGCGCCCGCGTCGGCCTGTCCAGGCTGTCGCAGCAATTCGGCGCGATGGAACGGCTGCACGAATTTCCGGTTTCCTATTTGAAATTGTGCGGCAGCTTCATTACGGGTTTGCGCCATAGCCCGGGCAGCCAGCACCTGGCCGCCACGGTCATGGCCACGGCGGCAACGCTGGACATGGCCGTATACGCCGAAGACGTTCCCGATTCCGCCACCCAGCTCATTCTGGAAGACCTGGGCGTCCGCGCGATACGTGGGGCTGTCGTAAACTTCGCCCATACGCGCGAGCTGGCGCCGGATCACCAATGGGTTACTAGTTGAAGGAAGGATTGTTTCTTCGCATCCACGGCCTTTTCGGCGCACGAGGCGAACGCCGCGCCGCGACAGGATCGCAAGCCCTGTTGTCGCCACTGGGGCTATTGCTGGTGTGTGCATTCTTCTTGCCGGCGGTCGCGCGGGCCTACGGTGTCTCTCCCCCAATTGCAGGACTACAGCTTGGCCTGACGGCGGGCGTCGCCATTGCGTGCGGCCTGACGTGCGCGCTGGTGTGGGCGTGCGCCCGCGCGTCGATTTACGGCGTCGGCCTGGCCTTCGTGACACTGGAAGGCGTGTTTCGCACCTTGCCCACATTGCTGCCGCCGGGCGCCCTGCAAGCCGGCTCTTATGCCGCGTTGCTGGCCGTAACGGCGCCGCTGGTGACAGGTGCCGGCGTGGCCCGGTCCGCAACCATCGCGACCGCATGCCGTGCCTTGAGCATGGCGCTGGCCGGCGTGGCCGCATTGGCGCTGATATTCGTCTACGAAACCGAAGATGGGCTGATTCCAACCCTGATCGCGGGGCTGGGAGCCGGCATCAGCGCGGGCCTGGCCGTCTGGTTCGCCGTCCAGACCGCAACGCAAAAAATCGGCCGCCAGCTGGCGCTGACCTTGGCGTGTATTCATGCCACGACTGCGTGGATGCTGGGCGGCGAGGCCTGGCTATCGAACGGCGCAGACACGTCCGGTTCGCTGATTGAAGTGGCGCGGCTGTTGTTGGTGACCGGCGCCCTGCTCGGCTTGGCGCTGATCGGCCAACGTCATGGAAGCGCCGGCGACCGCCGGGCGGTTCAGGACCACGCGGATGCCGAACATGTTGCCCAGGGCGAACTGCGCGTGGCGGAACTGGCCGGCGCGCTGGACACGCAACGCCAGATGAACGCGTTGATTTCGCACGAGCTGCGCGCGCCGTTGGCCACCATCAGCGCGGCCGCGCAATCGCTGGACATGATCCTGTCCGACGGCGGTGAGGCGGTCGACACGCGCCTGGCTCGTATTCATCGGTCCGTTTCGCGGATGACGGAATTGATGGACCAGCTGCTGAACCAGGACCGCCTGGGCGATCAGGCCTGGACGCCCAGGGGCGAGCACACGGATCTGGCGGAGTTGGCACGCGATGTGGTGACGGCGATGCGGCCGGACACCGCGCACGCGCTGCTGCTGGACGCCGACGACCGCTTGCCGGTGTTCTGCGACCGCCCGCTGACCAGCGTGGTCGTGCGCAACCTGATTCACAATGCGATCAAGTATTCACCGGCCAACGAGCCGGTTCGGATTGAAGTGGGTCAGATACGTGAAGGGGATGCGCCGATGGCGTGGCTGGCGGTGGTGGATCGCGGGCCGGGCATCGAAGAACAGGACCAGCCGCGCGTGTTCGAACCGCATTTTCGGCGTTCCGCGCATCGGGAAACGCAAGGCATGGGCATCGGGCTATATCTGGCCCGGCGCATTTGTCAGAACCAGGGCGGCTCGTTGACCCTGCACAGCAAGGTGGGCGTGGGGACGCGCTTTGTAATCACCCTGCCCGTCAATGCCCCCGGAGAGCCGGGCGCGGATCAGGCGGCGAAAACGTAACCCTGACCGCGCACCGACAACACCGGCAACTTCAGGCCCGCGCTTTGCGCCTTGGCGCGCAGGCGGCTGACCAATACGTCAATACGGCGCAATTCGAAACCGCCCGGGCTTTCAGGCAAAAACAGTTCTGCCAGCACCTGCCGGCTGACGGCATTACCTGCCGCGTCCATCAGCGCCATCAAAAACGTCCGTTCTTGGGCGCTAAGGTGCAGCGAGGCGCCGTCCGGGGCCACCAGGATCCAGCCCCCGTCTTGCAGGGACCAGGTGCTGTCGGCCGAGGCGCGGGTTTCAGCATCGGCGGGGCGCGGGGCCTTGGCCAGCCGCATCCGGCGCGCCAGGCTGCGAATCACGGAACTGAGTTCCAGCAGGTCGACGGGCTTGGTCATGTAGACGTCGGCGCCGCCTTCCAGCCCGCGCACGCGGTCTTCAAGCGCGCTGCGGCCGGTCAGCATGACAATGCCCACGGGGCTCAAGGCTCGTAAACGCGTCGCGACCGAAAAGCCGTCTTCGCCAGGAAGATGCGCGTCCAGGATGACAATGTCGCACGGCTGTTCCTGCAATCGGCGATAGAACGCCGCAGCATTGTCACAAGCAAACGCTACCCGAAAACCATAGCCGCCCAAGCCTAACGCCAATTCCTCGCGGAAGTCAGCGTCATCCTCGAGCAGACCGATACATAGCAAACCATCTGCGCCAGGCATATTCAGAGTGCTTTATATTGAAAATTGTCGACAAATGCCCCATGGATGCGGTATGCGATCCTGAGTGTCCCGCAGGCGACAATCTTACGAGATTTACAATGGAAACGAATGATTGCAGAGAAAAAAAGCGTGATATTTCGCTCTCTATCATCGCTTTTTCGCGTAAATCGCAGGAAAGCGCCCCCGCCACCGCCCACCTTTGCGCAATTCGGGATAATCCGCGCGTCAAGACGAGCAGCTGACTTCCAAACTTCCGGCCCAATCCGGGGGCAACCCGGCGTAACGTTCGTACCCGGCCTGCGCCGTGTACGGGTCGCGCAGCAGCCGCATCAAAGTGTCGATTTCGCTGGCGTCGCCCGTCTTGGCAGCCCGGATCGCCTCTTCAGCCAGATGATTTCGCAAAACATATAGCGGGTTCACGCGGTTCATGCCGTCGGCCACTTCTTGCGCGGGGCGGCCCTCTTGTGCGTGGCGCGCCAACAGACGATCCAGCCATGCGCCGGCAGCGGGACGGTCGATGAACAGGTCTTCGAACCCGCTGCGCTGCCCCAGCACCGCATCCGCCAATCGGCGCCACGACAAAGTGAAGTCCGCTTGATTCGCGTCCATCAGTTTAAGCAGGTCGTCCAGCAGCGGCTCATCGGCCGGCTGCCAAGCAGCCAGCCCCAGTTTGGCGCCCATGCGGTCGTGGAAAGCGCGCGTGAAAACCGCCTCGAATTCGTCCAGCACCGCCCGTAGCGGCTCGACGTCTTGCACCAGCGCGTGCAGGCTTCCGCCCAGGCGATACAGGTTCCACAGGGCCACCGACGGCTGACGATTCCACGAATAACGCCCTTCCGAGTCGGAATGGTTGCAGACGTGCCCCAGCCGGAAACCGTCCATGAACCCATAGGGGCCGTAATCCAGGGTCAAACCCAGAATGGACATGTTGTCGGTGTTCATCACGCCATGGCAAAAGCCCACGGCCTGCCAATCCGCCATCAGCCGCGCGGTGCGGTGCGTGACGGCACGCAGCAGATTCAGATACGGGGCAATCTGGGCCTGGGCCGGATCGGCCGGCGCTTCGCGGCATTCAGGGTAAAAGCGGTCGATCACATAATCGGCCAGCGTCCTGAGCAGTTCGGGCTGGCGGCGTGACGACCAATGTTCAAACGAGCCGAATCGCACGAAGCTGGGGGACATCCGAGTCACGATCGCGGCCGTCTCGACGGTTTCCCGCATGACCGGGTCGTCAGATGTCACCAACGCCAGGGCCCGCGTGGTGGGGATGCCCAAGCCGTGCATGGCTTCGCTGGCCAGGTATTCGCGTACCGAGGATCGCAGCACGGCGCGGCCGTCGCCCATGCGCGAGTACGGCGTCATCCCGGCGCCTTTCAACTGCAATTCCCAGCCGCCATCCGGCCCTTGGACTTCGCCCAGCAAATGGGCACGGCCATCGCCCAGTTGGCCGGCCCACACGCCAAACTGATGGCCGCTGTAGACCGCCGCCAAGGTGTCGCCGCCCGGCAAGGGTGCGCGGCCGGAGAACACTTCGAGGAATTCCGGCGTATCCAACGCGGCCGGGTCCAGGCCGATCAACGCCGCAGCGTCCGCATTGGCGTGCAACAGGCGCGGATTATTCAGGCCTTGCGGCGCCAGCCGGGTGTAGAAAGCAGCGGGCAACGCGGCAAAGCTGTTGACCGCTTGAAGTTCGGAAAGAGATCTGGCATTCATGCGCGTTGGCTCCTGGCGGCGCGCTTGGCGGGCCGCACATAGAAAATGGCGCTAAGGAAAAAGATAGCCGAAAGAACGATTTCGCCCCAGGCCATCAGGACGGAAAGCGGCGCCGGATCCGACATCGCCCGCACCACGCCTTCCATCAGATATAGCAGCGACAACATGGACGCCCACTGATAGGTATAGAGGTTGCCGCGCAAAATGCCGCGCAACGGAAAGGCCAGCGGCAACGCCTTCAGCAGCATCCAGGACCCGCCCGGCCGCAGCGGCGCCACCACCGTTTCCCAGGTAATGCACAAGACGATCAAAGCGAACAATGACGCCGAGGCCAGCAGGCGTAGACGGGGGTTGAGTTCGGGATTCATGCTGCTATTATCGCCTGATGAATCGCCCCGCCGAGCCCGGCGCCGCTACGCCGGTGGCCCCCGAACCCTCGACCGCGCGCTCTTCATGGGTAGCAAGGGCCGGACGCGTCTTCCGGTTCACGTTGCAACGCGCCGGCGAAGAAAAGCTGCTGCAGGTTGCCTCCAGCCTCACCTTCACGACGGTGCTGGCCATCGTGCCCATGCTGGCAGTGGTGCTTTCCCTGTTCACCGCCTTTCCGGTGTTCCAGGAGTTCCGTGTCGCCCTGGAAGACTTCCTGACCAACAGCTTGATGCCCCCGTCCGTCTCGGACAACATCATGGAATACCTGAACCAGTTCGCACGCCAGGCGTCCCGCCTGACGGCGATCGGCGGCGCATTCCTGCTGGTGACTTCCCTGCTGTTGATCATGACGATCGACCAGGCTTTTAACGACATCTGGCATGTGTCCCGCCAGCGGCCCTTGCCGCAGCGGGCGCTGGTGTATTGGGCCATCATCACGCTGGGCCCCGTCCTGGCAGGCGCCAGCCTGTGGGCGACCTCGTTCGTGGCGCGCGAATCGCTGGGGCTGGTCCGGGACGTGCCGGAAGTCGTCAGCGTCATCGTTTCTTTTATCCCGCTTGTCCTGACCGGGCTGGGCTTTGCGGCGCTATTTGTCGTCGTGCCGAACCGCGACGTGCTGTGGCGCGACGCGTTGGTGGGCGGCGGCGTGACGGCGGTTGCGCTGGAAATCATGAAGTCGGGTTTTGCCTACTACCTGACGCGGTTCCCCACCTACACGGTCATTTACGGCGCGTTCGCGACGCTGCCCATCTTCCTGTTGTGGATTTACCTGTCGTGGCTGGCCGTCTTGCTGGGCGCCACCCTGGCCTCAAGCGCCCCGCTGATCCGGCTGGGCCGCTGGGAAATCAACCGCTACCCGGGCGCGCAATTCGTCGACGCCCTGGATGCGCTACGCGCGTTGCGCCGTGTGCAATCCGCCAACCCGCCCGGTCTGCCCGCCAATGTGCTGGCGTCCCAGTTGCGGCTGCATCAGGACGAACTGAACGAGGTGCTGGAAACGCTAAGCGCAATGGGCCTGGCCACCCGCAGCCCCGACGACCACTGGGTGCTGACCTGCGATGCCCGCGAAACGTCGATGGCGCCGGTGGTCGATAATTTCCTGCTGGACCGCAGCCAGCCCAGGGTCCGTAACGACCCGGAAATTCTGCGAGTCGCTTCGGCCGTTATTTCACAGCAAAATACACCCACGCTGGAAGAACTGTGCGGAGAAGCGCAGAATACCGAAAATGGAATCGCTCCCTTACTGCAATTGGAAGCGAACAAGAAATAGCAAAGCATCAGGGCGCAGTCCGCCCGGGAGGAACCGATGTTGAAGGTCAGTGAGATTTTGCGCGTCAAGGGCGATACGCTCTATACGGCGTCGCCCGACATGCCTGTGTCCCAGGCTGTGCAAACCATGAGCGAGCAGGATATTGGCTCGCTTGTCATCATGGAATTCGGCACCCTGACCGGCATGCTCACGTTCCGCGAGATCATCCGCCACATGCACGCGCACGGCGGGGCCGGCGAAACCACGATTCGGTCGATCATGGACGACGCGCCGGTCAGCGTTTCGCCCAATACCAGCGCCGATGAAGTCCAGCGCCTGATGCTGGAAAAGCATGCGCGGTACATCCCGGTCATGGACGGCCCGACCCTGATGGGCGTGATTTCGTTCTACGACATGGCGCAGGCGATCGTCGCGGCGCAGCAGTTCGAAAACAACATGCTGAAGGCCTATATCCGCGACTGGCCGGCTGAAACTGCCGAACCGGCAAAGTCCTGATTGTCCTGATTAGTACGATCAGGCCGGGGTTCAGGCAGCGCTAGCCGCCACCCCGACGCCACGCTACACCCCTGCCGGCGCCGCTTCCAATGCGGCGCCGCGCACGTCAGGCGCCTGCCGCTGGCTGCGCCATGCGTCGTAGATCAGTTCCGGGTTGTTAGCCGAAAGCAGGGCCGGGTCGGACAACATCCGGCGCCAGCGACGCGCGCCCGACTGGCCGTTCACCAAGCCCAGCATCGGCCGGGTCATCACCCGCAATGGCACGCCCTGGGCCACCTGGCGGGCGGCGTATTCCGTCATGGCGTCGACGACTTGCGCGTCACTGGGCAAGCGTACCGACGGCCACAAGCGCAGCGACACCTCGGACAGCACGCGCGGCGTGTGCCAGGCCGCGCGGCCCAGCATCACGCCATCGAATTCGCCAGCCGCCTGCACCGACTGGTCCGCATCCGCCAAGCCACCATTCAACACGAAGGTGCAGTCGGGAAAATCCTGCTTCAGCTGCTTGACGACGTCGTAGCGCAGAGGCGGGATTTCGCGGTTGTCCTTGGGCGTCAGGCCCTTCAACACGGCATTGCGGGCGTGTGCGATGAAAACGCGACAGCCGGTGTCGTAAATCTTGCCGACGAAATCCCGGACAAAGTCGTAGGAATTTTCGTAATCCAGACCCAGGCGGTGTTTAACGGTGACAGGAATGTCGACCGCGTCCTGCATGGCTTTGATGCAATCGGCGACCAGGTCGGGTTCCGCCATCAGGCAAGCCCCAAAAGCGCCTTTCTGCACGCGCTCCGATGGACAGCCGCAATTGAGATTGATCTCGTCGTACCCCCATTGACGGCCCAGCTTGGCCGATTGGGCCAGTGCATCGGGCTCGCTGCCGCCCAGCTGCAACGCAACGGGGTGCTCGGCTTCGTCAAAGTCCAGGTGGCGCGGGATGTTGCCGTGCTGCAGCGCGCCCGTGGTGATCATTTCCGTATACAAGCGCGCGCGGGGGGCCAGCAGCCGGTGGAAGAAACGGCAATGGCGGTCGGTCACGTCAATCATCGGGGCGACGCACAGCCGCCAGTCATTAGAAATCAAGCACTTACCTTAAAATTCAAGGACATACGTGGGTTTGTCGTTCCCATTGCTTCCCGCCCAATACCTGCTTTACACTCCGTTTCCTGCTATCAGTGCTACGAGATCGCTACGGAATGGCTTCGATAATTCAGATAGGCGGCAAGTGGCGCGCCCAGGTACGGAAGAAGGGACACCCCACCCAAACCAAGACCTTCACCACGAAGGCACTGGCCAATAGATGGGCCACGGCCATAGAGGCTGAGATAGAACGGGGTGACTTTAAGGATACCAAACCTCTGGGCGTCACGACCGTGGGCGACCTCCTGGACCGCTACGAACGTGAAGTTCACCGGATGGGCGACGCTAAGAAGGAATCCTTCAAGGTGCTACGGGCTGAGCTTGGGGCTGTCACCCTGTCCGGGCTGACTGGTGCAAGAATAATCGAATACACCAAGAAGCGCGGGGTCGCGCCTCCCACGTGGTCCATGGAGCTTTCCTACCTGAACACAGTGCTACGTGTAGCACGTAGCCTCTGGGACTTCTCGTTCCTTGGCGACCCGATAAGGGACGCCCGCGAAGCGTTCAAGATGCTGGGGGTCGTGACGACCCCACGGGAACGAACCAGGCGACCCACCGCCGAGGAACTCAAGACGCTGAAGGACCACTTCAACACGTCCGAGCGCTATAAGCTCCCCATGGCGGACATTGTCGACTTCGCCATAGCTACCGCCATGCGGGCGGGTGAGATCTTCTCGATAACCTGGGAAGACGTGGACACCAAGAAGAAGACGGTGATCATCCGCGACCGCAAAGACCCCAAGCGCAAGGCCGGCAACCATCAGGTTGTCCCGCTGCTTCCTGCTGCCTGGGAGATCATCCAGCGTCAGCGGAAGCCCCACAAAGGCCGAATTTTCCCCTACAAAGCAGCAACCATCTCTTCGACGTTTCCCCGCGCCTGCGCACACCTGGGAATCAAGGATCTGCGGTTCCACGATCTGCGCCATGAAGGCACTAGCCGTTTGTTCGAAATGGGCTATGGTATCCAAGAGGTCGCGATCTTTACCGGGCACCGTAGCTGGAATCAATTGCGCCGCTACACGCAGATCCGGCCCGAATCTCTGCACAGATAGCAATGTCCTACTTCAAGCCCATGCCCCCAAAGCTCGGCGGCTGCTGGACCTGTACCCACTGGCATGGTGAAACCACCGACCAGGGACGCAGGCCCTACTGCCGCCGAGACCCGCAGTACAAGATCGCCGCGACATACCCGGACGAAGGATGCGGCTCATGGGTGCGTGAGATCGGGTCGGACGACGAGATCAAGCTGTCGAAGGATCGCGGGCCGCAAGAGACTTAACGCTTAGCCTTGGCCACCGCACTCGCCCAAGCGTGGCCTGCCCTCAATCCGTCGATGGTTCGGTCAGCGTCTGCTGCCAGAGCTGCATATTCGTCCGTGCACGTTTTGAGAACATCCCAGGCTCTGGTAGCGGCTTGCTCAGAGACTCCGGCGCGGGCGGCAGCTTGGGCGGCTCTGGCACGCTGGGCGGCGATGGTGACGCGCAAGCCGTCAGCGCTAGCAGCAAGAAGATCGCGATCAGCGATAGATAGACGAGTTGCTTCATTGGCTTCCTCTAGGCGAGCCGCATAATCGGTCGCCAACTCCTGTTCCTGGCGCCGGTACTGCGCCTCGATCTGGCGGGCATTGGCTGCCGCCTCCAGTTGCGTGCGCGTGACACCTTCTGCTTCACGATGCGACCCGTACCAAGCCACACCAAGGCCCAGGGCCAGTAGCGCCCCGGCACCGATCAGATAGGGAAGCGCGGCACGCAGCAGCGGGTTCATGGCGTATTCAACCAGTCTGGGACTCGGGCCGGAGGCGTGGGCGCAGTAGGCGTCAGTGCTTCCTCCACTTTTTTTACTGCGGTGCTTGCCGACTTCGCTGCTGACCTTGCATGAGTAGCGGCATTCTTCGCCGTGCTTGTGGCGGTCTTGGCTTGCTGAGACGCTTTTTCCAGCATCCCAGTGTTCTCTTTCACCTGTTCCGCTGCCTCATCAAGCTTGCTGACTGCCGATGGAATCTTCTGCTCTACGAGCGTTATGAGCCTGTCGATCTTGGCGGTTGACTGCACCTTTTCGTACACCAGCCCCGCGCCGAAACCGAACGCGATCAAGCACAAGAACAACGTCCAGAACTTGGTCATGCTCGCGATGTACGAAAGACGCTGGCGATTTCCAGCGCACCACCCCCTAATACCAAAGTTCATTTGCTACGCTCCTTGAGTGCTGCCACCTCTGTTCGCAGGGAAGCAACCTCGCTGATAAGGTCAGCATTTCGTTGATTTGAGATTTCCAACTGGTACTTAACCAGTTCGAATTGGGCTTTCATCTCCATCAACTGATCCGCCCGGTCACGCTCTTTGTGGGCAATATCCTTCCAGTGGTCACGCTCCTGTTGAAGCAGTGAAATTGTGTCTCGTGTTGAGGTACTGCTGCCCAGCGCAGCTTCCAGATTGCTCTTGAGAATTGGGACGACCCAGCGACCCAAAATGGCGAGACCCCCAGCCCCCAACACGCCATAGGCATACGTCTGCCAGCTTTCCATCCTTACCCCGCGATGGTTCCGCCCGCGCGCACGTATGCGTCGCGTAGGCGCTCGATTTTCTGTTCGTGCTGTCCGTACCCGGCCCCGGGCAACGAGGCCCATATGTTGCGGACCTTGGCCACGGCCTCGTCGAACCGTCCGGCCTGAATATCTGCGATGGCTCGGCGCTCCTTGATCTGCTGGATGGCGTATCGATCCTGCGACAGCGGGCCGAAGTCAGGAAGCTTGAGCAGCGCCTTGTAGTGCGGCCAATACCGATACAGGATCTGGTAGCGCCCCGCTGCGGTGGACGATAGCGTAGGACTAAGCTTTACCAACACGTTGGGGTGATCGTCGTAGCCGGTGAACAGCTTTCCGCCCACCAGCACGTCGTAGCCGTCGTCCTTCGTCGGCTGCCTGCCATCGTCCGTTCCCTCCGACACGGCCAGCATGTCTAGAAAAGCCAGGACGTTCCGCCCGCCCGCTTCTTTTTCACTGATTCGTGCCATCTCTGCCTCCTTGCAGGCGTAAAAAAATCCGCCAGAGCGGAATCGAAAATTCAACATCAGCGCATCAGCGAAGGGAGGAATGGTTGCTGCAATACAATCGATCCTCCTTCACTCCACAAAGCCTGGATCAAGATGGATGCCACTTCCCAAGAAGACGCACGCAAAGCAAGGACGCAGCACTGGAGCGTATATCCCGTCGCTAAGGCTCGCCGAATAGACAACATCTACAAGACGATGCCAACAGGCGCGCATGTTCGCGATGTCATGATCGATGCGATTCGGACTCTGGTACCTTCGGGCCGCGTTCTAGATGTAGGTTGTGGAACTGGCTATCTGACGATATCCCTGCACGACGCCGGCTACCAAACGACTGGCCTGGACGTGTCCAATGGAATGCTCGAAGTATTTAAGGAAAATGCCGCTGGTAGGAATATCGGGTTGATATTTGGCGACATTTTTGAAATGCAGCCTCCAGCCAAAAAATTCGACGCAGTCACGTGCCGTAACGTTTTTTCCCACTACCCTGACTTCGGCACATTCCTAAAGCGCATCTCCGACTATGTCGTCGACGGCGGCCACATCATTTTCGATTCGTTCAGCAGCGAAGCCGTTGATACTGCGGCCGCCCTCCTGAACCAACCTGCTGACGAAGTTAGGACCAAGGTGTTTGGAACTTTGGCGAACTTCTCCAGGATTGAGCTTGAAGAATTTTGCGCGAAGAACGGAATGCAAGTCATCGATCGCTACGCCTCTGCTTTCTTTCATCGCAATCCCCTTTTTGCGACCTTTATTGAACCGATTGCCGATTACGATTCCCAGCTCGTCGAAAACATCAACAATCCCGAAGTCAAGAAATTTATGTCGTGGTTTCAGGCATCGATTGCTTCAAAGCTGCCCTCCACACTGAGTGGGTCGGTTATCAACATCATCCGGAAGTCTCCGACGTAAGAACCGCCATCTCCGTGCGCAGGCCTGCGGCTTCGGCATCTAATTCAGCAAGTAGGGAGCGGTCTTCTTGCTGAGCCGCTCCGGCAACAATTGCGCGCAGCGGACGGACGCTCAACTGATCAATTTCGGCCAGTCTCGCCTCGATAGCTGTGATTCGCACAGTATTCGTGCCACCTGGTTCGTTGATCGGCGTGTTCCCCTGATCTGCCCACGCAAGGAACTCCGCATAGTCTCCATTGCATGGATCGGCGGGGATAACAGCGTTGTCACTGAGCCGGCAGACTGCACCTGTGCTAAGAGTCATATACATTTCAAAGCCTCGCTGTTGCTAGGGCATGCGCCCGACAGATTGCGCCGCTGGTCACAGCAGCATTGTTGATGATCGTTGCGCCACTTTGGCCGACGGCATCAGCAATAGCAGCCACGTCACCGCCACCCGTCACATTGCGCAAATTTCCGCTAGCACCTGTGGTGGAAAAAACCGTCACGGTCGGAGTGGCGCGCATGGGAATTGGGAATCTCCAAACCATGTTCACCGCTGCCGAACTTTCAGCACCGCGAGACCGCTCTTGCAGGGCTCCAGCGTCTGTGACAGCGCCGGGGATATCAGCTGGACCATAGGTCTTATTGCAGTGTCGAGCACACAAAATGGAATCCTCGGCAATCGATCGCGGCAGGGGCTGACTATCCGCCTGCCCCAAAACACCATAGAAGCCCTCAATGTCGACCCAATGGTCGGCCCCTGCGACGGCGGCTCCGCCAGTCATGAGAACCGAGAACCTCACTTGCTTAGCGTCTAGCGGTATGTCGTATCGGAACAAAGCGTGGCGAGTGTAGGGATCAACCGGAACAGCCAAATCCGATACCGTTACGTTGCCAGTGGTGAAGGTTCCATTAAGTGCAGTTACGGCCTGCTCACTAGCGGTGGTTGAGTAACTGAACCTCAAAAATATGTTGGAATCCATGGTGGGGCTTCGGCGAATATCAAAGCCAATGGCAATCGCCTTGCCCGCGATCTCAGATGTCTCGCCCAACTCAAAGGTGTAGCCGAAGTTCACCGCGCCGGCGGCATTCGTATCGCCGGGGATACGTTGTAGCCGGGTTGCAAACTGACGTTTAACGCCAGCCACCCTGGATACCGATACTCCCGTCGATGGGGAACTCGTGCGGCCAAGGCTCCAGCGCTCCGGACCAAATACCCGACCAGCCGCAGACTGTCGGCTCGCTCCTTCGTTCCAAACCTGAAAGTCCCCATTGACGACGATGTTTCGCTTCGGGATAAGCCGGACAATTTCCTTTGCGTCGGCAGTCACCGTGGGGCTGTTCGAGATCAGAACCATCTGAAGGCTGTCCTGATCCGCGCCCGCCTGGCCGGTTTCACCAGTCTGAAATAGACCGAACCAGCGGCCGCGCTCATCGCGATGCATGAACAGCGGTCCAGTGGGCCAGTACGTCATAGTCCCCAGATCCCGCCAGGGCGTGTTCCAGATTCCCACGGGATCATCGAACGCCGCGCGTGCGTTGACCTTCATGTAAAGCAGTTGGCTTCCACGGTCCATCAAAATCTCGCGCGCCTGGCGTGATGGAGCAAAGAGATAAAAAGACCCGCGGTCATAGATCAACGCCGGCGGGTTGCGGCCCGCTGCACTTGCACTCGCTACCCATGGTTCCCAATCGACCATATTGGTCGACTTGCTTACAAGGTACGCTGGCGCAGTCGCCACGCGGTTGTCACGGATCAGCATCAGCCATTTGTTCTCGTTCCCAACGCGGCAGACGGAAGTTTCCGTCAGACGCTCCGGCCCTGTGTGGCTGAAGATCGCCCCGAAAGTCCACGTAAGGCCATTGTCCAGCGTGAAGAAGTACCCGGTAGCTGTGTCGCTGCCCGTCTGGCCATAGACATAGGTGATCCATCCGTCGGTGTCGTGCCCGCCCACAGAAGCGGGGTAGCGATGAATGACGCCGCCGTCAGCCGAAGGCGAGCATGGAGAGCCTCCTAGCGCCCCGCTAGGAAGGGTCAGAACAACAGAACTCCAGTTGGTCCCGAAGTCATCCGAATATAGAAACACGGGCGCGTATTGGGCAGTCGGCGCACTAGCGCTGTACCGCCCCGCGAATACACCGATGCGCGTTCCACCCATAAAGGCGAAGTTCATGTTCCGCGCATCCAGTCCTGCCGGATCTTTAAAGATCACCTTTTCATCGAAAAGAGTGGACCCGGCATCGTAAGTGCGGGCCATCTTGATAGACGAAGTCGTTTCAAACGTGTGATATCTGCCTTCACGCCAAATCAGCAGGCCCTGGCTTCGGTATGCAATGGGTACCGTCGACGGCAACGGCAGGAAGGCCGCGTTCAAGCCACGAACGGCGTCATAGCCGGCACTGATCGCTTTGAAGTGCGGTGCAGGGTTAGCCCACGGGTGCGCTTGGGGCAGATTGTGTTGGGGCATGTATTGGCCGGCGACGACAAAGGCACCATTGAAATAGTCGTTGCCGTTAGGCAGCGCTGACACGGCAAACGTTCGCCCAAGGAGATTGATGGGCTGGCCGCTGGTGGCCGATTCCAGCGCAGCGAAAAACATTGTGTCGTCAGAAGTTCCGTCCCCGGCGGCTCCAATGTCGTCTGCACTGGCGGGAACTTCAAACAGCTTCTCTTCGACCGTCCGCGCTACGGCTCCTGCTACGTCACTTTTAAATGCGACGATGGCAGCTCCAGCCACTCCTGGGGCAGCCGTACCCAGCTCCTGGCGCAAAGCGGCGTCCCCTATGGAAACGAAATTGGCACCTTCATCAACCCAATTCCCCGTGGTCGTGTACGGCAAATCTAGCCCGGCTCCAGCGCGATACAACTCGCCGTCCTTGCGAAAAATCTGGTTCCGAGAAGTGATCTGTAGGCCTGCTGCATAGTCACCAAGGTCTTGATACCCCGAAGACAACAGGAACTGCTGAAACGCCTCGTCGGATGATTCCATAAAGGAGTCGAACTGGCGCTCCATGCCCGACCAGGTCTTCCGAACGCGCCCTAGCCGATCGGTCCAACTGTCAGAAGTCGGGTCGTTAAGCGCCGCATCGAAATTCTCTGCGTTGTCGTACAGATCCTTGACCGCAGGGCTACCAAGGGCGTTTCCAGTGTTGTAGGTCGTCATTCTTTGGCCCAATAAAAAAGGCCCCTCGAAAGGGGCCTAGGTTGATGCTAGTTCTGTCACGCGGGGGGAAAACCGTTGTCGAATGCGTAGACCCGAGAGTCGTAGTTCACCGCCGTCACTGCCACCTCAAAATCGCCGCGTGGCGAGACGCCAGAGATAAGAGCGGGAAAGCAGAATGACGAGAGCGGCCCAAAGTACAAGTGCGGGGGCTCGTGGCTAAGCGAAATCGACGGCCAGGGCTGTGGAATCGTGGCGCGTATGTGGTATTCGTCGGCGCCCTCCGAGGCTGGGAACGGTCCGGCGAATGACCCATCAAGCCGGCGATACGCGACCACATTCGGACCTTCCGAGGCATTCCAGGTGACAGGCTCACTGCTTTCCAGTATTGCACCACCGGCGCCATCAGACACGATACCAACAAGAAGCCCGGTGCGGCCATATCCAAACAGGCCCACATATCCCATGTATTCGCTATTGAGAGCGTCCAGTTCCGTCGTAAAACTGTAGTCCCTCTTTCGGTAATAGAGGGCCGCCCGCCGACGCATACCTATACGCCACGCCCTCGTGCGATCCGTTACCCCGTCCAGAGTCATCTTCTGAACCTTGGCGCCTAAGTCGCCAGGCAAACGGCACTGCACAGTCTCCCGCACCCAGGTCTCCGCATTCACATACTCGACATCGACTCCGTCGTAATCCGTGATCTCTGAATGCGTGGAGCGATTGCGGCGCAGCGGCCCTTTCATGTTGAAGGGGCCGTATGATTGTTCGAATTCATTAATGGGCTTCACGTCCTCTCGAACGGGCCGCACTAGGCCATCTCCGCATGTGAACTCTGCCATGCCAGCGCCGAAGGTTGTATCAAGCGCCTCCTTGACTGTGGTTGCATCAAACACGAAATCTAATGTGTCGCCGCGCGCCTTCCAGATCGCGTCAAGGCGCACCCACTCTTCGATGTCGATCGCGTCATCAGCAACTCCGGAAGATCTCAGGATGTGGCGCGCGAACGCGGTTATGTCGCGCGTGGCGACTGGCTCCGTCCACGTGCCCTCTGGCGTCAGCGTTGGCAAGACGCGGACAGGAATCACGTTGATTTGGTTCTCACTCTGAGCCGCCAGCTTGCCACCGCTGCGCAGCATCACGCTTATGGTCGTCCAGTCTGGATAGACCCAATAATCCGGCATGCGTGCTTTCAAGCCATACCATTGGCACTTATCCTGAGCCTGTGTGCTGGTGGACTGCGCGCCCACGCGGCGCATGCGAACCGCCGGCACCATGGGAGCAATGGCGAATTGCTCGGTGAATCCGATTTGATCCACGGTGGCGTCGGAGAAGGTTCGCGCCACAGTCACGCGGGGACCGCCGGCCACGTTGCGGTATTGGTATTCGACGCTGACCGAGCGCGACTCTACATCACCGCCATCAGACAAAAAGCACAGCCCATTGGGGAAAAAGACGTCAAGCTCCAACGTGCTGGTGACGGCCCCGCCAGGGGTAGCGATAAACTCATTTGTCCACTCTCCATACACGGCCCCCCCAGCAAACCGCAGTCGCACGGACGCCGAGCCCGTCTCGAACACACCGGGAGAAACGTCGATGCTGGACGGATCAAAACCAGTGATGGTGCGTTCGATGTCAGCGCCAAAGGTATAAGAGACCCCCGTGGCCGGCGTGACGTGGATGGGCGTAAAAAGCTCGGCGTCTTCTTCAAATTCAAGAGTAAAGATGCCTGCGCCAGGCGAAGATACAACCGTCTTTACTCGCCACTTCGCATTTGAACCGAACGCGCCGACTTGAAATACCGCGCCGACAGCGACACTGGGCATGTGGCCAAAGTAGCCGGTGAAGCGACTAATCACATAGCCCGGCGCCGATTCGGTGGGATCTACAAAGTGGTCTGCTATGTTGTACGGTCGCGCGTATTCAATGGCGACGATTGTGCCTACACCCCACCCGCTCGGATACTCGCCCTCGCTGCGAGCAATCGTGAAGCCAGACAAGGCGTACGTGGTCGAATCCGTGTTATCACGATTCGCCAAATCAGTTGTCAACTCCAGGCCCGCCGATCCCGATGAAGTGCCGCCCACCTCGGTCACCGTGTGCCAGATCTGCGCCGCGACTTGTCCGGACAGATTCGTACCTGGTGGATACACACCGTAGATCGCGTCATCGCCCAGCGCGCTAAATGGCGTAGCCCCGACCCTCACGTCTGCATCCGCGATCTGGTAATTCCCGGGTCCGACGTTGGCAAGGAAGACCAGCCATTGCTCTCGTTTGTTCACGAAATACCGGCGCGGCGGCGTCAGATAGTCTACGAAGCGGCGATACCGACCAGCTGGCTCGGCAACGACACTGCCAAGTTTGGCGGTATTGGCTTTCCCGTCTGCCGCCTCCAGGTTTCGCGATTCCGGCGTTTCGCGATTTGTCACGGGGCGTTTGCCGCGGAACACGTTCAGCAGCTTTGACAAGATCGGATCGATGATCTTGAACAGGCCGCCCATCGGGATCGTGTTTACGCGAACCATTGCGCCCGGCGCCAGCGTTTCGCCCCACCGGTCTTGCGGCCACTTGGCGCCATCAAGGTAAGCCACGAACCGCTGAACTTCCATGTCGCGCCAGACCGGAATCGTGGCGTCTAAGTACTGCTCGAACGTGCCGGCCCAATCGATCGACTCCAGCCGCGTTTCCAACTCGGGGGCAGAGTAGATGTCAATCCGCATAGTAAACAACCCTTGAATATCGCTGTTCGAAGTGACGAACGCGCGTAAGGCACGGCCCGGTCGGCTCGTCGGTTTCCAAGATCCTGAGAACGCCATCTTGATCTCGGATAACGAGCCCTACATGAACGCATACGCGGCCATGCCACGCGGTGGCCACATGGCCCGGCTGTGGTCGCTCTGCTGGCACCAAAGAATGGGCTTGCGCCACTCGTGCGACCTCTCGCGTAATGACGGGCATCAGGCCGGGCTTGGCGTCGGCACAACTGGGCAGCATGACACCGCCAAACAACTCCACGCGAGCCACGCGAGTTAGCCCCCAG
This sequence comes from Achromobacter sp. LC458, assembly GCF_001005835.2. Lineage (NCBI taxonomy): Bacteria > Pseudomonadati > Pseudomonadota > Betaproteobacteria > Burkholderiales > Alcaligenaceae > Achromobacter > Achromobacter sp. LC458. The sequence goes on from NZ_LBHW02000008.1 coordinate 30,411, forward strand.
CAGTCGTATTCAGTGGGACCTCGTCCGCCGGCGACGTACCGCGTGGCGAGGTAACGTTGCAGGCTCATAGATATTTGATACCTGGCGCATTGGCCGCCGTGTACAGTTGCCTGGACCACCGCAAATTCAAGAGGTCGAAGAATGCAGCGCTCAAAGTTGCCTCGTCGCCCTCAATCGTGCCGCCCAGCAATTCCATGACGTACGGCTTTCGGGCGGGTTGGCTCTTATCGCTTTCCAGGTACTCGCGGTAGATAACTTGCACAGGCTGCCCTGACTCTTCCGCAAGATCGAAGTAGCGATCAACGATGGCTGATACGCCGGCGACACCAAAATTCAGCGTCTGACGCCCTGTGTTGTTCTTCGCGGGGAGCGCAACGGAAAGCGAGCCCGCCTCGAATAGGACGAATAAGCCCGACACACCTAAGAGCTGGTTTTCAAATCCATCGCAGATTCGAATCGGAGTCTGTCCGGCCACGTTTATTTCCAGCGTGGAGATAATCAACTCACCAGCGGGCGCGCTTGCGTAGACTTCGGCAAGGGTGCTCATGCTTTCGGCCACTCCCGGTTCATCGCCAGGTCAAAGATTTCAGGATTGGCCACGAAGCTAGGCAGAATTAGCCACTCGTCAGGAAGCAGTGGGCGTTCCCACACTTCCAAGGTTGCAGAGAACTGCCAGCCATCTGCCCCCCAAGCTATCGGACCGTTGTAGACGCCAGCAATGCGACACACCCGCACCGCATAACCGATCGGATGCCGTAGGTAAATGTTGAACCACTCGGTGCCGTCTTTTAGCGTCTCCTTGTACCAGAGCTCAAACAGCCGGGCTTGTGCGCTCGTCATAACCCATGTGGCCGAGCGCATCACCGGTACAGAGCTAAATTTCCGACGCTGGCGCGCCCGGCCGGAATCCATTGTCGTGCGCTGATTTGGCGACGTAACTGCATACTGATTCGGAGCCCACAGGGGCGCGGGAAGCTCTGCCGGATAGTCGATCAGGGTTTCCATGCTTACCGACCTTGGCGCTTAAGGCCGTATGTGGATTCCAGAGTTTGAGACATCTCACCCCCGCCTTGTATATCGGCAACGAACAGATCCGCCGTCAGATTGCCATCGCCATCCCGGCTTTGGGAAACTTGGCCGGCGCGGTCCCGATTCTCAATCAGATTTATCGTCACGCTAGGCATCGAGCCGTTGCCCCCTGTGGCGTCTTTATTGCTGACGACCTCGCCACGTCGGTTTGGCAGCATGAATTGCTGGCCATTGGCCGCGTTGAACACTTCTGGTGCGCCGTTCTCGTTGATGCGGTACATTTTCGCGGCGTCCACTCCACCGCCGTACTGGCGACCCCCACCGACCAGGGCCAAGCCTTCAGCCAGGCCCACCGTGGCGCCGATACCCGCCATGGCAGGCGCTGAGTTAGCTCCAAACGACGCGAGCGAAGCGAAAGCGGCGGGGATAGCCCAAGCCGTAGCGAGAGTGGCCGCCGCCGCTGTGCCGGCGGCTGTTGCCGCTGCGGTGGCGGTCTGGCCCATGATCAGGTTCTTGACGTACTGCAAACCCATCTGAACGAGCGCGTTAACGCCTTGCTTCAGAATGGCGCCCGCCAGCGCCTTGACAGCGTCCTCGCCGGTCGTAGCGCCAGTTGCGATTCCAACAAGTGTGTCGGTCGCGGTGGCGCCCAACTGGTCTAGGCTTGACATCAGAAGCTCGTTCCATCCGGACTGCCGACGAAAATTCTCTTCTTGCAGCACGCGCGCCCGTTCGTCATAGGCAGTTTCAGCTTGCGCCTTCAACTCTAGATATCGCTGATCTTCCAGCAGCTTGGCTTCGTTGAGCTTGCGGAGATTCTCAATCTGGGCCTGAAACTCTATCTGAGCCCCAGCAATTGGATCGACCTGACCCAGCAGCTTTTTGTTCTGCTCGGCTTCACTCACCTTGCCTATCGCGCGCGCGAGAGCTTCAACCTGCGCCACTTGCTCGGGAGTGGCGAAGGGGTTCAGCGAGGCCTTCGCCTTCACCACTTCCAGCTCGGTGCCGGCCAATCCTGCTTCATAGAGCGCAGTGGCCAGCCCGTCGATAACCTTCTGGTTCTCTTTCGCGGCCTCGGTGGACTTTTTCGAACCGGATTCACCAGCCTTCTGGGCTTGCTCTAGCTTGTAGATCTCCGAGGCTAGACGTTCCGCCTCCTCACGGTCTTCTTTCGTGGCGTTGGCGCCAAGCTTCTGGATGGCCGCCAAGCGTGCCCGAGCGTCTCCAGTAAGCTTTGCAAGGGCCAATTCATCGCGCATTCCTTGTAGGCGCTTCGCGACCTCCGGGTCTGCGTCCGCCGGCTTGCTGGGCCCTCCGCTCGTCCGCTCGCGCGGCTTCTGGTTGGCCAGCTTTTCCTGGAGCTCGTACAGCTTTTGAAGGCGACCATTCACTTCATCAAGATTCGCCTTCTCTTCGACAAGCGACTTGTTGGCATTCGACAGGCCATCGGCGCCCAAGTTTGCGCCTCGCTGCTGGGCCTTTTGCAGCTCGATGATGTCCTTAGTAATCGTGGACACGCTGCGAGCCGCATCGCGCGCCTCTTTCTCGATCTGTTGAATCGCGTCGCCCACCTGGACACGCCGCAGTTCTAGTTGCGCCTGAGTCAGGTTGTCTACGGCAGTCGCCAGCTCGTCGACGTTGGGCGCTGCCTTCCGAGAATTGTCGCCAAACAAATACACGCCGGCAGCAGCAGTGGCCAGCAATCCGATAATCCCGGCTGGGCCGCCCAGCATCGCTACCAACCCGGTCCCCGCAGCTGTCGTCGTGCGTTGCGCAGCCGCCAGGGCGGTCTGAGCCGCGCGATGGGCGTTTGCAGCAGCGGTGGAAGCGGCGAGCGAACCGCCCAGACGAACTTGCGCTGCGGCCTGGCCTGCGGCAGCGGCCGCCGCCTTCTCGTTGGCTATGGCTTGCTCAAGGGCGGCCGCCGCTTGCGCCTTAGCCCCCAGCGCCGCGCGGGCGTTGGCGAGCGTTGAGGCGGTGATGCCTGCGAGATATTTCGCCATCGCGCCGGCGCCAATCGCCAGCAACGCGGTCACGAGAGTTTGCAGGTTCTCGGCGAGCGTCAGCACCGCCTTGGACAGCACACCTGTCGCGCCCGTGGACCTATTGGCCTCGCCCACCATCGCGGAAAGATTGTTCCGAAGCGCCGTGAAAGCGTCTTTGATGGTCGTGGCCATCCCATCAGCGGCTTTCTTGTTATCGTCCAGCGACGTGCGCAAACCTTCGGACAACTGGCGCGCGGTCAGTTGGCCATTCACGCCCAACCTGCGCACCTCTTCCGCCGTCTTCCCAGTAGCCGTGGCTACGTCCGCCACAACAGTCGGGATCGCTGCCAGGATGGTTTCCCAAGCGTCCGCTTCGACTCGGCCCTTGTTGAGCACCTTACTAAAGGCATCCGTGGCGCTCTTCGCGCGGTCCACGCTAGTCGCATTCTTGACGAACGAGTACGAAAGCGAGTCCGTGACGTCCAGCGCCGATTCCGTGTCGTAACCCATCGACTTAAGGGCGGCAGACGTGCGGATATAGACTTCCTGGGCCTCCGACAAAGACCGATAGGTCTTATTCGCCGTCTCAAGCAGACGAGCCTGCACGGTGTTGTACTCGGCGGCGTTCGCGGTGGCCATCTGCACCCGCTCGGCCATCTCGTTGTATGCCTCGGCCATCTGGATCAGGCCGGAAACGCCTTGAAGCGAGATGATCCCCGCCAGTACACCTGAAAATCCTTTTAGCGCAGACGACGAAACAGCCGCCTCGCGCCCCAACCCTTTGACGGCCGCAGCCGTCTGGGTCATTTGAAATTGGGCTTGGTTGGCCGCCTTATCCGTTTGGCCAAAGCGCTTGTTCATCTTGTCCAACGTCGAATCGACGCTGGTGGAGCTGTTGACGAGCTTCGACGTGTCGGCCTCGACCTCGTAGTAGATCGACCCGACATTCATTCCGCCTGCCATCACTGAACCCCTTTAGCTGCCTTTCGCTTTGCTTCGATCTTGTCGAACCACGCCATGGTGGCGTCATGCTGTTCTTTGGTTGGTGCCTTGGCGCCAGGCGCGTTACTTTCGGCCGGTGGGAACTTGGCGCGCAGTGCGCCGACCATCCCGGTCATCGTCAGATCCCAAGCGTCTCGCTCCGAAACGCCTAGATGAGCCATGGCCATAGCCACATGGTCCCGGGCCACGAACTCCTTCACATACACCGGCTCATCATCACCCGGCCGCCTCGGCAACGGGGGCAATGCTCCCGTGACGCCATGCTTCAGCAGGCAGCGAGCAAGCGGAACCACATGCTCCACCGGCGCAGCCCCTGGCACGTATTCCAGCGAACCGGAGATGGTCTCGTACGTGCCAAACAATGACGAGGGGTCGACGTCTTCGCTGGCGCATGCGTAGATGACGCCCAAGGCGGCCTGGAACAACCGGCGCGCCTGGGCCTCATCCTCTGCCCCACCCATGACCGTGGCAAACGTTTCGACTATCTCGACGGGGTCTCCCAGTCTAGACATTGCATACAGCGAGGGACGTAGGCGCACAACCTGGTCCCCCTCGTACACACCGACTTCGCCAATTTCGGTCAGGATCATGATTTATGCCGGCGTGACGGTCACCGGCACTGTCACGCTCACAGCCGGACGAGCCGCGCTGGTGATCTTGACGCTGGTGCTGCCCTCGGCGACACCGGTAATCAGGCCCACGTTGCTAACGGTGGCCACAGCGGGCGACGCGCTTTCGTACACCAGGCCCGGAGCGGCGCCAGTCGGCGAGACAGAAGCCGTCAAGGCCTGCGTCGCGCCCTCTTCCACCGATACCGCGGTGGGCGAGACGGAAATGCCTTGGACCAACGGGACCACCGTCAGAGCTACCGTGTCGGTAACCCCGGGGGCTACAGTGGACGCCGCCGTGATCGTCACTGAGCCGGCGGCGATGGCCGTAATCTGCCCGGTAACTTGGTTCACCGTCGCCATGGCCGGATTGGACGACGTCCAGCGCAGCGATTGCGAGGCGCCAACGGGCATCACGACCGCTTCAGCGTCGAACGATTGCCCAACCGTCAGGTTCAGCGTCGACGGGATAACCTCAACGCTAGTCGGATCGGCAGCGTCTGGGTTGGGCGTGTCTTCGACGATCAAACCGAAGTCACTGCCGGTGGCGCTCGCTTCCAGGCTGAACGTCACTACGTCGTCGAACGGAGCGCTACGGCTCATGTTCGACACCAGCATGAATGCCGTGAACGTCAGATCCGGAAACGTCATGCGCATCCAGGCCACAGGCTGGCCGCCGGTGGCGTCGGGGCGCGCAACGTGCTTGGTGATCTCGATCAGGTTTTCAGAGCCGGCACCGGAGGCCTTGGCCGTGCCGTCGCCCGAGATGCTGAGCGTCTGGAACGTGGCGATGTTCTCGCGCAATGCACCCACCGAGTCGTCAGCGGTCGCGTCGGCCGTTTCCCATTCGAGGGTGAATTCCTTCGTTCGGAGTGCGGCGAAGCGCTTCCAATCCGTTTCAGCGGGGATTTGATCGCCGCAGCCGATGTGGTATTCCAGGACCACGTCACGGCCAACATACTTCTGGTTCTTGCAAGTAGCCATTAGTGGCCTCCAGTTATAAAAGCACTTCAAAATCAAGCGAGTACCAGGGGCGGTTCTCGCTCGTGTAGGCGGGGCCAACGGCTTCGCCGACCGCGCGCACGGACGCCGCGCCGCATGGCGACGAATCGCCTAGAGCGGCCTGGGCCAGTGATTCCATGGTTTGTTCGACAGCGACCACGTGCTTGCGGCCATCTCTCGGGCCTAGCAGGATCACTTTGAATCGAATAACGCGGTCCTCGACGTCCGGCGCCGGTCCGCCCATCTGCTGCACAGATGCGATGAACGCCCCGTTGACGGACGGGCTGTCAATCCACATGCCGCGGCTGTACAGATATCCGTCGCCAACGACCGCTTTGAGCCAATCAGTGAAGGCGTCAAACACCGTAAATCCTTTTGAGAATGGCCGGCACCGCGCCCTTGATCTGATCAAAGCCCTTCGTAAGGAATTCGGGCTCTGCGTTGGGGTCCCAATAGTTGCCGTTGCCTGTGCCGCCTCCGAAACCCACGCCTGCGCGCGTCCTGCCAAAGTCGGCCCGGGGCTTCCCCTTGAGCTTTCCGGAGGCTTCGTGAACCGCCGCCGCATAGGAAGCCGTGTATCCGACCGAGCCGGACACCTTGCCTTCCTTCACGTCTATCTGCGGTGCGTACTGGCTATTGACCAGGTTGCTTGAGTCGATCGGTGTCATCTGGGCGGCCATCGCCGAGCCCTGCGATAACGTCTCGTAGACGGCACGCTCGGTCTTGCCTTCCCCGATTTCCTTGACCGCGATCCGAAAGCCGCGCTTGACGCGCTCGATGCCCTTGACCGGCATGTCAGGTCACCAGCTTGAGATCCGGCTCTTCGCCGAAGAACGACATATCCCAGTTCGTCACCGAGCGGATTTCTTCCCAGCCGTTCGAGCCGTCAAAGCGGATCTGATCCAGATACTTGGGGCGCTTGTCCTCAGTGAAAATGATGTGCTGGGACAGAAACTCCGCCCCGCGCGCCCCACTCTGCCCGCCCGACTCGCGCTCCATCTTGCTTTCTGCCGTCCAGGTGCAGGCGATATCGAACTCAGGGCCGAAAACCGTTTCGCCGGTCATCATGTCGATCGACACGAACGGCCGGACAGTCGCGATGTTCGTATAGCTCCAGTTGGCGGTAGCGCTCATTCGTGACACCCGCCCTTGGCGATCCACATGCCCGCAAACGCCTTCTTGGTCGGATCAGGCGGGATCAGCTCGGAAGCGCACCCGTACTTGTCCAAGCCGCGTAGCAGCGACAGCGCGCCGCTCCATCGGTCGGCAAAGCCCTGATACCGGAACGAGCGCGACGCGCCGCTGGGCGCCGTCTGGCTGCTGATGTAGCGATCCCCCTGCCCTAGGCCCATCAGGCTCAGCAGGTACAACTGGATCAGCAGCGCCGTTTCCGGCGTGTAATGCTCATCCAGACATTCCTGGATGCTGTTTGCCTGGGCGACTAGCGCAGCCAGGACGAAATCCGGCAGGACGATCCCCTGGCCTTCCAGATACTGCTTGGCTTGGTCGATCGTCACCATATCCAGACCTCAAAATAGAAATGGCCCCACCATCAGGCAGGGCCAAAAGAAAACCGCCCGAAGGCGGTTAGTTTGCGGCGGGCTTCAGCGGGTCGCCGTCGGGCAGCAGGGCAACAAGTTCTTCAGCGCTCTTCCGGCCGTCGTACTTGATACCCAGCTCTTTCAGGCGGCTCTTGACGTCGCCCTTTTCCTGATCGGCACCACCCGAACCTGCACCGGGCGTTGCCGGCACCAGGGACACGGCGTCATCGGCCTTGCGAACGCGCGTGCGATACAGCGGATGGGCGGCCTGCTCGGGCGTGAGCTCGATCACCGCGCCGGGCAGCATCACTTCGGCACCAATGATCTTGCGCAGGAGGATGTACTTGGATTTCGCCATGATTCCCCCTTATGCCGCGCTGGCGTACAGCACGCCGCTGCGGCCCTGCGAGTCAGCCTTGACCTGCAAACCGGAGGCGCCCCAGACCAGCACGTGCCAATCGTCCATCGGCGTGACACGCGGGATCGGGGTGGTGGTGACGGGCATGCCGACGACCGGGCGGATGTATTCGCTGGACAAGATGATGGCCAGGAACTCATTGCCGGTCACCGTGTCCGTGCGCTTGAAGCCAGCCACACCGGGAATGCGTTGCAGGCCCTGGAGAATGGTTTCGACGTTGCTGGTGCCCGGGTTGGCGATACGCAGAAGATTGAACCAGATCTCGTCCGAGATGTAGAACGTGACATTGCCAACCGCGTTGTTGCCCTGGCCCTGGAGCGCTTGCAGCGCGGCGACGAAAGCGCCCCATGCCTGCGCAAAGGTCAACGTCGGGCTGGTCAGATCCACGTTCAGGCCGGCGGCGCCCAAGTCCAACGCGATGGTGTTCGGGTTGTTCTTGATGCCGTAGGCTTGGTAGTTCTTGTACGTCAGATCGGGCGTGCCATCGACGAAGTTGTCGACGGTGCGCTTGCGAACAAAGCGCGTAGCCGCGGCTTGGTCATCCAGCAGAGCGTCGTAGCCTTCCGAGCGCATGCCTTCCAGCTCGCGCCAGATGCGGCCGACTTGCGTGGAGTGAACCAGAACGATCGCGCCGTCATAGTCGAAGCTGACGTGGTTCACGGGCTTGCGGTGCTGGCCGTCGATGCTGGACCGGACTTCAAGCTCATCCGCGCCGTAGCGGCGGTACTCGCTGACGATCTTGCCGATGTGGACGTTGCGCGCCAGGGGCATCAGGTCGTTCAGCAGGACGCCGCCTTCATCGGACAGCATCAGCGTCTTGGTCTGCGTATCGAAGTCACGCCACACCTCGCCGGGGATGCGCGCCTCGTTCACTTCCAGGCCTGCGGCCTTCATCAGGCCGGTTTCATGGTCCCAGTTCGCGGTACGCGCGTTCACGATGAACTGGTGCTGCTTCTTCAGGCCGGAATTCGCTTCCAGGCCCTTTTTGTCTACGTAAAAAGCCATTTTCGGCCTCCTTAGCGGATCTTGATCGGGACCAACTGGTCCAGCGTCGACGTGGTCGGGGTCGTGCCGGGGAAGGCATTGGCCGGATCGTCGATGTACGCATGGATCGGGTCGTCAGTGACGGCCAGAGCGAAGCGGCCATCGGCGTTGATCGTCAGGGGCACGTCGTCTGCAATCGCGACGCCGGCCACCAAGCGGCCAGCCATCAGGTCTGCCGAACGCGGCGTGTAGAGGCGCATGGACGAACCGCCGCCAACCTGGTTGTCGTCGACGGAGCCGTGCAACTGCTCGCCGATCAGGTACCAGAACTCGCGCACGCCCGTAATGCCCTTCTGGACGGTCATCTCGCCGGCGGCGGAGGTGATCGTGACCGCCGTGCCGGGCAGAAAGGCGCCCGTGGTCGGCGCGTTCACTTCGCGCGTTTCGGGCGTGGTGCGATGAACGCCGCCACGGTAAATCTTGTTCCATTTCACAGCCATGATCTGGGCTCCTTATTCCGGGACGTCGTCAAAGCGCGGCTTGCCGGAATCGGCAACCTGGCCGTTGGTGATCGGCGCCGCAGTACCCAGCGCCTTGAACATCGCGTCCAAGGGCTCGCCATGCAGCGCATTGGCAACGATGTCGCCATGCGCTGCGGCCACGGCCTTCTTCTTTTCAGCTTCCTCGGCCTTGGCGTTGGCAGTCAGTGCGTCAGACAGGGACTTTTGATTGGTCTCCAGGCCCTCAACCTTGGCGGTCAGCGGCTTGAGTTGTTCCGCCACGTTGGCGGCGACGGCTTTGCTGATATCGGTGGTCAGCTCGGCCTTTTCTTCAGCGGTCAGAGGCATATTGCCCTCCAGGGTGTTATCAGGCCGAGCCTGATGGTTGAAAATTCGTTTGACGCTGTTCACCACGGTGGCGACCCAGGATTCCTGGCGGACAACTGGCGAGCCGACGTCGTCGAAGACTATCTTTCCGCCTTCGATGGCATAGCCGTAGACTTCGGCCACGCCACCGTTACGCACGAGGACAACTTGGGTATCCGTGAAGTCGGCAACCCAGACGTAATCCTCGGCACCCGGCGCGAAGCGCGTCTTGGCGGCGGCCTGGATGCGGTTCTCGCGCTCGCGGAAAGATTCCCCCACCAGCGCGCCGGCGTTCACATGGAGCGGCTTGGCTTGGTCAGCGTTCACCATCAGGCCCACACCCTGCTCGGGGGTGGCGGCGCCCGGCTCGTCAAGCAGGATGGCGTCGTGATCGATGCCATGAATCTTGGCGGTCCATTCATAGCCATCGGCGTTGACGGCCGGCTCACGCTCCAGGAAGACGGCGACGCTGGTATGCACGGGCTCGCCCTCCCCCTTCTCAAGCTGCTCGACGCGCTCAATCACGCGCCGGCCGCCGTCCGTGTTCTGTGCGACCTCGACGTCGATCCACTTTTCGGTGTAGACGCGGTTGCCGACCAGCTTTGTATTGCGGTTCCAGGCGCCGATATGCCCCAGGTTGATTCCTTCCGGGGAGAAGGCGGACACAAAAGCGCCGTTTACGGTCGGGTGACCAAGCGGGGCCAACGTGCCTTCAAGCTTCTTGTAGTTGGCGACGATTTGGTCTTTCGGGTACAAGCCACCGTTCATCACCACGTCAAACGGCATGGTGTAGCTGGGGATTACGATGTGCTCACGGCCGTTGTGCTGCTCGCGGCGGATGGACTTGCTGTTGACCTGCGTGCGGATGTTGACCTGCATCGGCATGGCTATTCCTTGTCATCGGCCCAGGGGCCGTTGCCTTTGTCTTTCATCACCTGGTAGTTCTTGCGCGCCCGATCGACAATCGCAGGCACAAGAGGCTCGCCCTTCTCGTCCACCAGGACTGATACTTGGCTGCACTTGCAATTGATGGCGTTGGCGTCGCGCGCGTACCAATCGCGGGTTTCTTCGCTGGTGAATAGCTTCGCGTGCCGGCGGGCATGCGTGAGGCGCGTGGTCGGGCTAAGCGCGGAAATGTGCATCAGCTTCGCCTGGGTACCGTAGTCTTCCTGGGCTTGGTCTTGCTCATCCCAGCGGGCACGCCGTAGGGCCATGGGCACCTCAGTACGTGCTATGCGGTGACCGCGGCGGGCCTCGATACCCGTCTGCTCTGTCAGGTTCCTGGCGATATCTCGGGGGTTCAGCCCCCGCCCCATCCCATCGGAGAGAATGCGAGACATGTCCGCCTTGACCTGGCCGGACAGTCCTTTCATCTCTTCAAACTCACGGGCCCGCAGAAGCGATAGACGTGCTTGGTAGGGTTCAGACCTGAGGATGGCTTGCAAGGAATCGCGCCCCGCCTTGTAGGCCGGCGACTGCTGCCCAAGGTTCGCGAATTCCTGTGCTGTGCCGCGCTGGTACGCCACGCCCACGTATGACTCAAACAGCCAGAGATTCCGCTCGCCGCCCTCCAGCAAGATCGATTCGACCAGGCGGTCGGTATCGCTAAAGACCGAAGATAGCAACGCCTGATCGAGCCTAAACGTGTACCGCTTATTGACTGCCGGCTCGGCTGGGATTCGCCCCAGCGCCTCCACGTAGCCGTTCCGAATCCGCCGCATGCGCCGGTCAAAGTCCTTCATGGCGCCCCGCTCCAGCCGATCAACCCCCGTCGGGTCTGCCTGATTACTCGGCAGGATCGGTGATCGGGCCATCGTCGTCCTCGTCTTCCTCATCTGGCAACGGCTCGTCTTCCAGCGCGTCGTAGCCCGCTGCCTCACGGATCTCGGTTGCGGTGAACACCTCGGCACCAGAAGCCTGCGCGGTCTGGTTGATCTCGCTCATCGTCTTGGCATTGCCTAGCCTGTCGGCCTGGGTCGCTTCAGTCAGGTCGTCCCACATCACCGTGTACTCGGGTATAGGCTTGACCACGCCGATGCGCGTCAGATGTTCCACTAGGTCGTGAATCTCCATGCCCAGGTCGGCACGGCGAGACTGGCACCGAGCATTGAAGTACTTCTGATCTTCCGAGCTGGCGCGTTCGCCAGTCTGCATCCCCACCAGGATCTTGGTAGGGATGTCCAGCGCGGCGCCGGCCGTCTGCAGGTTGACGTTGTAGGCCGGGCCCGGGTCCGCCACAGCGGTAACCAGCGGGTTGACCGTGGCGCCCTGCGTCACCAGCAGAGCGTCGTTGCCTCGATTGACTTCACGGGCTGCTTCATTGAAGCGGGCCTGCAACTGGTCCAGCGAAACTCCATAGGCCTGGGCAATGCTGCCCAGGTCCACTTCCTTGTCATAGTTCACCGACAGTTGCCGGGAAGCGTTCTTCAGGAAAGATTCGCCCGATCCGCCTTCAACCTTCTCCAGACTGACGAAGGCGTTATAGGCCGGCTCAAGGAAGCCAATGGCGTCGCAGGACGAATCGCCCAGGATAAAGACGCGGTCAGGGTGGATATCCAGCTGGCGCCCGGCATTGCCATTCACCCCGTGTTCCGTGTACTGCCACTTGGTGACCCGACCGAAACCCTCGTCCTGGGCGTTCGTGTTGAAACCCGCCGGTTTGAGGCTTCCAGCCCAGGTCGGGATCATCTTGACTAGCAAAGAGCCCTTGCGCTTGATAGGCTCATCCCAACGGCCGCTGTCGCGAACTTGCAGCAGCAGACCCGAATATCGACCTACCAGACGGCGCTTGTCGGCCTCGGCCACCGCGCGCCAGAACTTCGGCGTGAACACCTGCTTGTTGCCGCGTTCCCAGGCGGTCTCATCCGTCGCATTGTCCTGGTCGTCGCCCTCGATCACCCAAGGGTTCGTTTTCCAGCACGCGGACGTAATCTTGCCGATGGCGCCGTGAGCGATACCGCCGCGGCGATACAGCGCGTAGAAGTCGGAAAACCCGATCTCGTCGGGGAAGCCGTACTCACACCATGCCTGGGGTCGCTTGTTGTCGATCCCATGGCCACCCAGAAGGCCCATACGGGCGCGGGCGATCTGCGCCTGGCTCAGTGCGGCATTCACCGCCAACTGGAGCTGTTCGCTGTTGTTCGTATCTGACATGCTCATTCCGATTTGAGAATCAGGCCGGGCCTGTCGTCGTGGCGCACTAGTTCAACGCTCGATTGATCCGGATCGCGCCAGACGGCTGTACCCTCGGCCCCGGCATGCTCGACAGCCACGGTGCGCGAGCACGAGACGCACTTCGCCCGCACGACCATGGACTTGCCACTATCGCGCTGCGTGACCTTGAAGATTGCCATTTACCGTCCTGGGAGAAGCATGCCGATTGGCTTGGCGCCACCGAGCTCTGTGAGTGCGTACACCATTGCGTCCAGCCGGTCTGGCGATTTCTTCGCCGTGGCCGGGACGTATTCCATTAGTTGGTTCTCAAGCATGTAGAGGCTGCCTTGATGGGCGACCCTTCCCTGCTCGTACAGCGCTGATATAGGCTCGGCCCGGGCGTACTTGCCTTTGCTGGCATGCACGCGAACAATGCGACCCTTGAAACCTGCATTGCGCAAGGTTTCTTCAGCCATGTCGCCGCCCTGGTTCGTCTCTATGACGATGGCGTCGGCGCGGTGCTGGTCGTAGGCCCCCATGGCTTTCGTCGCCCACCCGTTCGGGGAGAACTTGCCGCTGTAGTCGCCGTCTACTGAGTACTGCTTGGCATCGCCTGCACCGTAAGAGCTGGCAACCACAATGCCCGTTTCGTCGCTCTCGTCGCTGTTCGTGGCCTGCGGGTCGATCGCAACCACAGTCCGATTCCGATCATGCCGAATCTGGAGCGCGTGCGCCGCGGCGATCAACGCCTCAGTCCACAAAGCGCCCTCGGCGTTGAATCGGCGCGGCCGCTGCATGTACTGCGCTTCGGCCGTCCGTCGGTGGGCAAAGAGCGCCGTCCGGTGGGTTTCGTTGTGCTTGTAGGGCCACAGCCATCCGTCAGGCAGGCCGTGCGAGATCGGTATACCGTGCGTGTTCTCGCTCGGGTACGGATCGCTGTTGTCGATGATCACCGGGAGATTCAGGTGATGCCACTTTTCTCCAGACCCGCCCCGCAACAAGTATCCACTTAGATCCTGAAAGTGGATGCGCTGCATGATGACGATCATTGGCGTCGTCTCGATCGCCAAGCGGGACTTGATCGTCTCGTTGAAGCGGTCGTTGATGCCGCCCCGCACCGTGTCGCTATATGCGTCGTCGGGCTTGACCGGGTCGTCAATGATCAGCGCGCCTTGCCAGCCCGGCTCCATGTGACCAGCCCGAAAGCCCGTCACTTGGCCGGCAGCCGAGGAGGCGTACACCCCGCCGCCATGCTCCGTCCACCACATGGCCTTACTGTCAGCGTCGTCCTTCAGCGCCATCGGCCACATTGCCTGATAGGCCTGTGACTTGATGACCCCGCGCGCCGTGCTGGAGTTCAGCAGCGCCAAGTTGTGCGAGTACGACAGATGCATGAACCGGGCGCGGTTGTTCAGCGCCAGGCCGCGCCCAATCAGGTTGATCGTCGCAAGCTCGGTCTTGGTGTACCCAGGTGGGATGTTGATGATCAGCCGCGTAATCTCACCGCTTACCACCCGATCCAGAGTGTCCTGGATAACTGTGTGGTGCGGGGCGACGATCATCTTGTTGCCCATGCGCTGCTTGAAGAAGTACCGGGCAAAGTACAGCCCGTCTTCCTCGCACTCTAGGCGCCGGGCATAGTCGCGCTGGTCAGCAGTCGTCATTCGCCAGCATCTCGCGGCGGGCCTGGCGGTATTCGTCTTTGGTCAGCGTGGCGAGTTCCACCGGGCCGCCGTTCTTGCCCGTGTGTTCTACCCGCTCCTTGAACATCCCAAGATGGCGGCCGATGTCCACCAGCGCGCCCTTCTTGTCGTGCAGCTTGACCTTCAGGCCTTCCCGGCCCTCGGAGATCTCGGAGATCGCCGCAGCGGTGTCATCGTCAATATCGTCCACACTCACCAGAGCCAGACCGTGATAGGCCTCGGTCACTTCGCCCTCGTCATCGCCAGCGTCCGTTGCGCGCAGTTCCGTCTTACCCCAACGGACGATCTTACGGATGTCGCTGAAGCCGATCTTGGCCAATTCGCGCAGAACCATGTCTTGAGTGATTTCGGTGCGCTCGGAGCGTTTGGCTTGGGCCGCCTCGATGGCCTTTCCGACCATAACATTTGATAACAGTCGGCTCCCCTGCTCCTGAGCGGTTTTCTTGCTATAGCCAGCCCTGACTGCCGCTTGCGTGGCATTCAAGTCAACAAGAAACTCATCCACGAAGCGGCGCTGTTTTGGATTCAGCGCCATGTTTATTCCTTTGCGTTAATTGCGCGCCCCTACCGCCATGACCAAGCCCCGGGAGATGTGGGGAACGGTATGGTGCGCTGCTGGTGTTGTTGTCGGACACTTGCCAGCTTGTCCGGGCAGCGGTGCGCGGTTTGGCCTATGACCTGGCGGTCGGAACGGCCGATGCGCACCATCCTGCGCTAGCTTCGAAAGCTACCTTCCCAATACCATCCATGGCCGGGGACATATTCCAGCGCATGCATATCGATTCGCTCACGCGCCTCTGTCCATGTGGCTCCAGGAGCAGGCGAGCAACTGTGGCCCTCTACTACTTGTGACAAGACAACGCGACCATCATCAAGGGTGCACCGGTAGAACATTGCAGCCCCAATAGAAAAGCCCCGGCGCTATGCCAGGGATTCGTTTGTTTAGGGCGCAAGGGCCCGGACGTATTGTGATGGTTTCTGAAACGCTTTTCCACTACTCGATGTTATGCTTTTCCACCAGTACTCAGCATGGGCGCCACTCACGACATCGTCCCTTGAGCTTGCGATATGGCCGGTTTCCTCCAGCGCGAGCAAGACCCGCCATACCCCTGTGCGCACTACGGCACGTTGGCGAGCATCTGCCCGAGGCGCAACGTGGTTAATGATCTGACGCATCTTGAAGCGACGCTCGGGATAGGCCGCCATCAAGTCCATCACCTCATGCGCGTACTTCATAAAAACACCCTCCATACCTGCTGCTTGAAACTGCCCAGCGCCACCTTGTAGTACGGCAGCGCGATTCCGATCACCCGGCACGCCTTGTCCTGGCGACGGTGCGCAGGCAGGTCGCCATACTCATTGCGGCGCGTGTACTCAGCCTGGATCACGCGCTGTTCCGCCAGAGGCAGCGCCTCATACAGGCGGTTCACCTTGCGCGCGCGGTCATGGTTCACGGGGATGCGCGGGGGCTCGTCGTCGCCCTCGTGGCCGGGCTCTGCGGGGAACGCGCATACGGCCGGCTCGTCATGCACCGGTCGACCAGGGCCGGGCCACTCCCCTTCCCATTGCGCGCGCGCCCAGTTGTGGATCTCGTCCTCTACCCACCGCGGCAGACTGTTATCCATTGGCCACCTCGTACCGGCCGCACTTCTTCCCGTACGGCTTTCCCTTCAGGCAGCGCGTGATCGTGTCGCCGATAAAGGGCGTTTCGATGGTCTTGGCATGCGCGCAGCCCTCGCACGATCGTTTCAGAGCGGCCTGCTGACGGCTCATCACCACCAGCATCGGATCGCGCAACTCCCACCGTTGGAGATCGACCGTCATACCAGCCACCCCCGACGCCGGGCCCATGCCAAGTACGCGGACTCGAATGTCGCGCGCGGGCTGGGTCCAACCGCCGCGCACCACACCAGCCACATACCTCCCTCCCGCCGGGCGCGGGGCTTCTCGATGATCGTCATAGCGTCACCTGCTCGATAGTTACGCGGACCATGCCGCCCTTCGCCTTTTCCCGGATCTCAGCAGGCGCGAAATGGAACCCGCGGTCATTCATGCCGATAGCGTCCGCAATGCCATCCGTGCCCGCCTTCATGCGGGCCGCCAGGTTGTCTCGGTCGTAGGCACGAGCGTCGGGCGGGAAGAACTCATACGCGATGCGCACTCCGAGGAACTGGCTGAACCCGTCCGCCTTGGAAAGGGCTGATCTGGCCAGCAGCCGCGCCGCGTTTCGATATCGCTTCTTTGCTTGGGAAACCGGCGCCCAGTGCCCGCGGTGATTGGGGCTCAGTTCCTTGGGCGGCCAGGGCAATTCGACAACGATCATGCCGCCTCCCCCACGTTCAACCCGATCCCAAGCGCCCGCTTGGCCATGGCCAATACGGTCATCGAGTAGCGCCGGCCTCCGACCCGCTCACTCTCCCTCAAGATCTTCACGGCCCAGCGCCGCTCGTTCGGCACCGCAGCGAGTTCTGGCAACTCCATCATGCTTGCCTCCTATAGCTAGGCCAGTCGAACACCACCATCCGGCCACCACCCTCCCGCAGGCGATCAATGACACGCTCGCCCAAGTACTCGGTCAGTGGATCCTTTGCCAAGTTGCTGATTACGATCGTGGGCTTCAGGGCCTGATAGCGGCCGTTGATCACTTCGAACAGGTACATCTTTTCGGTTTCGCTGCCAAACTGCACGCCCACCTCATCCAAGACCAATAGGTCAGGTTCAACGAGGTTTTGAATTGCTTCTGCCTCAGTCAGCTCGGAACCCTTCCGATACGTATCCTTGATCGATCGAACGGCGCCGATGACCGACGTGAACACGGCTACACGGTCTTGCTTGATGACCTCGTGGCACACCCCCACGGCCAGATGCGTTTTCCCGGCCCCCACGCCGCCGCAAAAAACGATGCTCTGCCCGGTCTTCAGGCATTCATCGAAGCCATCCGCGAAACTCTTGGCCACCGCCAGAGCCCGCTTGGGTCCTTCCGCGTGCGGCACAAAGTTCTCCAACGTCCTGTCGGCGAACCGAGGCGGGATTGCGGCGCGGCCCAGCAGCTCGTTGGCGCGGCGCTGGCGCAACTCCAGCATCCACTTCGCATGCGCCTCGCTCGCCTCGCGCTCTTGCTGCTGCTTGATGCACGCGGGGCAGCCGGACGTATGGCCCATGTACGTTATGGCCGCGTATTCCCCGTGCTGCTCGCAGCGCTGGGTGGATTGCTCGGTTTTAAAACGTGCCATCGGCTGCAACCCCGGCGTGGTAGTCCTGCTGGCTGAAGTTTCCATGCGCTGTCCCTCCATTCGATTTCGTTCGGGTTTGAGTTCGGGGCGGGTAGAGCCCCTGGTATCCGCTGGCGATGCTGTTGGCGATCACCGCGCTAGGCTGGTGCCCTTCGGCACGTAAGTCGGCAAGCTGCTTTAGCTGGAGCTTGGCCGCTTCTTGCGTCACCGGCTTCTTGCGGGCCTTTCGGTCAGCAACCCAGCCTTGCCAGTCTTCGCGATCAAGCCAGACCGGCAGATCGATGGCCGACGCATCAAATCCATTCCCCCGCTTGCGGTGGCTAGGGGGTGGTTCTTTATCTGGTTCTTGGTTCTTGGTTATTGGTTCTTGGTTAGTTGCACATCCGTTCAACGGCTGTTGAGCATCTGTTGCGGGCTCGTTGCTCGGTTGATGGGCTTTTTGTGCCCTTTTCGCTGCGCTGGCCCTTCCCGCTGCCGATTTCGCCTCTTTGTTGCCGTGGTACTTGGCAATCTCAGCGTCGCAGCGCGAATGGCTCCAACCTTGTTCGGATTCTGTAAAGAACTCGTTCAACACCTGTTCAACGGCTGTTCGTTCCTCGTCGGAACGCGCCAGAACCAGGCGGCACAGCTTTTCAAATTCTGGGCAGAGAGGGGCCTCGGTGTCGTAGTACAACTCGATCAGGTCGCGATAGACACTGCGCTCTATACGCGTCAAATGTCGCGTGGCGCTGTTGAAGTCTCCGATGTGGTGCGGGTAATAATTCATGCTTGCTCCAGCATCCCAACAGCACGCAGGGCGCCGTCAGGGACATTCAAGCCTTGAGCCTGTAGTTGTTCAATGCACCAGACCAACAGATCGCGCTGACGCCCGTAGCGGGCCTCAAATCGAGCCTTCCAGGGATGAACGGCGATGCGGCCAGGCGCGCCCGTGCCGTCCTGATGGTTCCCTGCGGACAGCGGCAACACCAGCCAATGGGCGTCAGGCTTCGTGCGGCCATCGATGTGATGAATGGAGCAATGGCCATCAAAGAAGCCATCCATGCGGGAAGCCACACAGCCAATGTTCGTGACAAGCAGATCCCAGAATCGCTTCTGTTCCGCGGAGGGGTTACGGCCTTTCATTCGCCGAATCCTTGCAAGACGAGCTCCAGCATTTCGCTGGCGCGCGCGGCCGGCAGATGCGGCCACATAGTTTTTTGGGCATGTGCAGTGCGCAGGAAGGCAACGGCGTCCTCATGGAATTGCTCCATATCCGCCTGCTCCAGCTTTGCGTAGCTGATCGAGCGCGGCACCGGGATCACTCCGCCCTTCGGGCCGGGATACCAGTCAACGAAACCGCTGCCGGTCTTAAGCCATGCACGGAATGCTTCGAACTCTTCAAAGCGTTCCTGCGCCTCAAACAGCGCGGATTCCAACGCCATGTGCTTTCGGTGGTACCAGCCGGTGCGCTCTTTGTGCGTGGTGATCGATAGCATTTCGCCCGGCTCAAGCCGCACAAGCTGATTCCACAGACGGCGCCATTGCTTGCGCCCGCGCTCGCCCAGGCCATCGACCATGCCGAAGATCATCCGTCGGGCCGCTTCCTTTTCATGTTCGGAGGCCTGGGTGGGGTTCTGACGAACTAGGGTGATGTCGGCCATGATCAACCTCCACGCTTGGTCACGGCGCGCAGTACGTTGCGCTCCATACGGTGCAAGATCACTCGGCCTGCACGGAACAGCGGCACGAGCATGTCGGCATCGTTCTGGCACAACACTCCATCAGCGATCGCATCACGCAGCTCGGCGGCGATCTTGCCGACCTTCGCCATGACCTCCATGAGCTTTTCTTGGAGGGCCGCCAGCTCGTCCGGGTGACCGCTGGTCGGCGGCGGCGGAACGAAATCAACGAACAGCCCTTCCTGCGCACAAAGCGACAGCAACCAATCGCGGGACTTGCCAGACGTGGTGACGTCTCTTTCCAGCCACTCGGTAAGCAGGACCGCAACGTCCACGTCCAGTTGCTCGTCACCCTTCAGCTTCCGGCGCAGAGACTCAGGATGAATGGACGTGTCACGCCTCTCGGTGAGGAAAGTCGCGGCCGCCGAAACGCCACCATCAGCCTTGCGCACCGTGTTGTAGAGCGTGTCTCGCCACTGGGTGTTTGTGTAGTGAGCGGTCATAGGGCTGATTCCTTCAAAATTTCAACGTTTCGGTATTTCTGCGCCGTCTATAAAGTTCGGCACATGGAAAACAACAACGAATCCAAACCAGTGACCCGAGCGCGCCTCTTCGCGCGCATCGATGCCACCCGGCTCAGTCAGCCGCCCCGGCAGCCTTCCGACAAAACTCCGCCAGCAGAGCCTGTAGAGGAAGGCGTCTTGAAAGGCGAAGAAGAGAAATGAGCGAAACTGAAAAACTGTTGATCAACGCGCAAGACTTGGCCCGTCGAGTCTTCGAGGCACCAAGCGAGAAGTCGGTCATGGATCTTTTTCAGGAGCTGTGCGCCGAGCGTGACCGCATGGCGTGGGCGAGTGAGGGCCGCGAATCGGCGACGGTGCATTGATGTCATGCCGCCCTCGCCTCTTCGGCTCGCTTCGTGACGGATCGACGAGTCTCGCGGCGGTGCAATTTGATGAGGCGCTCGCCATCCGACCACTTCAAGTCGCGGTAACGGCCCTTGCAAATGTCAGCCACCCAAGATTGAGGCTTGTCTCCCATCGCTTTCGCGATTCGGACTTGCGTCCAGCCGATGGCTTGCAGATCAGAGATGAGGTTTTTCCAGTCCATGCGTCATTTAATCGCAATTGCGCTTATCGCGCAAGCGCCATTGCGATGGCCGTAAGTATCACAATTGCGATATGAGCGCCCTTAAAGACCGCCTTGCTGAAGCGAGGACCGAAGCAGGACTATCCCAGGCCCAATTGGCGAAAGCCGTAGGGGCGGGTCAGTCCACGATTGCCAGCATCGAAAACGGGAGGAATAAGGGGTCGTCCCTGTTCCTGGACTTGGCGCGCGCCTTGAATGTGAACGTCGAATGGCTGATGGACGGCGCTGGGCCTAAGAAAGGAGACGCTGGCGCTGCACCCTCCACCATCCGTGAGCCGGTAGCCCCCTGGCCCTTCCCCGACATTTCGGAACGAGACGTGCGCGCGCTTGCGCCATCTCAGTTGAACGCGCTGCAAGGGGCTCTCGCCTTGGCCATTGCGCAGCTTAAGTTGGGTGTCAATGTTGCGCCTGTGGCCGCGCCGTTGCCAAACCTGACTGCTGCGGCTCTGCGCTCGCACAAACCCGGCGGGCTGGTCGACATGGACCACGCTGACGACGCATTCCCAATGCGGATACCCGGCTTGCCTGCCCCTTGGGAAGGCGGACGCACGACGCATCAAGCGGAGCGCGAGCCCAAGCTTCGGATCAGCACGCAGGAAGGCGTGGTGGCTAACGTTGGTCCAGGCGAGCCGCACGCGGCCAACGACAAGTTCGAGAAAGTTCCGGAATTGGCAGACGTGCGCCTGGCGGCCGGCGATGGGATCGAGAACGCCGACGAGACACAAACCGGCGTGATTCAATTCCGTAGGTCGTTCCTACGGTCGGTGGGCGCAGACGCCGGGAAGGCCCGGGTGGTGTATGCAAAGGGCGACAGCATGGAACCGGTCATCAAGGACGGCGCCGCCCTTCTCGTCGTCCCGAACGAGGATCTGACTCTACGCGACCTGGCTGGCGGCGGCGTCTATGCCATCAACTATGACGGCAAGATGATCGTCAAGACGGTGGCTAAGGACAAACTCACGGGCCGCTGGGTCGCTCGCTCGTTTAACCCGTCCTACCCCGATATCCCGCTGGAGAACGGGCACCCTGCCCGTGTGCTTGGTCAGGTTGTCTGGGCCGGCGCGCGGCTACGTGATGACGAGGCGGGGCAGTGGGTGAGGTCGTGAGGTGACGTGAAAAAGCCGCCTAAGAGGCGGCTTTCAGAAGCGGTATTTGATGCCGGCGTCTTTCATAATCGCGTTGGCGGTATGGCGCGATTTGCATCCGGTGGAGACGGCGACATGGACGTCGCCCTTCCCCCATATTTGATGGGCGCCTTTACCCTGACGCACCAAAGAAAAGCCGTGCTCTTTAAGCACGGCTATGATCTTTTCGAAGTATCCGTTCACGCGCTAGCCACCGCCGCTCCGATATGGTGGTAGATGGGCTCGGCCTTCGCCTTGCTACTGTGCAGCTTGGTTTCCATCAACATGCACACGACCTCATTAGCCTCGCGCGCCAGCTCGTCCATAGAGGCAGCCTCGACGATGAAGCCCTTCAGGTCTGGACTGGTGGCTAAGTAAACCTGAGCTTCTTTATCGTATGAAACATCCACGCGAAAAGACACGCGAAGACCGGCTCGCGCGACTTGTTTCCAAAATGGTAATCCGACTCGGTACATACTTTCTCTCCCTGAGCATTGAGCCGATCTGTGGATGGCTGCGCATCGTAGGGGCGAGCGAAGACATCAATCGGCACAGATGGAGGGTTTATGAGGTGAACTTGCCGCCTCTACGGCTACTGCGAACTCTGAGCTAACTTCCGAACAAACTTTCGTAGTCATTACGAACAAGAAGTCCGTACTAACTTAGAACGTCAATTGCTAACGAAGTTCGCATCTATCTTTGAGCACTTGCTGACACAGCGTCAACAAGCAACTGAAGTATAGGAAAAAAGCGAGAAATTAGCTACTCGTTAAGTTAACAAGCTGTTTAGTTAACACCCTTAGAAAAAGAACCAAGTTCGTTAACTATCAAAGACTTACAAAAAGGGACGGAATTAGACCTGTGCGAACTAGCTACTACATCTGGCGTCCTTCAGCGGCAGGAAAGCCTTTCCGATCGCCACTGAGACTCTGAGGGTCACCTCCGGGTGGCTTTTTTATTGCAGCGGCCCCTTCCCCACCAGGCGCAGCAGCGCTTCGGCCGTTTCTCGCTCCGACTCTGCATGCTGGCACCAGCGCCGGTAGATAGCAGCGCCTATCGCTGTTAAGCGGAACAACTCTTCCTCGGTCAGCTTGGGGGTCAGCGCTTCAAGTTGCTCGGCGTAGGCGGCGAGCAGGGTTTCCCAACTGTTGGGGCCGCTCGGCGTCTTCGCTGTGACCATCAGCGCAAGGATCGTGGCTTTGTCCATACGGTCTCCGGGAAAGCTAAAGCGTACATCCTGAGCATGACGCCTGCGGTTGGCTTTTGCCTATCTAGCGGTACTCAATGTCCTGGCTCGGTGGAGCCGGCTGGCCGGCAGCAAGCGCACAGTTGCTTACGATCACTTCTGATCCCAGGGACTGGCCTCTTATCATCAGGCCACCCGCGACAACGGCAACGTCCGGCGTAGCAAGAAACATCGTCTTCCCCGTATACCCCCCGTAGCTGTTCTTCGCATTCACAAATCCGCAGATGCTGGGACGCGGCTGCCCGGGCTTTTGTATCGCGTAGATTCCATAAAACTTAGCGGAATCCGGGTCTTTGAGCGAGTTTTTTAGCTTGGCCACGCTGGCGTCCACATATGCCTTTTCTGCGGTGACAAGCTGAGCCGTCGGCGCAACAGGCTGCGGTTTCTTTGGCGCCGCGCAACCCGTCAGCAACGCGACCGACCCGGCCATAGCCAGAATCCAGGCTTTCATTTCACTCCCTTAGTAACAAAACAATTCAACCATGGTAACCGGAATCGCAATCGCATTTGCGCTTGACAGATTCAATCGCAAATGCGATTATTCGTCCATGCGCTGCAAACACGGCGCCGCAACAAGCCCTCGGCCTCGTATCCCAGCGAGAGGACGTTACCGCCACAAAGTCGGGTGGGAATGGGAAGCGGGACAAGTAGTACTCAGGCCTGGCCCAACCAGGTGCAGCACGTCGTTGGCGAGGACGCTAAATCGCAATGCTCTGACGGCCGGAGGATAAACGAGTCGTACCTGGGGAGGGACCTTACGAGGACAAACCAGGGCAGCGGATGAGAGCCCGTTGCATTGAAGGGTAGGACGCCCTGCCCTTCCAGATTTATCTGAATGCCAGCCCTCCCGGCTCAGGCATTTTCATGAACCTGGAGATACCGATGAAAGAAAAGCTCGAGCAGGACATTGCTGACGCCAAGCGCGCATTGCAGGACGCGGAGGCGGCTCTGCTGCTCTGGACGAAGAAGGCAGAAAACAACGTCTTCGCCACGTTGGAGGATGCCGAAGGCGAAGTCGAAGAGATGCTGCGCGGTCGTGCCCATGAGGATTGCGAAGGTTCCTACAACTGCGGCGCCGAAGTGTACGACCAAGAATTCATGGTCGACGGCGTGAAGTACGTCGGCACGTTGAAGTGCGAATACAACCGGCACGACAAGACGTACTACTACCTGGAAGAAGCTGATTTCAGCGTCGAGAAGGTCGGCTGAGATTGAAGAAGCAGCGCGCATCTTGGAGCCGATGACCAGGTATTCGAATTTCTCGAATAACTGCGAGGGAACAGCCAGGTAGCGCGCTGCTCCGGAATTCATCCGCCAGCCCGTTCCTAGAGCGGGCTTACGAATGAACAAGGAGGCCAACATGGCAAAAGTGACCGTAGAGGTTGATGTTGACCTCGGTGAGCTTGACGAAGATGCGCTGGTGGGCGAACTGGAATCGCGTGGATACGGCGTGCACGAGTTTGACCCGCCGACGCTGGACATGGATTTGATGGGGAAGATTCATCAACACCTGACGATGGGCCAAGAGCAACAAGCGCTCGATGTCTTGCGCCCTTACCTTCTAGACATTCTTGGGAAGGCGCTATGACCTACTACGCGTTTGTTCACTCACGCAGCGGCCTGACTCGTCCAGTCCTGGCCGGCGAGTTCAAGGGCAGGGATCAGAGCGATGCCCTCAACAAAGCGTCTTCCAGCCCGGCAGTCAAGAAAATCGTAGGCAATCAGCAGACGAAAGACTTGTACGTCCGCGTCTACGAGGCCCGCGACTATCAGGGAGCAGTTGATCAAGCGATGGCTGTTCATACGCCATGGCTGAGGCCGTCAGGTGACGACGCTCCGGGTCGGCCCGCTTCTTTCAGGATTCATACCGATTAACAAGGAGAACGAGCATGGCGACAGTTCACGTAATGCATAACGGTGGCATGGCCTGTGTCGGAGACGAGCTTGCGAAATCAGTGACCCATATCCCCGGCGTTTCACTCTGCCCGCTTGGTTATCACAATCTGCCCGACACCGCGCTAATGGTCTACCGGGCTGAGCCAGGCTGGTTCGCCATCCGCCGGAAAGGGATGGCTGGGCGCCTTAAGCGGTTCCAGAGCTTTGATCGCGCTTTGGCCGCTGCAAAGCGGATAGCGGCCACCGATTAACCCCCCATCCCGTTGATAAGCCCGAGGGCAAAGGAGAAGAGATGGATTTCCCGATCCACTACCCGGCAAGCATTGATGTGCTTGTCTACATCACCGATGGAGCTAACCAGCAAGGTACTGCCACCGTCAGCTTCAAACCGGGTAAGGAGATAACAAAGCAGGACGTTCGCGATGCTGTTGCCGCCCTGGAGCGGGACAGCATGCCGGAGGGCTTCCGCCTGATGACCAAGCGGGAAGTTTGGAACTGGATTTGCGAAGACATGGCAGGGCGCGGCGCTCGATTCGCCATGCCTGGCGGTGAAGACTTCGACGACTGATATCTCCCCCCTGGTGCTGCATAGCAGCCGTAGCCGCACGAAACGCGGCGCTATCAAGAGAGGCATGGCGAAACTGGTAGACGCATGCGGCATAGGGCGGCTTCGGCTGAGCAAAGCAAGGCGCCAGAACTTGTACCCCAAACCGCTGGCATTTGTGGGTTCGACCCCCACTGCCTCTCTTGATGGCAGCAGTACCGTGCTAGCCGGGCCGGGCCAAACCCGGCTGCCATCAGCAATCGTCCGGAGTAGTTGCCGGAGCTGGAGCCGTAACCAGCATCCCCCCTCGGTCGCTCAGGCCGGCGAATCCCAATCCCACCTAACGCCATACGTCAGCCTTACCCAAGGCTGGGGGTTCGCCGACCTGAGCGTCAACGACTTACGCAGTCTTCCCGCGCCAGTTCAAGCAATTCGCCTACAGCAATCCCGGGCCCGGGTGCGTGATCGGTGATGCGCCGTGATTGGATGGCCGGAAGACTGCACCCATACATAGGAACCACCATGAAACGAGCGATTCTCCTTGCTGCTGTTCTGCTGGCCGGTTGCACCAACGCAGACGACGCCACGCGCACCCTGAAAGCCGCTGGCTACACAGACGTCCTAATCACTGGGTACCGCTGGTTCGGTTGCAGCAAAGACGACAGTGTTCACACCGGGTTTATTGCAACTGGTCGCGATGGCTCAAAGGTCAGCGGCATCGTGTGCGGTGAGCTGTTCTTCAAAGGCAACACCATCCGCACTGACTAAGGAACGACCATGAGCACGATAAAGCTGCCGGAGTTGCCCGCGCCTTTTGAACCCGAATGGCCCGACCTCAATCCTCACGCCCTGGGTTGTGGTGTCGAAGATCGAGGCATCGTTAGCCGGTACGAAGCAGCCGAATACGGGTTCCAGGATGGCGTGGACAAGGCTGCTCAGTGCGTCCCGGAGGACATTTACACCGGGGAGCAAATGCGTGCCTACGCCGAGGAAGCAGTACGCCAGGCTCTGGCGGCGCATGAACGTCGCTGCGAGTATTGCGACGGAACGGGCGACGTTCACAGCATTGACGGCGAATGGCGCGGGGTCTGCATATGCTCTGTAGGCCGTGCTCTGGCGGCGTCAAAGATTGACGAGCGTGCGGCGTTTGAATATTGGGCTAGCGATGACGGGGAAACCCCGACCGCTGTTGAACGCGCCGGTCATGGATATCGACTGGCCCAAACTCAAACCTATTGGGTCGCATGGCAAGCCCGCGCGGCCCTCATCCCGGAGACCCGCGATGGATGACCTAAAGCAGATGCTTCGCAACGCCTGGGACATGCGCTGGTACTACGCGATCCTCCTTGGCCCTCTGATCTATCACGTGGGGTGGTGACATGGACCGTTTTCACGGAGACGAGCAGTACGAGGTCTTAACGGCCACCGTCCAAGACGTATGCCAGACGCTGGGCAATCCTGCTAGCTGGGATGCAGACGGCCACGACGCGCTGTACTGGGCCAAGCGGCTGGGGGATGCGGACTTCTTCGCCAATCTCGGACCGGCTGACTGGATGGCGATTCTGTACGCGGTCATGTACAGCAACAGCCCTTGGGTGCTTGGGTTGCAGCGCGATATCAAGCATGCGATCAACATCGAACTGGAGGGGTAGGACATGACGAACCAGCACACACCTGCACCCTGGCGCCATGAACCAGGTCGGGACGGCAAGCCACCCTACGTGGTCAGGGGTTCTGAGGGCGGCTTCGTGGTAATGGGGGTGACTGCCGAGCGGCAAGAAGCGGACGCTGCCCTTATTGCCGCCGCGCCTGATCTGCTGGAAGCGCTGGAGAAGCGCGCCCAAGCCGATGCCGCTTATGCCCAGCTCGCAATGAGCGACGTTGACCCAGACACGCGCGAGCGCCTGCTGCAACAGATTGAGGACGCGGAAGACGCGGCCAAAGATGCCGGCCGCGCCGCCATCGCCAAAGCCCGAGGTTCCCAATGATCCGCCTCCTGCGCAAGCTACTCCAAACCGATGCCCACCTCGCCGTGGGCCTTTTTTCGATCATCTGCGCCATCGTCGGCGTCATGTCTGTCCTGCAACAGGAAGACGAAGCCGCCCGCCTCGCGGGTGATGGCACGACGAAATACGCAGCCAAGGACTGATATGACCGAGACGACCGAACTTGCGGAACTACCGCCCCAAGAAACCGCACTGGAGGTTTACTCCAAGCCCAATGGCCTTGATCCTTGGCTGGACAGAATCCGCGCCGAGGTCTCCGGCCACGTGCCCGATCTGACTACCAAGAAAGGCCGCGACGCGATCGCCAGCCTTGCCTACAAGGTCCGCAAGGCGAAGACTGCCCTGGACGACTTGGGCAAGGAGCAGGTTGACCGCTTGAAGGAGATCCCCAAGAAGATCGACGCCGAGCGGAAGCGGATGCGGGACGCACTGGACGCTTTGGCTGATGAAGTTCGCCTTCCGCTGACGGAATGGCAGCAAGCCGAGGAAGCGCGCGTACAGGGGCATAAGGACGCAATCGATTGGATCGTCTCCCTGGTGGTGAACTGCGGGGAATCTGTCGACGACCTGCGCGCCGCCATCATCGAGGCAGAGCAGATCGAAAT
Source organism: Achromobacter sp. LC458 (assembly GCF_001005835.2). Classification (NCBI taxonomy): domain Bacteria; kingdom Pseudomonadati; phylum Pseudomonadota; class Betaproteobacteria; order Burkholderiales; family Alcaligenaceae; genus Achromobacter; species Achromobacter sp. LC458. The sequence continues at coordinate 58,163 of NZ_LBHW02000008.1, forward strand.
CAACCCTGGCTGGGAAGAATTCGAAGCGGAAGCCGCCCGAGCCAAGGATAAGGCACTGTCCGGCCTTCGCGACCGTTTGGTGGCCCGCGAGAAGTACGACGCCGAGCAGGCCGAACTGGCCCGCTTGCGTGCCGAGGTAGCTGCCCGCGAGCAGAAAGAGCGCGAAGAGCGCATTGCCCGCGAAGCCGCCGAGCAAGCACAGCGCGAAGCCGACGCCCGCGCCCAGGCAGAACGCGAAGCAGTGATCCGCCGCGAGCAGGAAGCCAAAGCCGCAGCCGATCGCCGGGAACTTGAACTGAAGCTGCAAGCGGAGCAGGCAGAGAAGGCAGCAGCCCAGGCCAAGGCCGACAAGATTGCCGCCGAGCAACGCGCAGAACAAGACCGCCTCGCCGCCATTGAACGCGAAAAGCAAGCCGTCGAGGCGGCGCGCCAGGCGGAAATCAAGCGCCAGGCCGACGCCAAGGCCGCAGAAGAAGCCGAAGCCGCCCGCCGTGAAGCCGACAAGGCCCACAAGGGCAAGGTCAACCGCGCGGCGCTGGCTGCATTCGTCCAGGGCGGCATGACGGAAGAGTGCGCCAAGTTGGCCGTCACGCTGATCGCCAAGGGGAAAATCCCGGCGGTCGCAATCAAATACTGAGGACGCCATGAGCCACGACGACGAATCCGCCGCGCTGGCCTACCAGCAAGAACTCGAACATCAGGAGCAAGACCATGGAAGTCTACAAGGCAATCAATGCCGTGCAGGCGGAACTCGCCAAGATCGGCATCAGCAAGGATCGCAGGAACACACAAGGCTCCGGGTACAACTTCCGGGGCATTGACGACATCTACAACGCCCTGGCGCCGCTGTTGGCCGATAAGGGACTATGCATCCTCCCGCGCGTCCTTTCCCGCGAGTCGGTGGAGCGCGTCAGCAAGCAAGGCGGTGCGCTGTTCTACATCACGGTAGAGGCCGAATTTGACTTCGTGTCCACCGCAGACGGCAGCAAGCACACCGTCAAGACATTTGGCGAGGCGATGGACAGCGGCGACAAGGCCACCAACAAGGCAATGTCAGCCGCCTACAAGTACGCCGCATTCCAAGCGTTCTGCATCCCCACCGAGGGCGACAACGACGCGGATGGGCATACCCACCAAGTCGCATCCGCGAATGACGACAGCCCGGCCGAAGCCGCCGAGATGGATGCCGAAGTCACCGCCCAGATGAACGCAGCGGTGGCTGTGCCGGACCTCGTAAAGATCATGAATAGCCTGACTGCCGATCAAAAGCGCGCGGCCACGTCCCACTTCAACAAACGCATGAGCGAACTCAAAAAGGCAGCGTAATGAGCAACGACCTGAACCAATGCCAGTTTATTGGCCGACTCGGCAAAGACGTAGAAATTCGCTATGCCCCTGACGGCGCTGAAGTGGCCACCTTTTCTCTGGCTTGCGGCTGGAAGACCAGCAGCAAAGAAGGCACAGAATGGGTACGAGTCACCGCCTTTGGGAAGCTGGCGAGCATTTGCGGCACCTATCTGAAAAAGGGGAAACAGGTGTTCATTCAGGGCCGCATGCAAACCCGCGAGTACGAGAAAGACGGCACTAAGCGCTACGTCACCGAGATCATCGCAGACCAAATGCAGATGCTTGGATCGAAGGACAGCCAATGACCCACGTCTACATCGATATCGAAACACTGCCGGACATGCGCGAAGGCGCGCTGCAAGCCTTCATCGATGACGCCAAGGAGAACTTTAAGGCACCCTCGACGCTGACGAAGGAGCAGGCAGCGGCCGATCTCGGGCTGACGGACAAGGAAAAGATCAAGTTCGTCAGCAAGGAAACCATGATCTCGAACTGGGTGGCCACCTTCAAGGAAACGAAGGGGCCGGAGGTCGCCGAGCAGGAATGGCGCAAGACGGCGCTGAATGGCGCCAGCGGCCAAGTATTGATGATTGGGCTTGCATTCGATGACGCTGACCCGGTGGTCGCCCATGCCTCGACCGAGGCGGAAACACTGGCCGTCGCGTTCGACATGATTCGCCAAGGCATTGACCCGAATCGCCGCCCGGTGTTCATCGGGCACAACGTGACCGGCTTTGACCTTCGCTTCATCTACCAGCGCGCAGTCATCACGGGCGTACAGCCGCCGCTGGCTATCCCCTTCGGCGCGCGCCCCTGGGACGATTCTGTATTCGACACCATGACGCAATGGGCCGGCCATGGCAACCGTATCTCGCTGGACGACCTCTGCACCGCCCTGGGCCTCCCCGGTAAGGGCGAGATCGACGGCAGCCAGGTCTACGACTACTGGAAAGCCGGACGCATTGCCGAACTGATCGCGTACTGCGCCGATGACGTTCACAAGGCCCGCGAAGCCCACCGCCGCATGACCTTCCAGCGCTTGGCCGCGTAACTCCTCCCCGCAGCCCCGTACCCCGCCGTCTGTCCGGGGCTGCCCTTCTATTGCCTGGAGATCCACGTGGAATCCAAAGACTCCCCTCAGTACGACGAAGACCCGGTAGTCAATTTGGTGATGTCCGTGGGTCTGCCGGGCTTCGTTATCGGGTTCATCGCCGTTATCGGAACAATCCTATTCATCTGCCGCCGCGCGGTGGAATTCTTCTTCCCCGGAGCCTGAGAGCATGAACACACAATGGAAGCCTATCGCCAGCGCGCCCGAAAACGAAGGGCGCCCGCTCTTCTGCGAACTGTGCTGGGGGCCGGAAGGCGATCAGTCCGTAGGCACTGGATTCCGCCACAACGGGAAATGGTATGCGGCTGGCTTGTTCTTCTGCTTGGGCCAGGAAAAGCGCTACGAGCTTCGCGAGGTTGAAGTTCAGCCGACGCACTGGAAGCCGCAATCTGATCTTCCTGACGAAGAGAGCGCCGCCCCTACCTCGCACCCTATACCCACCGGAGCGACGGGGGAGGATATGCGCGCTCGCGTCATGGAAGTGATTACCGGCGTATGGGACCGGGAAACGCGAATTGACGACGCGGCGGACGAGGTGATTGACATACTCTCACCGGCTCCCGCTGCTGGCGATGCGCTGGATGCCAAGCGGTATCGCTGGCTGCGCAATAACGTCTGGGTCGCGGCAAATGAATTCCGAATTATGAATCCTAATTTGCGCTATGTCGCACCGCGCGCGGATGTCGAAATTGATGCATTCATCGACGCCGGCATGGCTGCCCAATGCAAGGGGGATGCGTGATGACGATGAGCCAGAAAGAACGCACTGACTACGAGCGCATGCGGCTCGCGCTCAAGCGAATAGCGACGGGCTACATGACGCTCAAGCAGATCGAACGCGATGCCGAAAAGCGCATTGGGCTGTCCTACGGGGAGGTCTTAGAGATGGCTTACGAGAACATTCGGGATGATGCCAGAGAGGCCGTGCGCGGTGTCCGCACCGCCATTGCCCAGCAGAAGGGAGAGGCGTGATGGGCGACATTGAACAGATCCGGGATCTCACCCGCCAGCGTTGGGGCCGCATCACGGCCTTCCGCCTCGGGCAAATCGCCGCCGAGTACATGGGGCCTCTGGCCGCCAGCGCAAACCCGTACAAGCCGGGTCAGCACGCTCACAGGAACTACCTGGAAGGCGTCAGCTTTCACGATGCCAAAGCCGCCCAGCCCACCACCAAGGAAAGCCATGACTGAGAACAACGCCGCCCAGCCTGGGCTGACGGATGACGAGATCGAAGCCCTGGCGAAGAAGCACATCGCCCCGCACGCGGATCGGCTGGACAAACTCCTACCTCACCGCGTGCCCTACCAGCAGACAGAACAATTCCGCCGCGTGAAGGCGCTGATCGGGGATCTGCTGTCCAAGCTGCGCGCGGAGGGCGTGCAAGCGGGCGATGAGCGGGAGGCATTTGAGGCCGCAGTTCAAGCGGAGTACGGCGTTTCCGCGCCTTCCCTGCTGCTTCGTGATGCAGACGGCGACTACGTGACTATGAACACCGAGTGGGTCTTCTGGTTGAGCCGCGCAGCCCTGGCAAGCGCCCCTGTAGCCATGATCGACACTGCAAAACTAGCCCAACTGCTGGACTCGGTTAACGGAGACTGCTACCTAGGGAAAGAGAAAGAGGAAGATCTGGTGCAGTCCCTGCGTTCTCAATTGCGCGCCCGTGTAGCCGAGCCGGAATGGATCGACGACCCGCACGACATTGAACAGGGCATGATGCGCAACCCTAAGTACGTCGCCCCTGGACATAAGCCTGTGGACACAAGCTCTGGACATAGCGCCCCTGTAGCCGACGAGCGGATCAGCCTTCTCGGCGCGGCCAATCTTGCATTCAATGCGCTGCACGAATGCAAGCCGGCCAAGGGTGCGGAGAAGCAATATTCGGACGCCATCCAGGCGCTGCAATCGGCCTTGCACGACATCGCCTACACGGTCAACCGCACGGCCACGCCGCAGCAGTTCGCCGACCACCTGCAACGGGAAGCCCGCGCAGCCTTGGCGAGCGCCTCTGTAGCCGATGAATCCCCGATGGCGAAGGTGGCCGAGGCTCTGCGGGAGAAAGCGCGCCAAGAACAGCAGGCCTATCAGGACCGCCGCGCCCAAGCTACCGAATGGGGGCCGATGCCGACCGGAACACAAGCAGACGACCCTAGCGAACTTGGGGCACTGGCTGATGGCCTGGAAAGTATCGTGGGCAACGAAAACGCCGCCTTGGCCGCGGCCTACATCCGCCGCGAAGCCAAGCGGCTAGCAAGTGCCGTCGGCGATGTCACTGCGAAGCCGGTAGCCTGGGTCGCGGGCGATGACGCATCTAGGTATCTCGAATGGGATAAGGAGCGCAGTGCATGGGAAATGCCGATTGGTACGCCAGTCTTCTATGCCGCGCCCCAGGCCAGCGAGGCGGTGCGCAATGCACTGGCGGCGTTGGTTCGATTGCAGGATGCCAAAGACAGTCAGAACCGTTTCCCGAACCCGCAGCGCTCAAACGAGTGGGCGGAATACCGCCGCCTCTGGCCTGCCGCTATGGAACAAGCCCGCGCCGCCCTGAAAACCCAGGCTGACAAGGACGGCGGGGATTGCGCGAAGGGTGGCCACGTAGAGGCAGAGAATCAGCCGGAAACCAGCGCCGATATTGGCTTTGGGGGTGGCCTGCTGGATTGCGCGAAGGGTGCGGGGGAAGGTGACCTGCATTTCATCGCCGGGACCATCGTCCTGCACCTGAACGGCCCCCTCGACCCCGCGCGCGTTATCGCGGCTTCGCGGGCGATCAAGGACTGGATCGATCGCCAGCAACTCGCCGCCCTGTCCACCCCGTCAGTCGTCAAGCAATCCTTGACAGCTACACAGACGGGCGAGAAAGGAGAGAGCGATGCGTGAGCGCCCTATTCTGTTCAGCGGTCCGATGGTGCGAGCCATCTTGGCAGGCAACAAGACCCAGACGCGGCGGGCGGTGAAAGAGCCGATCAGTGGCTGGCTGAACAACGCCAACGGCTCCCACAAAGTCATGGACGGCCAGGTGTTCAATTATTCGTTTGACCAGCACCTGGGGAACTGCCCCTACGGTAAGCCCGGCGACCGCCTGTGGGTGCGAGAGACGTGGGCCTTTGGTATCCACGCGCTGGCAGCAAAGCGCGACGAGGACGGCCCGTTCGTGTATGCGGCTGACGGCACCACGCACGGCAGACTCTGCGAGCGCTGGCGCCCCAGCATCCACATGCCCCGGCATGCCTGCCGCTTGATGTTGGAGATTACCGGCGTGCGCGTCGAGCGATTGAACGACATCAGCGAGGAAGACGTGGACGCGGAATGCTTCGGCGGCGACTACCCCACCAGGGTATTGCCCGACCTGTTCCCAGGCCACCCCGACGACTGGTCGCACCTGTCTATGGAGCAGTGCTTTCAGCGGCTATGGGAATCGATCAACGGCCCGGGATCTTGGGATGCCAACCCCTGGGTCTGGGTCGTGGAGTTCCGCGTCTTACACCCCCGCACGGACGGAGGCGGACGTGGCTGAGCCGTGCTGGTGCGCCACCTGCCGCCCCGTGTCGTTCGGGGATATGCGGATGGTGCTCTGCCCGGTGTGCGGGAACAAGCGTTGTCCTCGGGCGGCAGACCATCGCTATGCCTGCACGGGTAGCAACGAGGTTGGACAGGTCGGCGTTGATGTAGCAGATATGGCGCATCGGGCGCCGCAATGCCTTAAATATGGAGCGAACATGAGTCCGGAAGAAATCGAAGCCATCGCGCAGCGGCCTACGTACTGCAAGGCGGATGGCGAAGCGGTCACCCTGTCGCGAGCCGAGCGGGATGCGCTGGTGGCGATGGCGAGAGTTGCCGTCGACCCGCGCATTCGGGAAGCAATTGAGGCGACATTTGAGCAGCGCGCGGGCTACATGGCACTGATCGGTGCTGCGGTTCGAGCGCTGCCAGAACTCGCAATGGCAAAGGAATCCCCATGACCATGCTCCCCGAAATCGACCCTGAAACAGACGACTGGTCCAAGCGTGACCCCGCCATCGCATTCCACCTGATCGACCGATACGCTGAAAACTGGGCGCATGCGGGCGTACTGATGGAGCGATGGGCGAGGGCTTGGGTGAAGGCTAATCCGGAGAAGGAGGAATCATGAAAGTATCTGAACTGAAAGGCCCAAAGCTGGATTACTGGGTTGCGCAGGCCAACATCTTGAATGGCGGCGCCTGGAAGGACATAGAGCTCAGAGCCTATGGTACCGACTGCTGGACGCTACATGATCGATCAGATGGCATGACCCATGGCTGGATCACTGAAAACATCCTCGACTCAATCAAAATCCGCCGGGATTTGAATCTCGGTCAATTGGGCTTCCATTTCTGGCCATCGGTAGACTGGCAACACGGTGGCCCAATAATCCAGAACGAGCGAATCACGGTTTCGACTCATGAACCCTATGGTGATGAGTCGTGGCGCGCTCTGCACATGAGAACCATGCTAACCGGTCCGACTCCCCTTATCGCCGCCATGCGCACCTACGTTGCCAGCAAGTACGGAGAAGAAGTCCCCGATGTCTGACGTTATTGAGCAGATGCTCAGAACCACCCGCAAGAATTGGATGAAACAGCCCGCCTAGCGCGGGCTTCGTTTTGGAGGCGATATGAACAGCGAATTCCTGCTGCTCGCGAAATACCAGAAGCCCCGACTAAGCCTGGCCGAGTTGGCCGACTTCATGGGGGTCAGCCTGCACCGGGCGCAGAACATGAAGTCTGCCGGTGAACTGCCGGTCCCTGTCTATAAAGAAGGTCGAAACGTCTACGCCGACCTGCGGGACGTGGCCGCATACCTGGACGCTATGCGCGAGTCCGCCAAGCTCGAGTACGAGGCAACCCGTGTTTAGCAGTGCTACGGCAGTGCTACGCGGTTTGCTACAACCCAGGCTTTATGCGGCTCTCCGACCGATGAACTTACCATCAATCATCGGGGCGACGCACAGCCGCCAGTCGGGGGAGTCCAAGAATCACTCTACAAAACAAGGGGATGCGGTATTTTACGGGCTTCGCGGCATTATGTCCGGGACGCCCTGCCAGACAGTGCCCGGCGCTTCCGAACGGCCGGACGCTATGTGGTCTAAAATTGCGCCGCCGCCGCCGCACGGGCTTGTCCCAGCGTCCGTTAACCCCTATTCCCTGCATATCAATGGCCGTATTTACTCCCGTATCCGACGACGACGCGCGCGCCCTGCTGGCGCAATTCGATCTGGGCGAGTTCGTCTCGCTTCGAGGGATTACGGCGGGTATCGAGAACACCAACTACTTCTTGTATACGACCCGCGGCGAATATGTGCTGACGTTGTTCGAAGTGTTGACCCACGCCCAACTGCCGTTCTATATCGAATTGATGTATCACTTGGCGGAACGCGGCATCCCGGTGCCTCGGCCGCAGAACCTGCGCGACGGCACCCGCCTGACGACGCTGCACGGCAAGCCCTGCGCCATCGTGTCGCGCCTGCCCGGCGGGTACGAGCCGGCTCCCGGCGCCGCGCACTGCGCCCTTGCCGGCGCGACCCTGGCGCGCGCCCATCTGGCGGCGCAGGACTTTCCCATACACCAACCCAACTTGCGTGGCTTGAACTGGTGGCTGGATACGGCCCCCAAGGTGATGCCGTTCCTGGCGCCCGCGCAAGCCGAGCTGCTGACTGCTGAATTGGCTGCCCAGCAGGCCGCGGTGGCCACGCCCGCCTGGCAAGCCCTGCAAACCGGCCCGGCCCATTGCGACCTTTTCCGCGACAACGTCCTGTTCGCGGGCACCTTCGAAGATCCGCTCATGGGCGGCATCATCGATTTCTATTTCGCTGGCTGCGATACCTGGCTGTTCGACGTGGCCGTCAGCGTCAACGATTGGTGTATCGAACGTGACACGGGCGAGTTCGTCCCCGAACTGGTGCAAGCCTGGCTGTCGGCCTATGCCGCCGTGCGCCCCTTCACCGACGCCGAACGCCAGGTATGGCCGCTGATGCTGCGCGCCGCCGCGTTGCGGTTCTGGGTGTCGCGCCTCTACGACTTTTATCTGCCCCGCCCGGCCCAAACGCTTAAGCCGCATGACCCCCGACACTTTGAAAGAGTGTTGCAGGCGCGCCACCGCCCGGGCTTGCCAATATTGCCGTAACCGTAACGCCCCCCATAATGGGGCTAGCGCGTCCCTTTTTGAGAGCTATCCCTCCTTTAGAGAGCCATGCAAGCAGCATTCCTACCCGCGACATCCGGCTGGCAATGGGTTCGAGACGGCTTCCGCCTGTTCCGCAAGCAACCCCTGGCCATGTTCACCTGGGCCATGTTCATCAGCCTGCTGGTCGTTTTCGCCAGCGCGACACCGCCCGTCGGCCCCATCCTGGTCGTGGCGTTCATGCCCATCATCACCCTCATGACGTTGTCCGCGTGCAAGCACGTCGAAGCCGACCGCGTCATGTTGCCGTCGATGTGGGGCAAGCCGCTGAAGCAACCGGGCGTGTTCAGAAAACTTTTCGTCATGGGCCTGCTGTACGCCGGTTTGAGCATGGCGGCCGGTTTGCTGACATTTATGCCGTTCATGGATTCGATGGCGGAAGCTTATCGGATTGCATCGGTCGAACGTTCCCTGGACCCGATCCTGATGGCCATGCGCGTGCCGCTGACCATCTTCGCCATCATTTATGTGGTGATTGCCGCGTTGTTCTGGCATGCGCCCGTTCTGGTCGCCTGGCACGGCCTGCGGCTGGTGCAAGCCCTGTTCTTCTCTGGCATCGCGTGCTGGCGTAATAAGTGGCCCTTTCTGGTGTATGGCGCCACGTGGGCCTTGGTGTTTCTTTTCATCGACCTGTGCGCGGGCTTGTTGGTCTACATGGGGTTGTCGCCGCAGTTTGCCGGCACGTTGCAGATTCCGTTCAACATCGCCGCAGGCGGCGCGTTGTATTGCAGCTTCTATCCTGCCTATACCTCCGTGTTTGGCATCAATAACGCCAGCACGCATCTCGACAACGGCAATAGCGCCCAGGCATAGGGCGATGCGGCATGGCGGCAGCGCCCGGCGCACCGCTATCACGCTTAAATCGCGCGACACAAACGCCACGTCGATGGCGTAGCGCATGCCAAAGGTATGCACAGCGGCACAAGGCATCAGCATCACACCGGACCGACTGCCGGGCGGTCGACGCCCGAGCAGTCCGCGCATCCGCCCTTTCCAGTCAAGCACGCGCAGGAATCGCAGCCGGGCCACCGGCAAGGGGCTTTGGTTTTGGCTTTGGCTTTGGCTGTTCCGGTTCATGGAATGCTCTGAAGCAGCTGAACCGCGATCGGAAAGGCCAGCACAATGAAGGTGCACGGGAAGATGCAGCCAATCAAGGGCAACAGCATTTTTACCGGCGCCTGCATCGCTTGCTGTTCGGCCCGCACATGCCGGTCACCACGGCACTGCGCCGCCTGCGCACGCAGAACGGGGCCGAGGCTGATGCCCAGCGTCTCGGCTTGAGCCAGCGCCGCAGCCCACGTCCGGGCGATCGGGCTATTGCTGCGGTCAGCCAACGCTTTGATCGCCACTGTGCGCGTCACGCCCGCCCGCATTTCCGACAGTGCTTCTGACAGGGCATCGCGCAGCGCGCCCTTCGGCCCACTTTGCGCCGCAACTTGCAGCGCCCCCTGCACGCTAAGGCCCGCTTCCACGCATAGCGTCATCATGTCGAACACAAAGGGCAAGTCGCGTTCAATGCTGCGGCGCCGCGCTTCGCTCAGCCCATGCAACCACAGGCGTGGCGCCACGCCGGCCACCATGGCCGCGGCTATCGACCACAGCCACCCGCTTTGAAAGAAGGCGTCAAAGACCGTCGTCAGGGCTGCGCACACACCGCCTGCAAGCAACGCCGCACTGACGCCCAACGCCGCGACGTGCGCGTAGCCAACCTCGGCAGACAGCCCGGCCAGTTCGACTGCACGGGCCAGGCGGGCACGCAGACGCCACGAACAAAGCGGCCCCACAAGGGGCGCCACGGCCGACACCCACGGCCAAGCCACCCGCCACCACCATGGCAGCCCGGCCAATACCAATCGGTTGCCGCCCAGCAACGGACGCAATGCGGACCAAGTCAACCAGCCCACGGCCGCTGCGGCCATCATCATGCTCAAAGTGAGCAACATGGTTCCCCCCTGTCAGAGTTCGATTCGGACGATGCGCCGGATCAACAGCACCCCGGCCGTTTCCAGCACGGTCAATATCGCGAGGACGCCCCAACCCATCGGCGTGTGCCACAACACGGCCATCACATCGGGCTCCAGGCGGTCCAGCACAGCCAGCAACAGCACGGGCAACGCGCCGACGATCCACGCCTGCAAGCGCCCTTGAGAGGTCAAGGCGAGCAATTTCGCCTGTAGCTGCAGGCGAGCCCGCAGGGTTTGCGCGATGCTGTCCAATGCTTCTGCCAGGTTCCCGCCAGTTTGCGCAGCGATACGCATTGCCGCCACCACCAATGCAGTGGAATCCCCCGGCATCCGCGCTTGCAGGTTTTCCAGCGCGACGTCCCAGGGCACGCCCAGGCGCTGTTCCCGCAGCATCAACCCGAATTCCTGCGCCAGGGGCGCGCCGCTTTGCTCGACGACATGGCGCAACGCCGTCGTCAACGCGACGCCCGCGCGCAGTGCCGCCGCCAGCATCAACAAAGCCATGGGCAACTGCTGTTCGAAACGTCGTGCCCGTCTTCGCCGCAACAGGCCAACCGTCATGCGGGGAGCCCTGGAGGCCACGCCCGCGAACAAGGCAGCCAAAATGCCGCTGCCCGTCAATGAAAAGACCAGCGCCGCGGACATTGCCGCAAACGCCATGGCGGCGGCCCATAACTGCGCCGGGTCAATAAACAGAAAGACCTCGCTCAAGCGCACGCCGGCGTCCTGTGTATAAAGCGCCCGATAGCGGCGCAACGCCGGCGCAAACCAGGCCTGCGCATGCCAAGCCAGCATCGCTGCGCAGCACATCGCCGCCCCAGCCGCCAACCAGATCATGATGCCCCCCATACGCCATGGGCATCCACCGGCCCGGGTATGGAGGCGGGCTCGGAGAACCATGCCGGTTCCAGCGACACACCCTCGTCGGCCCAATCCTGCATGAAGCCGGGCAAGGCTCCGCACCCGCTGAAGCCGGCTGCACGATCAAACCGAAATAGCTGCTGGATCTGTATGCGACCGCTTTCCATGCCCGCGACTTCAACAATGGATGTCACCACTCGCCGGCCGTTTGCCATTCTTGCCTGCTGCACAATCACGTCCACACTGGCGGCTATCTGTTCGCGCACCACCGACAGAGGCAAATCCAGGCCAGCCATCAAGATCATCGATTCAAGCCGCGCCAGTGCATCCCGGGGGGAATTGGCGTGCAAAGTGGTCAAAGAGCCCTCATGCCCGGTGTTCATGGCCGTCAGCATGTCGAACGCCTCGGCCCCTCGGCATTCGCCTACGACGATTCTGTCGGGCCGCATGCGCAGCGCGTTGCGAACCAATTCACGAATCGCGATATGCCCCCTGCCCTCTTGGTTGGCGGGACGCGCTTCCAGCGCAACCAGATGATCGTGATTCAGCCGCAGTTCGGCCGCGTCTTCAATGGTGACGACACGCTCACCTTCAGGGATTTCGTCGGACAGGATGTTCAGCAATGTCGTTTTTCCGGACCCCGTTCCGCCGGACACGACGACGTTCTTGCGCATCCTGACGCATAGCGCAAGGAAGCGGGCCATGGGACCGCTTAATGACGCCGCCGCAATCAAATCCGCCATCTGAGGCCGACGCTGCGGAAACTTGCGGATGGTCAGGCTTGCGCCCTTCATCGCGACGGGCGGGATGATGGCGTGCACGCGCGAGCCATCCGGCAAGCGTGCATCCACCATCGGTGAGCTTTCGTCGATGCGGCGGCCCAGCGGCGTGACGATACGTTCGATCACCCAACGGACCGACTGTTCGCTGGTGAACGCGGCCGGATGCCGCCATAGACGCCCAGCGCGTTCAACATAGATTTCGTCATAGCGGTTGACCATGATCTCGGTGATATCGGGCGCGGCCAGCAGCGGTTCCAGGGGACCCAGGCCCACAGCCTCGTCCAGCACCTCGGCGCACAGGGCCTGCCTGTCGGCGTCCGGCGGCAGATCGGTGTCCGACGCCACGATCCGCGTCAGCAGGCGCTCGGCCTCGGCGCGCAACGTGCCATCGCTCATGCCTGCCACATCGCGCCTGCGCAGGTCCAGCGCGTCCAACAGCGCCGCATGCAGGCGGCGGCGCGCCTGCACCTGCTGTGGCTGAAGTTGAGGTTGAAGTCGAGGTGGGGGCGTTGGCTCCTGTTGCGTTGCCGTGGTCGCTGCGTTTGATGCGTTTGATGCGGTCAATGGAGTGGGCGCCGGCAGGCTCGATGGCAATGGCAATGGCAATGGCGATGGGGATGGGGATGGGGACGGGGACGGGGTTAACCGGGAGATGGCGGCCGGCGGCAAATGGGCGGTTGCATCACCGCCGGGCGGGGCGTGGCAATGCGCCGAGGCACTGGCGGACGGATCCGGCAGCGCGGCTGCGTCAGGGGTTGCCAAGCGCACCCTGAGGCGGCACGGTCCAATCAGGATGGCGTCGTCCGGCAGCACCGGCGCATGCCGCACGACGCGAGCGCCATTGACGATGGTGCCGGCAAGCGTACCCAGATCCTCCAGGACGATATGGCCGTCCTCGCGCAGCAGTCGGGCATGCTGCCGCCCCACTCGCCAATTGACGATACGAAGGCCGCACTGGGCACCTCGCCCGATCAGTACCGGCGCGGTGGTGGCCAGGCGGCGAACGCCGGCATCTTCATAGGTCATTTCGATGTCTAGCATGGCTTCAGGGCTGATCTGGCGGCTGCGCAGGTTCATCATTCACGGCCCACTGGGAGCCCGCGCCGGAATAGGGATCCCATCCCTGGCTAGCGACCGGAGCCGCCGTTCCCAGGCGGGGCGGCTCCGGGAATGCGGCGTCAATAACGCCCCGCCCCCGCTGCACGCGGTCCATCAGGGCCGGCTCGCTTTGCGACACGATTTTTGGCGTCACGAATATGGCCAGTTCCGTTTCGCGCTGCTGGAATCGTCGGGACGAAAACAGCGCCCCCAGAATGGGAATGTTCTTCAGCCACGGCAATCCGGTGGACTCTTGCCCCTGCTCGCGCGACAAGAAGCCGCCAATAACCAGCGTGTTGCCTGACCTGACATTGAATTCGGTAGACGCCCGCCGCGTGCGCAACGCCGGTCCTCCTGCGACGCTAATCGAGCTGTCCACGGAACTTGCCTCGACTTCAATCAATGAACGGATCACGCCGTTGCGGTCGATGCGCGGCGTGATGTTCAGGGACACCCCATACGGTTTGAACAAGGTGGTAGGGTTGCCACGCGAGTCCGTCGATGTGTAGGGGACCTCGCCACCAGCCAGGAAAGTGGCGCTGGCGCCGCTGCGCGCCAGCAATTGCGGCTGAGCCAACATGACGGCCTCGCCGCTCTGGGCCAGCGCGGCGATACGCGCGGACAGCAAGGCGTTGACCCCGAAGTATCCGGCCGCGGTCGACATGGGCCCCGGCGTCTCGATCACTGGTTCGCCCGGACGCGTCATGCGTCCTCTGGAGCCGGCGTCCCAGGCGACGCCGGCATTCAAGCCCCCCTGCGAAACACCGTCCCAGCGCACACCGAACTCTCGCATCCGCGAGGTGGGGATTTCCACGACCTGAACATCAAGAAGCACCATGCGGTCCCATCCCACCTGTCCGGTGAAATCCAGGATGGCGGGATAGCGTTCAGCCAGGGCGGCAATGCGCGCTCGGTCGTCGTCGGACAAGTCATCCCCTTCGATCACGATACGGCCGCCCACGTGCGTGCTGCTCGCCCCGGGAATGCGAGAAAGCAGCGAGTCGACCTCCGCGCGCAAGCGCGGCGCCCCCGCAGGCACCACGCGCAGCTCGTACGCAGCCGCGCGGCCGGCGGCAGTCCAGACGTGCACCGACGACATTCCTTCCGCGCGCGCGAAGATCACCACGTCGCGGCCCTCGGCGGCAATGGCGCTTAGTACCTGCCCGTTGCCGATCGCCACGCGCTTCACACCGGGGTGGGAAAGAACACGGGTTTCGCCGACCTGTAGCTCCAGCACTTCCGAGTTCGCCAGGGCGGCCGCTGTGCTGGGAGTCAGAAGCGCAGTGACAGCCGCCACGCAGAGAGTCCGCAAAATCACCATGACTTGTCTCATGGCCGCCTCGCGGAATAGTCCGGCGCGTCGACGGCTTCCGGTGGGAACATCACCGACTGCTTGTCCATACGATCTCCATACAAAATGGTCACGTCCGGCGCGCGCTTGGGCTCGGGGTCAAGCCCGATAAGGGACGCCAGGTCCGTTTGAGTCGAATCAGCCACGGTGGCCACATCGTCGCGATGCCGCAGCATGGCGGTTAGCGCGCCTGCCTGCCTGGCAGCAACAAACTTCATTGCTTGATCGGGATCGGCGGCAAGCGTGATGCTGCCGGCCGAGCCGACGATGCCGTCTTCGTCGGCCCCGGCGCCTACTGTCAGCACTCGCATCCCTTGCAGCAAGGGCACAGTGACCTCTCGTTGGTGATGGACGAAGGTCACGTAAAGGTCGATCAGGTCGTCGGCGCGCAAGCTATCGGCCAAGCCGCCCAGGTCCGCGGCGCTGACGGTCAGCGCCCGTTGGCCCGATCGCAATCGGGTGGCCAACGCGGGCGCCGGCGCCGTGAACGTCACCTGCGACTTCAGCAGGGGTTCGCCCTGGGCGACATCCACGACCAGCGTGCCGCCAAGAAGATGGTTCACGGCCTGCGGCTCCAAACTGGCGGCAGACGCCCACTTCACCGGGATCTCTCGCACGGCCAGGTCGATTTCTTCAAGCTGCGTCCCCGCCGCCAAGTCATACGCCGCCACCAGGCGCTCGACGACAGGCGCCCGAGCTTCGGCTTCCAGCGCTTCCACTCGCTGCTGCACATGCTCGCGCACGGCCCACGCGGACACCAGCCCGGCCGCCAATGCCAACCCATAAACGCCAACGCGCCGCAACCGCAGAACGCCGTGCATCAGTGCGGCCTTCATGGCGTCCACCTTCTGACGTGGAGCCCGCTGCCCCCGTCCAACGCAGTCAACGATATCTGCAGACGCTCGCCAGCCTGTGCCCACGACTGCTCTGCACCACTTTCGGTTTCGGTTTCAAATACCCATCCTTCGCGGCGCAACGCGCCTTGCAGCAACGGCCCAAGCCGGGCGGGCGGCAAGGCCAGTTGCCAGATGCGATCAGACACTTTGCCTCCCTTTTCCTGCACCGCAAGATCCAGCCTCGGTATTGCGCCCTGCGGCAGCCAGGCCGGGGTCGCAATGCCTGGAACGGAATTCATGCGCAGCGTAGAAACCGTGCCGACCGTGCGGCTCGGGCCCGCAGCTTGCAGCTGCACCACCCATTGCATGTCGTCGACCCAGCCAGACAAAATGATTTGATCGGGAAGCACATTCAAGTCGACCAAGGCCGGCTGCTGAGTCGACAAGTCGCGGATCAGGTCGGGCACTGCTACAGGCGAGTCGAACACAAGCACCTGGGCGGGAAGCCCATGCAGCCATATCCGATCCGCCAACATGTCATGCCGGCTTCCTTCGGGAAAACGTAGTCGGTTCAACGTAACGCCAGGCGATACCGCCGAACGGCCGGAAGGCCACGCGACGGAAGATACGGCCATACAGCCAAGCAGCACGCCGGCCGTCAGCGAACGAAGGCCGGCGCTGACAGCGCGCCTTCTTTGTCTCTGCGTCGTGTTCGTAGTCGCGGTCATCGGGATCGTTCCTTTTGTTGGCCCAATCGGCCCGGCGGGACGACGTCGTCCCACGCCGACAACCAATCAGTGTGGATCGCCGCCCTGCCCCATGCGCGGTCCATACGCTGGACGTACGGCGCCATCCGACGCGCCTCGGCAAGAGACGTTTGTTCGACGTGACGCCATGCCGTGGGCGCGTTGGCGATGCGTCGGCGTGCATCGGCGTCTCCGTGTGCGTGTCCCGTGCCGACCGCCACGTGCGTATGACGCGTGATCAAAGGCGCCGGCGGTCCGTCTCGCCCTGAAGGCGCCGACCGGGCGTACACCGCAAGCAAATGGAGCCCGGCTCCAAACCACTCGTGCTGCAAGCGGGACAGGTTTGGCGCTGCGATGTCAGCAAGGCCGAGTACCCGCCGAGTTTGCGCGGCGGCTGCGAAAGAATGTCGTGGCGTCACCGGTTCGCCCAACGCGCCGGCCATCGCCGCCTTGCGGCTGGCATGCGCCAACTGTTGCGCCGAAAACTGCAACCCTCCGATCCAGGTGACACTCCACACTAGCGCCGCCATCAACGGCAGCATCAGCAGCGCTTCAACCATTGCCTGCCCTTGCTGGGCGGCCGGAAAGCCAGCGCGAGTCGACATCGAGCTCATCGTGCCTCCCGGATTCGCAGCGCTTCGTCGCGAGTGATTGCGGATAGACGTGCCTGCCAATAGGGTCGAAACAATGTCGGCAATTCACTTTTTTTGTCGGCTCTAGGTTCCGGCCGCAGAAAGTACGTTTCGGCGGCGCTGGCGACGGTGATGGCGCCCGACTGGCCCAAGCCGTCATAGCGAAAGCGACCACGAGGTTGCGCCAGTGCGCTATCCGCATCCGTCGCCTTGAGCCGTGCGCCTGACCAGGCCACGCGCACGGCAAAACGCAGCGGGTCGCGCATACGCTCAGTGGGTATTTCCAGATAAGACGGCAAGCCACCGGCGGGCCAACGCTGCGCTGAAGCCATCGCATAGGAGTTGGCCATGGGATTGGTCGCGCCGCTGAAAATGTCCCACCCAGTGGACTGCTGCACCCATCGCCAAAAATCCTCTTGGGAGAAATCTGCGGGCGGTTCATCCACGTAATCGATGCCGTCAGGCGTCTGGGACTTTTTTCCTTGGGCCGTGCCCCAACCCATGGCGTACTCACGGAAGTAGCATCAAGATAGGCCCAACCAGTGCCACCCCGGACACACCATATTTTCAAGCCCATGATATAAAACGGATTTTGTACAAACTCGCCCCAGCGCGTCCCAACCAAGCACGCGCCGACTTGTACCCTGAGCTGTACCCCGGAGCCCTGCATGGCACAAAACGTCCTGAGCGACCGCAAGGTAGCCACCGCCAAACCCCGAGACAAGGAATATCTGCTGACCGATGGCGAGGGCCTAAACCTGCGCGTGCGCCCCGATGGTTCCCGCCTTTGGCTATTCCGCTACACGTCGGCCGCAGGCAAGCCAGCCAAGAAGTCGCTGGGCCCCTATCCCAGCGTGTCGTTGTTGGAAGCCAGGCAAAAGGCCGCGCAGATGCGCCAGCAGTTGCAGAAGGGAATTGACCCAGGGTCCAAGGTGGAAGGACGGCCCGATACCGTCCAGAAGCTATTCGACACTTGGGTGCGCGACTCGCTTTCTCAGCGGCGCAATGCCAAGGGGGTTTATGCCTGCCGTTCGCGCATGGGCAAGCATGTGCTGGCGACTGCCGGAAATGATCGCATCGGCTCGTTGACCAAGGCTCGAATCTTGGATCTGCTGGCGCCCATCGTGCGCAGTGGCCACGGGCCGCAGGCGAACTGCGTCCTGATCGACATTAAGCAGATGCTGGCCTATGCCGCCGAGCGGGAATGGATCGAAGCCAACCCGGCCATGCTTATTAAGAAAGCCACCGTCGGCGGCAAGGACGTGGTGCGTGAACGCGTGCTGGACAACGACGAAATCAAGATGCTGCGCGACAAGTTGTTGGCCGCCACCGGTGTGACCATCACGGCGCATGCTGCCTACTGGATCGCCATATCTACAATGGCGCGCGCCGGCGAGATTGCGGCAATCCGCGAAAGTGAGGTGGACTGGGATGCGTGCGAATGGACGATTCCCGCCGCCAAGAATAAATCCAACCGGGAACATGTCATCCAGCTATCAGACTTCGCCATGTATTGGCTGACAGTCCTGCGCCAGCAGCCACGCCCCGGCGATTACCTGATCCCAGGCAAAGGCGGCGTTGGCCACGTCTCCTACCGTTCGTTCAGTCACCAGGCCACGATGCGCCAGGAGAGCTCCAGCGGTCATCAAGGGCTTACGGTGCGCGGCGAGCTGTCTCTGCCAGGCGGCGCCTGGACCACCCACGACCTGCGCCGCACCGGCGCCACCATGATGGGCGAGCTGGGCATCGCGGAAAACGTGGTGGAAAAGTGCTTGAACCACGCGGAGCAGACGAAACTGGTAAAGGTCTACCAGCGCCAGAAGATGCTGCCGCAGCGCCGGGAAGCGTTCGACACGCTCGGCACCCACCTGACCAAACTGCTGGGCGATCCGAACGGATGGGGTCCCGTGCGCGTGCAGCCGGGGCGCGGGAAAGTGGTACAACTGCGCGCCGCCTCCTGACAGGAACACCATGACCGAAAACGGAATTCTGGCCCAGGTGCCGGGCCCATTCATCGCCCAGGCATCCCAGACGCTGCCGCCGGCGGCCACCGCCGAGGATCGGGATTACGACGTGGTGATAGAGGCCGGCCACTTGGGCACCGTGCGCGTTACCTTCCGAAAGCAGAAGGCCAAGCGCGCCAAGCACAGCCACTGGTTCTGGGCGGTCAAGCGGGCGGAGAAGGTCTAAGGTAAGCGCGCCTGACACGCCTCAAGCTGCGCCGTCACTCGCCGGATTCCAGCCCGGAGGGCGAAATAATCCGATCGAGCAGCGGGATTAAGTTCGGCGCGGGTTCCATCACCCACGCGGGCGCCGGCTCCGGCTTTGGGCACTCCACTGCCGGCGGCGGGGCAGGTGGCAGCGACGTGCAGCCGCTGGCGCCCAGCATCAACATCAGCCCGCAGGCCGTCGTCCTGAACTTGCGCATTCCGCATCCCTCCATAAGCGGCCCATTCGGCCTTGGCATTCCGTTCGTTGATCTGGCCGACTTCGGCCACGCGCCGCTCAAGAATCTCGCGCGCCTGGCGCTGTGACTCGGCGACGACGGCCGACTGATCGGCCTTCATTGCGGATATCTCGGCGCCATAACGCCAGCTCTGCGCCTTCCACGCCGCGCCGCCAGCGACGATGGCGCCCACAACCAGGGCCGCGGCGTAGCCCTTCCAGCCCACCAATGCGCCCGTCAGTTTGGCCAGCGGGTTCATGGCACCACCTCGGCGACGGCTTGGCGGTAAAGATCCGGCCAGGTGTCCGGATGGGGCTTGCCGGGGCGCCAAGTGCGCAGGTACAGCGCCCAGGCGGCATCCGCGTCACCCACAGCCGGCAGGCGGCCGGGATCGCTCCATAGAAGCAGGCGCGCCAGGCCAGCGGCCAGCACATCGTCGTTCTCGATAGCATCCCAGATAGCCGCATCACGGGCCGGAACGCCGCGCGCTTGATAGAGAGCCGCGGCGGCCGCGCTGGTAGCGGTGTGCAGGCGGACGCCATGTACCATGCCGCCGCCCTGCTCTCCCTGCCAGAAGCTCTTGGCCGGGCCGGTCGGGCGCGGCGGCTTGCCCACCAGTTGGCGGCGATGCTCGAACCGGCTTTCCTGCAACCCGATGGCCAGCAGCATCACGCGCGCGGCCGGCGTGTCCATCCTGGCGGGCAGCAGCGCCAGCGCCGGGTCAATACCCGTCCTGATGATCTCGGATAGGGTCATGGCTTCGGTGTCCTGATGTGCTTGGCCGTCACGGCGGCCACATAGAAGGCGGCAGAGGCTGCGAGCGCAGCATCGCCAGCGCTGGCCCAGCCGGCCACGAACACGCGACACGCTGCGCCGGTGGCGGTAAGGCAGACGGCGGCCAGACCAATACGCTCCAGCGTCGTGTCTTTGATGGCCTTCGAGAAAACTGCCAGCACGGCGCCGCCTGCGACCACAAGCCAGCAGACAAACGTCAGGACGGCCCATAGCGTGAGATAAATGGTGCTGTCCATGGTCATGCCCCCTTTCCGCGAACGCGGTCGATGACGGCTTGCCACAGCGCGGGTATGGGCACTGCCTGGACTGCCTCCCACGCGCGCGAGACGATGGCCATGCCGAACATGCCGACCAAGAAGCCCATCAGGCCCTCGGGAATTCCCAGCACCTCGGACAGGTAAGGCGCGGCGTAGTAAGCGCCCAGCGACCCGCTGGCGGCCATGCTTATCCTCGCCATCCACGACCCTTGCAGGTAGCGCATGGATACCGCCGCACCAAGCACGCCGGCGAATTTTGCCGCGAGGGCGTCGAAGTCTTGGATGTTCAATCGCGTCCCCTATAGACGAAAAGGCAGGCCACTGCGGTCCTCACAGGTTCGCCACGTTCAGCAGCGAACTGCCAATGCCCGGCGTCTGCCGGGTGGCGCGCCGCGCGTAGTGGATGACATTGATACGGCCCGGGCTGATTTCGACCGTCGCCGGCTGGCTGCCATCAGTCGAATAGATGGGCGCGACGCGCGTGCGATAGCTCCAGTTCGCTTCGGCGCCCGTGGGGTCCGTCGTCCGGAACACGGTGATGCCCGTGGTATCGAAGCCGGTTACCTGGTCGCCCGCTGAGCCGCCATAGCCCGAACTGCCGCTACGGTCGCCGGTTGCGAGGATGATGGAGCCGTCAGAGAGCTTAGTGAGGTTCGGTTGCCGGCCGTTGATGTTGGTAGTGGTGAATGCAGTGGCCGCTGACCAGGTCGCCATGTTGTCCGTGCTGATCGCGCGGTACAGGGGGTTGCCGGCGCCGGAGTCTTCGCGGCAAACCGAGAGCCAATTCCCCGACGACGTTTCCACGATATCGGACTCGCTCAACAGTAAGCCTGACCCCGCGAAGCTGATCGACTTGCCGGTCCACGTCACTTTGTCGCTGGACACGAACACCGCAGATTGGATGTTGCCACCCGTGGGCGCGTAGCCGGTACGGTAGAAAAGGCCGTCGGCACCTGCGCGCACCGGGGACCACTGTGCATAGTTCAGGCCGCCATAGGCCACCGTGCTGTTGACCACCGCCGAGAACACCCCAGCGATGTTGCGCACGGTCCAGACCTTGAACACCTGGGAACCGCCAGGCGGGATCAGGTCCAGCAGCAGCGAAAAATCGTATACGCCCGTGCTGTTCTCGAAGAACGTGGCAAACCGGTAGGTTTTCCCCAGGTCATCCGACCGGAACATGATCTGCCGATCGGACGCGGCGTGCGAGTTGCCATCGCTGTAAATGCCGACGATGGAGCCAGACAGCATCATCGCTTGGGGGAACGCGAGGTATTTGGCGGGGTCCTCGGCGATAACCTTGGTGCTGAAGTCGAAGGCCTGCGCGCACACGAAGTTGCGCATGTCGCGCGGGAACAGGCAGGGGTTATTTTCCAGATCGGTGCCCCGGAATTCGTACCGATCCTTGAAGCCAATAACGACGGGCATCACCGCCTCCTTAGAAAATGATCTGGGCGGTCCACTGGCACAGCAGCCGGTGGCCTGCGGTGAGAACCGCGTTGTTGGTGATGACGGCGCCGCGCTCGCTGATATCGACGGCCAGGCCGTTGACGTTTAGCCCCGTGTCCTTGTTCAAAAGACGCGATTCCGTGCCGCTCGTGGGCGACTGGAACATGAACTGCGGGGGGATCACCATGGCAGGGCTGAACTTGATCGGGATCGCGATGGCCCAGTTAACGTTCGTGTTTCGCAAGACGTCCGATACCGCGCCCTGCTCCGTGTTCGAGCTGCGCGGCGCGCCGTAGGGAAAGCTGGTCTGGTAGCGCGTGGCTGCACGTACCTCTTGCTGCGCGAACTGCGCGGGCTCGATCCAGTGGGGCGCGTTGCCTGGGTACAGCCGGACCGATTCGAACAGCACATAGTCGTCGGCCGGTGCTACGCCAGTGAACGGGACGACAAGCGCCACCGAAACCTGGATCGTGTCGGCCGGGATATCCGCCGCCAGAAAGAACGGCGCGCTGGCGGGGCGCGATTCGGGGGAAAGAACAATATCCTTCGTGGCCAGCGTGACATGGCCACTCGTGTAGGTGCCGTCATCCTTCAAGATCGGCTGCTCAGGTTCGATGGACGTTTGCAGCCGTACGGTGACCGCGGCGCCGGTGTAGTTCGGGCTGCGCAGCCCGTTGAGTTCCAACACGCAGCGCTTGCCCGCTACTGCCTTGGTTTCTTCGCGCGTCATATTCATGACTGCCACGTGGCTGGCCGTGCTGGCGTTGCCAACAATTCGCTGAATCTGTAGCGCGTTCTCGGATCGCATGCCCTGCACGTGGGAAATCGTCGTGCCGGTGGCCAGGCCGATACGTGCGTGCGTCATCCCTGCCGGAATGTGCGCGCGCTGTTCAGGCACTGTGTTCAGCGCGTGCCCCATCGGCCACGCGGCGAAGTCGCCGGCCCAAAGCGCATTGTCTTTTCGCTCGCGGGCCACCGGGTAGTCGTATCCGTCAAAGCGAACAACGCCGGGGCCAAACGGCTGGCGGTCGAATAGCGCATCCACGTCGCCGGTGTAGCGGAAGACGCCATCGGGGAAGTACGGCGTCCGTGTGGTGGCCAGCGCCGCGTCTACGGCGGCTGCGCTGTCTGCCGCGCCGGAGGGGTCGGCGCCGGTATAGTCGCGCACGCTGACAACTTCGCGCTCTTTCTCCTGAAAGGTGCGCGCGATGGCGCCGATACCGGCCTGCATAAAAAAGCCGTAGCCACCCACAACACCAGCTATCGCGCGGTCCACGTAATCGCTCACGAAGGCCCACATCGTTCGCAGGTTGACGGCATCTTGATCGTTGATCGGGTCGCCAAGATCCTGAATTCGATTGCCCTTAGCACGGTACGCGCCAACGCCATCTACGTCCGAATCCCCGAGGCGCGGCACTCTATTCAGGAACCCAAACGCCTGTTGGATAGCAAGCCAGAGCCGGTCAAAGTCGAAATTGACGGTCTTGGCGAAAAGGTCGCCGTTGGTCTGGTAGTCGGTTTCCCGATCCAGGACCATGGCCAACTGGATGACGATCTGGGCTTGGTCGGCAGGCGCGGTGTTGAAGGTAACGTCACCGCCGCTACCCTGCCCGATATTGGAGACGGTGTAGACGGAAGGATCGACCACGGCGCCGGCGACGATCACCTCAAGATCGCGCTTGGCGAGACATAGAAAATCGTAGGCAAAGACGGTGGTTACGCCATTGCCAACATGGGTGGTACGCGTTGGCTGCTGGGGGACGGTCACGGTGGCGGCTCCGGCTCTTGCGCCGGGCCCGCCGGCGGCTAGGTTTCGAGGGTGACCTCGTGAACACCCCCTGTTGGGCGCCAATCTTCCCGCCCATGGCCTGCCGAAATCTCGGCTTTTTCCCTGACCATCCGGCCGATGCGGACGGGTGCTTGTAGGATCGCGCCGGCGCCGCTGTCCAGGTAGTCGTCGGGCTGCTCCTTCACTTCGGGGTTCCAGTCCTTCATTTGGTCCCACATCGGGCCGTCCAGCACATCGGTGTGCGCCCACAGAACGCCGGATTTAATGGCCGGCTCCAATCCATCCAGGATCCGCAGGTTCTTGCCGCCGCTGACCTGCACGTCCGTGACACCGCACCGCAGGCCTTCCTGCTTGAGAGCCTGACGCAGCAGTTGCGGGACGAAGGCGCCGTTGCCGTTTGTCTCCACATAGACGTTGGGGATGTTGAAACGCTCGATCAGGCGGCATGCCTGCATCACTTGGCCGCCGATGATCTTGGCGTTGCGTGCGTCCGAGAATTCGGCGAACTCGCCCATCATGGCTTCGGCGACGTGCCAGTACGTGTTGCCCGCCGCATCATCCAGCACCAGGGAAAAAGCCGACACGTCGCCACGAATCTTGCCCAAGGCGCAGTCCCAATACGCGCGAGCGCTGACGATCTGAACGTTGCCCAGCATCATGCGCACGGCGCGGTTGGCGAGCTCGACGCGCGGATGCACTGAATAGGGCTTTATCTTTTCCGGATCCAATCTGGACTCCTTGATGGGCTTGGCCTGTAGCTGGTACTGGGAGTCCCAGTAGTTCAGCGTCCGAGTTTTCTTGCGGCGGATCTCGATTTCCGCCCGCGTGAAGCGTTCGGGCCAGGCGCAGCGCGCGTAGATATCCAGCACGGCGCCGCCCGGCGGCTTGGCGAATACCACCTCGCCGCGCTCGTATCGATAGTCGCGCCCTTCCACCAGCAGCCGGGCATGCTTGTAGATGCCCAGCATCACATACAGCCCATCTGCGGCCGGCTTGAATGGAACCGGGTAGCGCGTGCGCTTCGTGGTGTCCTCGTACCGAATCTGGTCTTCCAGCAGCGGGATGGTCAACGACGCCGCGCCGGCCGCGATCATTTCCGGGTAGATGGAGTCGTGCGTGTGCGGCGTGCCGATGTAGGTTTCCTGGCCGCCGGGCACCAGGATGAAGGTGGCTTCCTGGATCTTGGCGCGCAGGTTCTCCCGGGCGTCGGCCGTCTTGATGTTCTTCGGCACCTCGACGTCGTCGTAATCGATGTCGCGCGCCCGGGCGCTGGTGACGTTCTGGTTGACGCCCACGGCGGTCATGCTGGCGTTACGCGGGTCGTTGGCACCAGACACCCAGAACATCTGCGATCCGGGTTTGGTGGGCAGCATGCCACCGCACAGCGGATGCCGGCGCAGCACGTTGATGGTGTCGCGCGTCAGCTTCTTGGCCAGTGGCCCGTCGGCCGCCCAGATCAGCGACACCCATGTGCCGTCGCAATAAAGCTGCCACGCCTTGTAGACGGCGTAGATGGTGGACTTGGCCGCGCCCCGGAACACCTGAAGCACGCGCACCGGATCGTCGCAGGTCCCCAGCCAATGGCAGATTCGGACGTGCAGGGCCGGCACGGTCCAGCCCTGGACCTTCGCCCACATCAGGAAGAAGGCCAGGAACGATATCTTGCGTTTCATCGCGTGGCGCCGGCCGCCTTCTGGACCTTCTCCAGGAACTTGGCGGCCTCCTTCTCGGCACGTTTCACCTCGCCTTCCATGCCGTCATCCGGCTCGGCATGGTCGTCCACCGCGACCGCCCCGCCCAGGGGATCAGCCGTCTGGCGCCGCGTCAGGTCGATAAGGCTGTTCAGCTTCATGGCCAGAGTGACGGTGGCAATCGGATTCTTCTTTGCCCAGAACCGATCACCCCGCGTCTGGGCATCCATCTTGTTCGGGTCGACCCCGTGGCCCGGCCAGTTGTCCGGGTTCATTTCCTGCACCAGCACGTCAATAAGCTTCTCGGCGTATTCGGTCAGGCGTTCGAATTGGTCTTGGCGCATCAGCGGCTCCAGGCACGGGAAAGGTCGGGGCCGCGCTCCGGCAGGCCTGGCCCAAGCTGCCACCAATAGTCCTGGTCGTGCTGGCGCGACGCGCGGCGCTCTACTCGGCTCAAGTATCCCGGACTGAGGTTTTCTTGCAAGGCGTGGAAAAAGGTGTGATCGATGGCGCCCGACAACCACCACAGGTTCTGATACGGCAGCGTGCCGCGTACCGTGCGCGCCGCGCCGGCGCCCAGGTTCAGATCATCGCCGCTGGCCGCGCGCCATGCGTTCTCGACGCCCAGGCCCACGACGTCGAACATGGTTCCGGCAGACGGCCCCAGCACAGTGCCGCCCACGGATGCGGCGAAGCCCCCGGGCGTCTCGCGGGGATCCTGGAAAAGCATGTCGCCCACGATGGACAGGCCGCCACCCTGCAACAGCGCTTCAGACCAGAACCGGCCGCTGTTCAATGCCACGGGGTCGCGGCCAGAGAGCATTTCCTTGATTTGGAAGGCGATGCCGCCCGCGATGGTGGTGCCCAGCATGATGGCGGTGCCGTAGGCCAGCCGGTTGGCCGCCGCCGGCGCGCCGTGTAGACCGCGCGGCGCGTCGATCATGCGGCGGTAGTGTCGGGAAATCATGGCCATCGGGAAGCTTTTGAACTGCATGACGGAGCGCGCGAGCTCACCGCCAATGGTGCCCGCCTGTTGACCGCCCCACGTCTGCGCCGCGCGCGTGGCAAGATCGGGATTGATCACCGCATATTCCGACTCGTCGCGGATCAGGCCCAGCACCTTGGACACCAGTTGCGGCGCATTGTCGGCGCCGGTCGCCATGATGGATTCGGGCGTCAGGTACTTTTGCCCGCGGTACTCGGTGGGCTGCACCTGGCTGATCACCGCCCAATCGTCCTCAGTGATGCCCTTGCGCGCCATGTGCGAGCGGTCCCACTCGGTCAGTGCGCCCCACTCTTTGCCGGCCATCTTGCCCAGGCCGCCCATCATGGTCATCTGGAATGCGCGGCGCATGCTGTCCGTCCAGGCGTTCATCAAGGACAGCTTCATCACGCTGTTGGCAACCTTGCCCGACCAGTTGTTGCGAATGTGGTCGCCGGAAAACCGGTTCAGGTCCGACACCAGGGATTCAGCAATCAGGCCATGCGCGGTCAGAAACTCGCGCGTTTCGCCGCTTGCCTGAGCGCCGATGTTCTTCAGCGCCTGCCAGTAGGGCAGCTTGTTGTAGCCCGACGTCACCATGTAGGTCGGGATATCCGAGATGGACGCCCAGACGGCACGGCCCAGCTTAGAAGCGACGTTCAGGTTACGGACGTCCGCCGCGACGCGCGCAAGGCTGGGGTTCTGCACCGCGCCGGCGTTTCCGGTCAGGACGTCGAAATAGGCCTCGGGCTGGTTGATGAATGACCGCTTGATGCCCCCGTCCTGCTTCTCGGCGATATCAGCCTGGACGCGGAACTGGTGGGCGGGGTTGGGGCCGTAGCGCTCGACCAGCGCAATGTCACGCGCCAGGCCGGAGATATGGCTGTTCATGGCGTCGTACATGCTGCCCTGCCCGAACTCGCCCATATATTCGACGTAGGCCTGGCCGTCTTTCCAGTGAAGTTGTCGGGCTTGGCTGCCGCGATTGGCGCGCGACCCGGTACCGCGAAAGCCGCCCGGCTCCAACTTGTTCAGGCCGCCAGACGACAACGTTTCCCAGGTGGCGCGCAGGAAGGCCGTCATTTCCGCATCGTCCATCTGGCGCCCGTCCGGGCGCACGTACCGGCTGCGGTCCAGCTTCGGCATGGTCTTCTGCACCCATGCATCCTGCCCAGCGGCCAGCACGCGCCCTTGGTCGCTGGCCTGCGGGACATACCCGTATTCCAGCCGGCCAATGTCGCCACCGGCATTGTTGAAGCGCTGGCGCATCGTCTCGATGGTCGTATCCCAGGCCTTGGCCGCTTCCACCGCCAGCTTGTTGCCCGTCCGTCCTTCGCCACGAGCGAAGACTTCGGTAGCTAGGTCGCGCGTCATCTGCGGGTTTTCGACGTCGAACAGGAATTGCAGCGCACGGCGCCCGGCCGACACCCCGTTAGTGGACGTGGCCGCGTCGAACAGGCTGCGAAGCTGGGACCAATACTGGTCCTTGACGCCCTTGATGTAGGAATCCGTCTGCTCCATGTGGCGGACCAGCGCACGCGACCGGTTGTCATTGAACAGGTCCTGGATACCGGCAATCTCGCTGTCCACGTCGGCCCGCTTGACCAGTTGGAGCTGCTGGCGCTGGAGCTTCAATCGTGCTTCGGCCTTGGCGTCCTGCATGGCGCGCTCAGCGGCGGCCAGGGTGCGCTGAGCGGGCGTCAGGGCCAGCCACGCCGCGCGGTCTTGCCGGGCCATCGCCTGGGCGGTGCCAGTTAGCCGGTCATCGATGGCGGCGATTTCCGCCTGGCTGAGCGTGCGGCCTGCTGCCGCGTTCACCTGATCAATACATTTCTTGAGCATGTCGTTTCCTTATGCGGCGCTTAGGAAGCAGTTGGCGGCCACGGCCAGCAAGCCGGCGTCGGCATCATCCCGCGCAAGCTGTTCATTCAGCCGGCGGATGGCTTCGGTGATGGGCACGTCTTCGGCGTCCCCGTCCATTCGCACCAGCATGTCGGGGTTGGTGGCCTCGATCTCGGCCAGGCGGCCGGACACATAGGCCTCGTTCGTGACCTCGGCCGTGGTGGTGGGCATCTTGGCAGGCGGCGCGATAGGGTCAACGTCTGCACGCGCGGCGGTGGGCGTGACCAGATCGGTGCCGGATGCAAAGGCCTGGGCGCCCGGTAGCGCGCCGGTGCTGCTTGCTCGCTCGGCGGTCGCCTGCCGGCCGCGCTCCGGGATCTGAAACCCCGACTCACCCGTGCGGGCCGCCTCCCGCACACCGGCAGCAACCGGCGTCATGGCAGTGGCTGGCGCATCAATGGCGGCACGCTCGGCACGCATCTGCTCGATCCGCTCATCCAGGACGGCCAGCGCCTGGCGCGCGGTCATTGCGTCGGCGTTGGCGTCGATCTGCGCTTCCAACGCGGCGATGCGCGCATCCGTCTCTTCCGCGCGCGCGTCCAGTTCCTTGCGCGCGCGGTTCAGTGCGGCGCGGGCGCCGGTGCGCGGCTCGCTGGCGC
Organism: Achromobacter sp. LC458; assembly: GCF_001005835.2. NCBI lineage: Bacteria > Pseudomonadati > Pseudomonadota > Betaproteobacteria > Burkholderiales > Alcaligenaceae > Achromobacter > Achromobacter sp. LC458. The sequence continues at coordinate 86,996 of NZ_LBHW02000008.1, forward strand.
GGATCTGGTCGGCCAGCGCGCGCAGCTCGGCGTCGTCGCCAATGACGCGGCGCGCCTGGGACAGCGCCTGTATCTCAGTGCGCAGCGCACGGATGGCGCCAGGATCCGCCAGCGCTTCCGCCTGGGGCAGCAGTTCCGCGCGGGCGGCTTCTGAGCGGGCCACCATCGTTTCCAGCGCGCGCGCCGCGTACGCTTCCTTCATGGGGAACTGGTCGGCCACATACACCGGAAGGCCGTCGGCCATCTGCGACGACGCGCGCATGACCGACATCATGGCGTCATTGGCGGCGCGCACGTCGGACGGGTCGGCCAAGTTCCAGGAATCAACCACCTCGCGCACGCGCTGCACGCGCGCCGCGTCGACCAGCTCCTGCGCCACCGGGCCGCGCGGCGCTTCTGCTGCTTCGGCGGCCTGCGCCGGCGCCGCCTGTCCTTCCCTTGCCGCCGCCCGCGTCCGCCCGCGCAGCGCCCAGGCACCGAACGCCGCGGGCACCAGGGCGGACACGGCCAGGCCCACGGGGTCGAAGGGGTTGTACTGGTCGGCCAGGTTGCTGTAATCGGCGTTATTCAGGATGTCGCGCGTCATCTGCTGTTGGGCGATGAACAGGCCCGGCCCGCCGGCAGCGGCATAGCCAATCGTGCCGCCAATCGTCTGGCCCGCGACCGGCAGCGCAACGCCGACGCCCGTTGCCAAGCCGGTAACCGCGCCCACGCCCGTGCGGGTGGCAAGGTCGACGCCCTGTCGGCGCAGCTCATCAGCCGCCGTGACGCCCTCATCCGCGCCCGTCAGTGCGGCGCCCGTCAGCGGGTTGCCGGTGGCCAGCGTGTAGCCCACCGCCTTGGTGATGGTCTTGGTGAAACCGAACACCATCTGTTCAGCGGTGCTGGCGGTCTGCGGGTTCGGCCCAAGCCAACGGCTGGCGTCTCGCAGGGTGTCGCCGGTGTCGCTGCTGAATGCCGTGCCGTCGTCCAGCGCCTTCTTGGCCGCGCCGGTACCCTGCTCGCGCCACACGCGCTGCTCTTCCGTCTCGGCGAATGGCAGTACGCCAGTGGAACCCGTTGATGCCATGGCCGACCCAAAGGCCCCCACGGTGTCGGACAGGAATGCGCCCGCCTCTACCGTGCCAGCTGCCGCACCAGTGAATGGCGCCTTTGCCATTCCCCAAAGACTAAAGCCCCGCTCGGGGCCTGGCGCCATCGGCGCGAGCTGCGCGCGGTTGCGCAGTGCTTCGTTGATCTCGCCCTGGTAGGCATCATCGAGTGCCATACATAGCCTCTTGTTGTTTGTGCAATTGCTGCGCGTATTGGTCGGCTGCCTTCGAGGTGGCGAACTTACCCAGATGACGGCCGGTGCTTCGATAGGTCTTTATCGCCTCTTCGTCGCTCATGATTCGCCCGTCTTCGCTGACCGTCGGTACCAGTACCTCGCGCCCGTCCTCTTCGAACGACATGGAACGGACAGTGCTGATGCTCCCGTCTTTATTCTTAACGACAGGCCGCGCGCTCAGGTTGATGTTTCCCGCCTCCAACAGGCCTGCCGGTTGCGTGGGACGCGCGGCGGGTGCAGCGCCTGCGCCAATTCCTACGATGAGTGGTTGCCCGGCCTGATTCAGCACGACGCCGGTACCGGACGACACGGTGTAGCGGCCCTGGCCAGCATGGCGCAGCACCGCGTTGGGCAACCCCTTGACGAATTCCGCCACCGGCACAGCCTTGCCCGCGACAAACACGTTGCCGTCTGGCGCTTGGTCGGTAAAGCTGTCAGGCGTCAGCGCCACTAGGCCGCGTTCGAACTGGCTTTCGGTCATGCCCAGCGGCAGCGGGATCTTGCCGCCGTTGAATTCGACAATGCCGCCCGCCACGTTCTCGATGGCGGTGCGGATGCTGCGCCCTTCCTTGCGCACGTCGGCATCGGCACGCACGCGCACGGCGGCGTCGATCACTGCGTCTTCCATTTCAGGGGTGGCGAACACGCCGCGTACTTGGGCAGCAATCTCGGAGCGCCAGCGCGTCACATCAGCGTCGGGCACGCGCTTGTCCTTCATGGCCTGTTCGCCGCGAAGGATCTGTTCTGACACCAGCCCGCCGTTGGGCCGCTGCTGGTCGCCCAAGGCGGCCGCCAGTGCCAGGGTGCGGTCCTTGCTGTCCAATTGGGCGGCGATGGCCGACATGGTGCGCGTGCCCACCGCCTTGGACAGGGTTGCGATGCTGGTGGCGCGTTGATCGGGCGGCAGCGCGTTAAGCACGGTTGCCACCTGCAAGGCTTCGTCCGACGTGAACGGCGACACCGGGCGGCCCGCCACCACCTCAACCTGTTGGGCCTGTGCCAGACGCGCCTGCACCCCCTGCGTGATCCCTGCAATGCCGCCAGACACATCCAGCGGGGCCAGCTCAGGCAGCACGTTCCGGTCAACGGCAGCGCGCAGCGGATCTTCCTTGTATTCGCGCTGCGAGGCTTCGTAGGATTTCTGGGCCTTGTCGTAGAACTCCTGACGGGAGGGCGTCCAGCCGGTGCGGTTGCCCTCTGCCAGCAACCCGTCCAGAAGTTCGCGCTGATCGCGCAGCGGCTGCATTGCAAAGGCCGTGCCTGCCGGCGCTTGCTCAACGGCAGCCTTGAACGCAGCTTCATAGGGGGTGCCGGTCATGGCAGCGGCAGCCCCGGCCAGGTACTGCGGGTCAAGCTTCTTGCCCTGGGTGGACAGCTGCTGAACCTCGGCAAAGATACCGGCCGCCTGCCGGTCGCGCTTGGCCGCCTGGATCTCGGCCCGCTGCGCCTGCGCCACCGCGCGCTGCTCTAGCGCCGTCTTGTACCCGGCCGTGGTGTTCAGCAGCACCGCGCGCCGCTGGGGGTCCAGGTCGCTGAACTCGTCCGACGTCAGCCGCTTTTCCACCTCGTTCAGCGCCGCGCCATTGTTCCGGGCACCGTGCACCATTTCATAGGCGACTGTGCTGGCTGAACTTTCCTTGAAGCGCATTACGTCGCGCTCGATCTGGGCTGGCGACATACCGGCCTGCGGGCCCATGGCGCGCACGGTCTGTTCATACCGGGAGTTGGCGCCGGCCCGGTCGCGCACGGCCTCCCGTTCCAGTTGCCCTCCCAGCGCCACCAGTTCGCCGCCGATGTCCTGCTGGTTGCGCTTTACGACAGCGTCTCCCACGCGCCGGCCCAGGGATGCCGTGGTGTCGGCAAGCTGAGCATCCACGACCGCGCGGTGCGACCCGCTGATGCCCTTCAGGCTCTGTTCCAGTTGCTTGGGCGCCAGCTCCTGCCAGCGCGCTGACGCCTCGGCCGCTGGCACGGTACCGTCAGCAATGCCCCGCGTCAGTTCGTCTTCCAGGTTGTAGAGGCCGTTCTTCGCTTCGGCCATGGTGCGGATTGCCTTGACCCGGTTCAGCTCGTTCTGGGTATCGGCGATCTGGTTGCCGACGTTGGTCAGCGTCTGCCCGGTTTGCACAGCCGCCTGCGCTTCGGCCGCACCGAACGCAGTAGCCGGCGCATTGACGGCCTGGCCAGGCTGGGCAACCACATTTCCAAGGTTTCCGGTAGGGATCTTCATTTGGTCTTCTTCCAGGTCGAATAGGTGCTACCAGCCGTGCTTAGGAGGCTGCTGGTCGCGGCGCGCTGGCCGGCCGTCGCCATCGACGCGCCGGAGCGGCGGGCAAGGCTCGCTTGGGATTCCAGCGCATCGGCCCGCCGGTTCCCCGTCAGGATGGTGTTGTACGCATCCGATTCGGTGTCGTTCTGGATCTGGTCGTTGATAAGCACCGGCGTGCCGCTGCCAATCGAAACGCCTGACGCGGCATAGGCTGCCTTTGCCTCGGACGCCTGCGCCCGGCCAATGCGCCGGATCTTCTCTGCCTGGTCGCGATAAGCGTCGCGGGTCTGCGCCGCCTCGATCTCGTCCTGCTCAGCGTTGAAATTCGCGGCTTCCTGCTGGGCGCGGCCCGCGTCCATCTGCCCTTTTGCTGCCATGACGCCGCCCACGGCGGCCAGTACCAATGGTGCCCAAGCCATTACAGCCCCCAAGAGTAGAGTTTGCCCACGTCCTTGCCGCCAAGGCGCTCGTATAGCGCGCCGGTGCGTTCAGTGGTGATGTCAGTGGTGACGGCCATGTTCTTGTAGCGGGCGCCGCGCTCGTCGGACCAGCTCAGAAACTCGCGGGCCAAGCTTGGGCCAGCCATCGAACCGCGATGTGCGGGTGCCACATAGACGCCGTATTCGAACGAAAACCGGTCGTCGCCGAAATAGTCCTCGCCGATGCCGCCGGCAAGGAACCCGACCAGTTCGCCGGCCATATCGACGGCCAGCATGCAGCCGTTCTCCTGCTCGACCAGGCCGGCAAACAACACCACCACCTTGTCCAGATTGAAATTTAGATCCCGGAAACGGGACTCGGCGTGCATGTCGCGCGCCAGCTCGGCCAGGCGCTCGACGTCTGCAAGGGTTGCGTGTCGGATCATGAGTTGGTCGTCCAGTGGCGCACGATGGCCAGTACGTGAAAAGGTAGGGGTTGTTCCTGGGTGATCTCCACTTCCATCTCGCCTTCTTGCCATCCAGTCTCGGCCACGCCTTTCCAGCCGGAGAACGGCTCCGGGGGCTTGTCCAGGATGCTGGCGCCGAACTGGCGGAACTGGATTTCCTTGCCGTTGATGGTCGCGCCGATGGTGTTGAGCACCAGCACGTTCAGCTTGTGCGCGCGCATCTGGCTGTTCTGCGCGGTGCCCGTCTGCGTCTGGACCTCGGGGCGCAGCAGACTCACACGGGGTATCACGCGCAGACCGGCCTGAATGGAATTCGCGACACGCGGCAGCGTGATCTGGCCGCCGGTTACGGTGATCAGCCCCTGCGGCGAACCGTCGGCTAGAACGTCCACCGATTTGCCTTCCAGGTGCCCGAGACCCCCCCATACCTGAGCGCCACCGGGCGCAGTGCCCACGATGCCACTGTGCACCATGTAGGCCGCGTTCATCCGCTCGACGTATCGCACGGTGCTGCCGTTTACCTCGCGCCGCACCACCACCAGTACCTCATCCTTAGAACCGGCTGGCGCCGCCGAGATAGATTCGTAGAAACCGTCCGTGTCGTGGGGTGTCCAGGCGATAACGCCCTCGTCCCGATCGATGGTCATGGCGGCCAGCTTGCCGTTGGCCAGCACGCACCAGACGACGGAACCGGGTTCCTGCTGATAGGCCATTTCAACCACGCCGGATTCCGTGATGTGCTCGGCCAGCGTGGTCAGGTTCGGCGCGCTGTAGGCGTCGGACGCAGCCTGGTAGCTCATGGCGCGCACCTTGCGGCCGGCCCGCTGCACAAACAGCAGCTCGTCACCCACACGGACCGGACGCGGCGTGCTGCACCCGTAGACCGTCTGATCCTTGGCATTCACGTTCGTAGGGGTCAGCGGTTTTTCCACGCCACCCACCATCGTCCACTCGGTACCGGGCGTCAGCGCGATCAGCGCGCGCACAGAGGCCAGATGCTCGATGCCGTTGCTTTCCCCGTCCAACGCGTAGAAAAAGCCGTCGGCGTCGTTCACGCCCTGGGTGTAGTCGAAATATTCCCCGCTGCGGCTGCCCCATACCCCGTTCGGATATCGCGTGGTCCCGGCGGTCACAAGGCGCTGCTGGTTGATCGTGACTGCCGCTGGATATCCCTCGTTGGCGCTCCACACCGGGCCTTGCAGCGTCCAGGCGCTGGCCTCGGCTGCGGTATTGGAATCCATGTCGGCCTTGACTACGCCTGTGGCCACCGTAGCGCTGGTCACGCCAGTGATGAGAACCAGCCCACGGTTGATGCTGACGTACTTGCCCACATCCTCGGCGCGCCAGCCGTCAACGGCCAGGGTCAAGGTGATGGCCAGGCCAACGGTGCCCTTGACGCTGGGCGTGCACGTCGTCTGCGGTGAATCCTCCAGGACCCATTGCAGCGCGGGCAAAGCAGCACTGGGGAATTGGGAAGTGACTTCCACCGTGACGCTGGTGGACGAACCATAGGCTGTCACAAGCGCGATGCCGGTTTCGTAGGTGATCCGGCGACCGACGTCCGACGCCATGAACGTCGCTCCGCTCGCGGTGGCCGTGCGGCCGACGCCTACAGTAGCGTCGCTGAGCGTCAGGCCGGCAGCGAACCGGGCGCCCGTCTCCGAGAATGGCAGCACCGAGAACGGCACCGGGGCGAGCACCCAGCTGTCATCTGCCAGCCGGCGCAGCATGTGTACGGGGAACGAAGGATGCGCGAAGAACATCGCATTGGGCGCCTGCGTCCAGCGCAGCTCTACCACCTGGGCCGCCGTGTAGGGCGTCCCGATCTGGTACGGCACACCGCCGGACAACACCTGGCCCGCGCCAGCCTTGAATACCCGCATCACTCCGTAGCCGAATTCCAGGTGATAGGCGGTGTCACGGTTCAGGACGAAAGGGATAAGGCGGCTGGGCTGGCCCGCGGCGGCGTTCGGTGCCATGTATTCGGTGCCCGGCGCACGCGCGGCGCCGCCGTAGATGTCCACCAGCATGTTGTCCAGGGCCTTAGCGCCGTTCTGATACCGCGCAATGTCAGTGCGGCCCCGCACCTTCGGCGATATCTCGCCCGCCGTGAAATTGGTCTGGATGGTGTCGATACGGGCCATTAGGACCTCCAGCCCAGTCGCGCTTCGACCAGATCCGACCCGCCCAGCACTTCGGGCGGCTCGTCCTGCCCATCGACCGCTTTGGCGATCTTTTCCGCCATGGCCGCTTCTTGGAAGCAGGTATCGCGCAGGGTCGTAGACGCCGTGACCGGATAAGCGAGCACCGCCATCATCTTCAGTTCGGCGGCGTCCACCAGGGCGTCGTCCCAGGTGCCTGGGTTGTCGTTGAGCCAGATGTAGACCAGCGGCAGCTGCGTCACGTTGGCCAAGATGCGCCGGCCTTCCTGGCGGAACGGAATCGGGCAATCCCTCTTTCCGACCTGTAGCGTGCGCAACCAGTCGCCGGGCAGTTGGAACTGATACTGGAAGTCGAATGCCGGCGCAGCTTCAAGCGGCGCCAGGATCACCCGCTTGGTCGCGCAGTTCCACGGGTGGGCACGCAGGAGCTTGTTTCGCACAGTAGGCCAGAGGTTGGCGCACTGCCCGGCCTGCGTGCTTGGCTCTTCGAAACTGGCGATTGCCTTGCCGCCCAGGCGCAGCAGCGCGTTGGAGCAGATGGATACGGGATTGGCTGACGACATTTGCAGGCACCTAAAACAAAAAAACCGGGGGACAAGCCCCCGGCGAATTCCACCTGGATGCCAGGGGAGTAGACCAACTGTGTGATCAGTCCGTGACGTACGGGATCTCGAAGCGCATTTGCTGGTTGGCGGCCAGCACCGCGCCCTTGACTGTGGCGTAAACGTCCACTTCGGTGGCCGTCAGCACATCGGCAGCCGCGGCGATGAAGGCGCCGGTGTCGGCAACGATCTTGCCGGCGGCCGAAATGTCCGCGCCCACCGTGATGCCGTCAGCGTCGATCACCGCCTGGGTGACCGTGTTGCGCGTGCCGATGTCCACCGTGGAACTGGCGGTACCAGCACCGCCCACGCTGATCACGGCGCCGGTCAGGAAGCGGGTGTTGGCGGGCACGCGACCCAGAAAGATCGTGTCATTGATCGCGTATGCGGCATGGGTAGCTGCCAGGGTTGCAATCAGAATGCGCTGGCGGCCGTGGGATTCGGCGGGCAGCAACTTCTGACCCGCGACGATCTTGGCGCCCTGCACGCTATTAACTTCTGCCATGGTGTTCTCCTGAAGTCTTGAAAAGGGGTGTCGGGGCTTAGAACGTGAATTCGATGGCCACGACGCCGATTTCCCAGACGCGGACAGCGCCGTGGGATGCGGCCATGGACACCTGCATCAGGTCCTTCTTGTCGGCGCGGCGCGATGCCTTGCCTTCGACGAAGCCGGTACCGAAGTGCACGGCGGACTTGGCCCAGGCGGCAGTGGTCGCGGTGCTGCCGTTGAGCTTGACGCGCTCGTACGGTTCCCACTTGAAGCCCATCCACTTGCCCGACACGTCGCCGTCCTGGAGCATCTTCACGGCCATGAAGTCCGCGCTGGTCAGCGTGGTGTCCGAAAGGATGTCTTCCAGCATGTCGGCGTTGTAGGCGATGTGCAGCTCTTCGCCGTTGTGCTCGTCCGCCTCGTTCTTGCGGAACATTTTGCGGGCCGCGATCAGCTTGGCCTTGGTGAAGCCGGTAGCGCTGGCCGTGATGATCTGCGTGGAAGGCAGGGCAATCAGGGCGCCATCCTTGGTCTGGGAGTTGCCCAGGATCGCGTCGAACGTGATGCTGTCCTTGCGGCGGTTGTGCGCGGCTTGCAGCGATTCGTTGTAGCTGCCGCTCAGCGGGTTGGCCAAAAGCTTGGGCTCGTCGTTGCGGTCCACCGGCAGCGCCTGGTAGAAATCGCGCATGATGGCCACGCGGGTCGAATGCTCAGCTTCCGACCAGGTCGTGTCGCCGTGGCGCACGGTGTTTTCGGGGGTGTCTTCCAGCGGCGCCAGGCGGTTTGCCGTGAAGGATTCGCCGGTGATCGTGCCACGGTCAAAAACGTTGCCGGCGATGCGGCTGTCCTTCTGCTGGGCTTGCAGTCGGATCGAGGTGTCCCACTGCTTTACGAATGCTTGGGTGATGGTGTTCGACATGGAATGCTCCGAAGGTGAATTGATCTGCTCGATTCGCCTTGCGGGGTGTCCGCGAACGGGCCCGGGATTCGCCCATTGGTACCGGCTACCGCACCACTGGGAGGGCTATTCCGGGTATCCGCGCGCCAGTGCGGGCCGGTGAATTGCCCGCAATGGTCGCGCTGGGGGGGTGCCGAAATCTCGGCTTTTTGAGGGGTGGATTACGCGGCGGCTTCGGTGCCGTAGCGTCGGTCGTAGAACTTCTTGACGGTGGCGCTGACGCGCTCATGGTCCTTGTGCTTCGGGTCTTTGTAGGCCTCGGACATTTCCATGGTGTGGATGTCGTCTTCCGTGACCGCCTTGAAGCTGGCCGCGCCGGGCGTGCTGTCTTCCTGGAACTCCGGACCCAGCGCCGCCATCAAGCGCAGGAAGGTCGGGTTGTTGCCCAACTCGGCATAAGCCTGGTCCATGGAGATACCCGCCTTCTCGGCGGCAGCAGCCGTGGCCACGTGCGCCAGGCCCGCGTTGCGCTTGAAGTCGGCGTCCGTGGTCCATACCTGCTTCAGCGCCGTTTCGGCAGCCTCGGCCGTGGCTTCCGCGCCAGCACCAGCCAACAGGGGCGCCATCTTGAAATAGCTGTCCAGGGCGACGTCGATCTGCTTCTGGCTGAACCCGGCTTTGTGGGCTTCGCTCAGGAAGCTCTGCATCTCCGCGTCGTCCGAAAAGTCGATGTCCTTGAAGTCTTCGGGCGGCGTGATGGCGTAATCGGTGTGCGCCTTGGGCGGTGCATCGCCGCTGCCAAGCCGTTTTTCCAGGCTGCCATGGGCCTCGGCCAGCTTGCGCGCGGACGCTTCGATATCCAGCGTGCCGTCGTCCTTCATGACCCGGTACTTTTCGGGCATGTACTCCGTGGGTGCCGCTTCTTCCACGCCCTGCTTCAGCAGGTTGGGCGGCTGCGCGGCAGGTGCTGCGGCGGCGGGCGGGGTGGCTGCTGCTGCGGCTACATCACCACCGGCAGGAGCGTCATTGACGACGGAGCCACCGGCCCCGGGATCGCCACCACCGCTGCCACCAGCTTCCGCCGCGCCCGCTTCGTTCATGAGGGGGTATCGCTTTTTCCACATTGGTCACTCTCCTTGGTCGGCGTTGGGATCCGGGACGCCGTTCGCCCGGTTGATCTGCGCGGTGATGTGCTCGACCACGCTTCGCATGCCGTCGCGCTGGTAGGTCTTGAGAATCGCGTCAATCCCGCCAGTGGTGACGGCTGGTCGTGCAAACTTCTGGATCAGGTCTTCCAGGATGGCGGCGCCGCGCCGGTCGTCTTCGAAGATCGCCTTGTAGACGGCTGGTGTGATTTTGGTCATGCGGCCTCTGCCATACGGGTTGCAGCGGCCTCGCCGGCCACCTGGGCAATCTGTTGCTGCTGGGCCTGCTGCTGCTCGGCTTCCTGCTGTTCAGCGCGGCGCTTGCGGATGGCGGCCACTTCTTCGGCGGTGTTGCCGATCTTGGCCGGGGCACCGCGGCCCTCCACAATCACGCGCACGGCCTCGTCCGAATTGATGTTGTCCCAGACAGACGGATCCTGTTTGGCTTCGGCCACTGCCGCGATAGATGCCAACGTGCCTTCAGTGGCGCTCACTTCCTCCAACTTCTGGCTCTTGGCCATCGGCGACATGTAGGTGATCGTGTACGTGCGCCCGCCCAGAGATTCGGGCGGTGCATCGAACAGGCCTGACCGGAAAGCCAGGCCGAAACAGCGCTGAATCAGCGGCTTGAGGTATTCGGCTTGCAGGCGGCCATAGACCGGGCCAAGCAGTTGGCGGATCAGCTGCACGCGCACATGCACTTCGGTCGCGGTCATGGCCGGGCCATCCTGCGGCTGCAACTGGTCGGCCATCAGCAGCTTGCGGATAGCGGCGGTCAGCTCGGCGCGCTTGGTGAACGAGTAGCTGAAGTCGGAACCGGACTTCAGTTCTTTCATCGAGTCGACGCTGTTGGCCACGATGATCTTGCGCGGGCCGACCTTGACCGTGCGCGGGTTCAGTACGCCGTCGTCTTCGGCGATCCACATGCCGGCCGTGGCCAGGTCACCGTTGATCAGCTCGGTTTCGCTCATTTTGTTGAGCGTGCGGATATCGGGCAGCGCGTCGAACATGGGGCCGACGGCATAGACCGACTTGGGAATGACCGTCCAGCGCGGGGCCGCGAATGGCTTCTCGTGGTAACCGGATTCGCGCAGCACCGCCTTGTCGTCACAGTCCACGTGCACGGACGCATACGGCAGGTTCTTGGCACGCTTGGCGTTGACCACCGACACGCGACGCGGGTAGATGGCGTGCACGATGTTGATCAGCTCATCGTACTTGCCTTCGATGTACAGCCGGCGCACCTTGTCGCTGGCCTTGGCCAGGCCGAATTCGCTCACGCACTGTTCGACGGTCAGTTGGTAGGGGCGGTAGATCGTGTCGATTTCGCCGCCAGGCTTGGAGGCGGCGCAGTAGCAGCCGGAGATAGGCCACTGCTCGAAGCGCAGGCCCGTCACCGATCCGTCGTCGTCCTTCTGGTTGTCGATGAACAGGACGAACCAGCCAGCGCCCACGATGTCCAGCTGGGATTCGAACGCGTCGGCGTCGAAGTTGCTGGCGTGGATGCTTTCCCACAACCGCTCGGCCGAATCGTCCAGCCAGCGGCGTTCCTCGTCGGTCTCGTCCCAGACGGTCATGCCGAACCAGCGCGAGTTCGCTGGCGTCATGCCGCTTTGGATGCCCGATGCCAGGATGCGCCCGGCGTCCGTGGACGTGGAATCGAAGAGGCGGGCCCGTTTGCCCGCCACGCTCTGGATGTCCTCGGTGTCGCCGTTGAAGCCCTGCGACCGGATGGGAAAGGACAGGTCGAAGCACTCCCGCCAGATGTCTTCGTGCGGCGAACGCAGCCCCTTGAGGGTGCCAAGACGGCGGATCACATCACACGCAAGCTGATCTTCTGTCACGGTGGGCTACTCCCCGAAGGTGCGTTTGCCGTAGGCCAGGACGGACGAGGTTTGGCCGGAGCCGCCAGAGCCGCTACCCGATGCCAGCAGGCTGCCAGCCCGGCGCTGCTTGGCGCGTTCGGCGGTGGCGCGGTTGGCCAGGGCCGCCGCTTCCTGCTCGTCCTTGACGCGCTGGTCTTCAGCCGTGGCGGTGCCGGTACCGGCCGCCGGGGTTTCCACCGGTTCAGCACCGCCCAGCATGTCGCCAAAGTCGCTAGCCGTGGGCAAGCCGGACTTGGTCAGCTGCTTGTCCACCGCGCGTCCAATGGGGTCGATCTTGTTGACGACCCCTGCAACTTTCTTGACGACCTTGCCCATGATCAGGCCTTGGGCAGCGGGATCACCCAGCCGTCACGGGACAGGACGGGCGCAGTGATCGTGCTGGGGTCAACGTCGGCTGCCGGCGTCGTGGCGTACTCGGCGCGGGTCTTCGGTGCCTTGGCGGCCTTCAGCTTGGCCGGCTCGGTGGCCTGCGGCTCGGTGGGCGTGCTGGGGGTCTGGTCGGGCGTATCGACCACTGGGGTGGTGCTGTCCTCGGGCTGATCGCCCTGGGTGGCCTGCGGGACGTCGCCCGGCGTTTGAACGTTGTGGGTGCGCTTGGACATACTCGGCTCCGTCTTTGGGGGGAAGATCGGAGCCGATTGTGGTTCTCGCGTGCTGCTGAAATCTCGGCTTTTTAGGCTCGGCTTAGGGCGATCCAGCTTGAGAACTCGCCCACGACGCGCACAGGAAGCGACTCGCGGGGCAGCTGCGTGGCCTCGCTCCAGAACTTGATGATGGTCTCGCCGTCCTGGTGGCGCGGTTCTGAACCGGTCGCCCAGCTCTGCATCGTGCCGCGCGGGATCTTCGTGTACGCGGCCACGTCGTGCAGCGTGTAGCCCTCGTTTCGCAGGGTCAGGAACACCCGGTTCCAGTCGATGGGCGGCGCGGGCGTGATGGGCGTCATGCTCCGGTCCCTCCCATCAATCGCCAGTTGTCGATCCGGCTGACGGCATGCACCAGGGGCCGCTGGGCTTGGGCGGCCCGTTCGGCGACGACACGCATCCAACGGTCCAGGCGGTAGTCCCGCGCGTTCAGGGCGTCTCGCTGGCGGCTGGGTGCCGGCTCGCCCACCTCCAGCGCAGCGAAGCGCACCAGATATCCCACGATGCCACCGCGCTCCGGCCTGGGCCAGCCGGTGTAGCGGTGGATGGCCGATATGACCTCGTCCTGCGTCGCGGACTTTTTGGCGAACTGGTAGCCCAGCTTGCGCAGTTTCGTCGCCGATTGGCTGCGCGCTCTGCGGGCGGTGATGATTTCGTCAGCGGTTCTGGGCATCGTTGTCTCCGTGTTCTTCGGCGTCGCGGCGGTAAGCGGCGGCCTTGGCCCAGATCGCCAGGAAGACGATCAGGACGATGAAGGCCAACACGGCCAGCAGGATCTGCCACCACGTCATGCGGCACGCTCCTGCGCCACGGCCCAGTGCAGGATGGCCAAGGCGTCGGCGTTGTTGTCGTCCACCACCTTGAAACCCCGGACTTTCGCCTGAAGCATCATGTCTTCCTTCTTCGCCCGCCCGCTGCCGGTGAAGCTTTTCTTCACGGTGGACAGGTTGACGCCGTGCGCCTGGATGTTGAAACCGTCGCAGACCATGTGCGTGATGGCCTCAAACGCGCCATAGGCGTGGGCGGCATCCCAGACCGGGCGGCCCTTCACTTCGTGACGGATGACCTGCTCGTACACCACCCGGTGGACCTTCTCGTCGTTGATGACGCCGGCCAGCCACGCGCGGTAACGCGCCCACTTCTGGCCCTCGGACCACGACTTGCGCGGTGTGAAAACCTCGGTGCCATGCCGGGTAGAGCCATCGCGGCGGCGCAGCGCGTAGCCGGTCTTCGTGCCCAGGTCCAGGGCCAGGATGCAGACGTTCACGCCCGCCCCGCTGGCCACCGTAGAGCCAGCATCGGCGCGGCGTGGCGAGGCATCTGGGGCCATTTCATGGCCACCCCGCGCCCAGGGGTCGGCGGCGTCCGAAACGTGCGCGCGCGCGATGGACGGCGAGTGCGCAGTGCCCGCGAAGGGCTCATACGCCTCCAGTTCGGGCATGGAAAGGATGGTGTCGTTCATGCGTCCCTCGATTCGGTCGGTTCGGCCATGGCGGTATGCGCCATGCGGAGGATGGTGGGGGTGACGGCCTCGCCCTTCTTGGCACGCGCGACGATGCGTTGTGCCCATGCGCGGTGGTCCGTGATGGGGGAAAAGATGCCCTTGCCGGTGCGCTGCTTGATCTCGCGCAGGAAGCTCTGCGCCTCTTCGCGGGTGGCCACGGTGCCGCCTGGTGCGACAAGCGCAAGGCTTGGGGCTGGCACGGGTTCCCAACGGCCCTGGGCCATGATGTCGCGCAGGGCGTATTCCCACCGGGTTTTGATGGCCTGCCAGCCCTGGTTCAGCAGGTCGTGCTGGCTGATGCGCATGGCGGCCCAGTAGACGCCGGGGTGGGTCCATACGCCGTGCTCTCCCCTGGCGCGTGCGGACATGCCGGCGACGGCTTCGTGATACGCAGTTTCCGGGTTCAGCGTCGGACGGCACAGGCCCAGGAATTCGGGCAGGGTGGGCACGAAGGTGCGGCCACGGCAAGCGGCAAGCCCGCGCTGGAGCTCTTCGGCGGTGTAGTCGATGATTTCTTCGGCCCAGACTTCGGCCAACTTGGCAGGCGCGATGCCGTCCCACTGCTGGGCGAACTTGGCGCCGTACATCGCCTGCATGCGTTCGATGAGGCGAGCAGCCCAGGCCACGGGCGGGACGCGCACCGCGTCAGTCGTGTGTGCCAGTTGCATCGATGACTCCCATGTCGATTTCTCGGGGCTGGCGTTGATCCGCCTGGCCGATGACGGCTTGCAGTTCTGCGTTCCACGCGGCGCGGCGGTCGGTGGTGCTGGGCGCGCGATTGGATTTTTCCGGTACGCCTTGCGCGGCTCGTTCGCGCTGGGTTTCCAGGACGCGGGCGAGGTACGGCCAGGCCATCGGGTTGGGCGCGGACTTCGTGGAGCGTGCGGCCTGCAATCCGGCCAGGGCTTCGTCGGCAGTCAGGCCTTTGTCGACCCATGCCCGCAGCGAGGGGTTGCCGGGGTTTGCATCGCCGATGCCGTTGGCGCGCAGCAGCTTTGCCATGGCGCCGTAGGGCGTTGGGTTGGGCAGGTAATCGCCAGCAGGGGGTGAATCGCTCTCTGCTCCGTCACGCGTTTCTGGTGGAGATGACGAGGGATTTCCCCCTATTGGTTCTTGGTTATTGGTTATTGGCTTATGGATAGCCGTTGCGTCACGCGTGACAGGTTGCGTGACCGGTGCGTTTCCGTCACGGTTTTCAGCGCGTGACAGTTCGGTCTGAAGATCGGCCGTAGACATGTCCCATGGCGGGACAATTCCGTGACCGCGCAACGCCTCAAACAGCTCCGCGCGGCGTTGGCGGTGGCGGCGCTGGCGCTCCTTTTCGTTCTCGCGCTTGGTGTCGACGCCCTCGCCTTTCACACGGCTACGGCTCAACTCTTCCTCGCAGCGCCGGTGCATCCAGCCTTCCTCGCCGGGCGAAAAATATTCGCCCAGGATGGTGTCGATCGCTTTCTTTTCGGCCGGGCTCGATGCGCGGGCCAGGCGGTACACCTGGCGCTTCTCGGTCGGCAAAGGCTGCTCGTGCAGGTAGTACAGGTCGATCAGCCGACGGTAGGCGCCGTCCTCAATCATCGTGAGGTGGGCCGTGTCTTTCAGGTAATCCCCGATGTGGTGCGGGTAGTAATTCATGGCGCCGTCCTATAGGCAAACGGCTTGCGCACCAGCTCATCGAAGAGATTGGCGGCCTGCGGGTTGTGATCCAGTTGCGCCCGCGATTCAACGTTGCACACGCGGCGGATGTAATCGGCGGCTTCGTCGGCGCTGCGCGCGCTGCAAAAGGCCTGAAATTCTGGGTTGCTGCAAAGGCAGCCAGCGAGGCGGGCACGGCGGCCGCCCTTCGCTTTCGGATTGGCGGCTCCCATCGTCAGCGCGCCCCGCAGTTGCCAAGGCTCAAGCGCGCCTTGCAGCAACGCGAGCCGATTTCATTTCCACGCGCCAGGTAGTCCATGTACCCGACCTCAACGATGGTCAGGCCCAGGGCGCGGCACATCGCGTCCAGCTTTTCCAGCGTGATTCCGGTGGCACCCGAGCACACCTTGGACGGCATGCTGGCGTCCCAGCCAGTGGCATCCAGCAGTTTCTGGCGCTGGATCTGGTTGGCCATTGCCAAGCGCAAGGCCGTTTCGATGACGTGAGGACCGGTCATTCCGGCCGGTTCAATGGGGATCATGGCTATTCCAAATAAAGGGAATGCCCCGGAATACGCCCCTGGGCAGACTGGCGGTATGGAAAAACTGACTGAAACGGAACAACTTCTGCGGCACGCCGAACAAATCGCGCGCCGGACCTTTATCGAGCCAAGCGAGCAGGCGGTGCTTGATGTCTTCGATGCGCTGCTCGCCGAACGCGCACGTATGGCATGGGCCTCGGACGGGCGCGAAAGCGCGTCGGTGCATTGATGTGTTCATGCTGCTTCCTTGCTCGCCGGCGGCGGGTCCCCAAGCAGCGCGCCGGGCAGCAGCTTCCGCGCGATGGCAGCGACCACGCGGTCCTGGAGCCGGGGGGGCAGCTCGTCGGGCCACTGGTAATAGGCTTGCGGCGTAATGCCCATTGCTTGGGCGGCGGCCGCGGTAGTGCCGCCAAGCAGTCGGGTAGCTTCAGTTTTCTTCATGCGTGCATTAAAGCATTCTTTAATTTACGGAGCAACCATGCTTTGTCCGAATGAAAGTACGCTTGCGCCCATGAAAAGCACGTACGGATCCCGATTGGCCGAAGCGCTACGCCTTGCCGGGCGCGAGCGTCAGGAACTAGCAGCCGCAATTTCTGTAAGCGTTCAGGCCGTTGGCCAGGTGATCATGGGCAAGACAAAAGCCCTTACCGCCGAAAATTCGGAACGCGCGGCGCGGTACCTCGGGGTGAATCCGTTCTGGTTGGCCACTGGTGAAGAACAGCCGCTTCAGGCATCCTCGGCGCCATGGCCATTCACTGCCGTCACCGTGGAGCAGTGGAACGCCCTCAGTGATGCTCAAAAGGGGCGCGTCGAAGGCTTCGCCGAGGGTGTGCTGAAAGAAACCGTCGGCCTGAAAAGCCCGAGCTCCCCGCGCGCCGCATAGGCCGGATTGGATAAAACTGGTTTGGTCCCGTGAGGAGATTGAAGTCAATGTTTAAAAAAAGGATGATGTCCGCGGCAGCTTTTGCGGCGGTAATGGCGACGTCCTATTCAGCTCGCGCGGACGATTTTTCTTCTGGCAACTACTGGCTGCCGGTCTGCCAATCAACAGTCGCAGCGCAGAATATGCTTTGCCTCGCCTACGTGCGCGGGGTTTGGGATGGGATAACCCTTCATGAAGAGCTGAGCAAAACCGCTCCTTATTTTTGCGTGCCTAAGAACGTCACGGTTGGACAGCTGAAAGACGTTTTTCTGAAGTATTTGGTCGACACGCCGCGCAATCGCCATTTGTCGGGCGACGTGCTGGTGATGACGTCTCTTATGCAGGCATTCCCGTGCAAACAAGGGGGAAGCAAGTGAGTAGAAACAGCGGAGCCAAATCGATTGCCCCGGCCTGCTTCGCCGCCGTGGCGGGGTTCATAGCAATGATTGCCGTGTGGTACGTCGGCCTGAAAGTTCCGGAATCCTGGCAGCATCCGTATTTGACGGTGTGCTGGATTCCCGTCTTTGTGGTGGCGTGGTTTGCATACACTCGTGTCGATGACGCAGTGAGGGCGCGTAGCAAGTAGCCGACCGCGCACATCGTGAAGCCGCCTACGGGCGGTTTTTTTTGCGTCTCAAGTAAAGCATGCTTGTTTTCTGAAAGAAAGAATGCTTTAATTTCTCCCATGCACTCACCACCCGGTGAGCAAACGGGAGAAGACGATGAAGCACCTTACCGAGGACACGATCCGCGCCGTTCTGGTTGCGGTGGTACATCAAAACGGCAGCGATATCGAAGGGGCGATCAGCTCCGCGATGGCCGCGCTGGTGTCTGCGGAAAAGTCGCTGGATGCCTACGACAAGGGCGAAAGCTGGAAGGACGCCAAGGCCCAGGTTGTCTTCCAGATGCCCTATCCGCCTGTGACGGACTATCAGACCGTTCGCGCGATGCTCGTCAACGGTGACATGTTCATCAAGACCCTGGCTGCTGCATGGGACCTGGCCGACGCCAACAACCGCAAGCGCATCCGCACGACGTGGGCCGACGAATTCCGCAAGTACGCGACGGTGGTGCATTACCAGGAAATGGCCCGTCAGGCCGAACGCGAAGGGCGGAATTAATCATGGCCCGCCTGACCTACCCGACTGAGTGCGGCACAGCCGCGATCATGCCGCCGCTGACGGACGTGCAGCGCCGTATGGCTGCCCTGCGCGAAATGGACGCTGATGTGCACGCCGCCCTGGTGCGTGATCTGACAGTGCATCGCCAGCACGACTATTCGCAGCGTGCAGCCGAGGCGCTGTATTCGGCGACCGAAGGCAACGCGAACGCTGAACAGGCGTTTGTGATGGCGGTGGCCGCTTCGGTGCGCGGCGATGCGCCGGTTGTCGTGGGCGCGTTCTTCCGCCAGTGGGTGCTGCTGGCCCAGGGCCTGCTGGTGTCTGACCTGGTTGACCTGTGCGACGACGGCCAGCGCGTGACGTTCGGGCGCAAGCAATGACCCTCCCCCTCTTCATCCTGTGCGGCCTGATAGCCGCTTACCCGTTGGGCCGTGTGGGCGACTTCTTTTCGCGCCTGTACGTCCGCCTCGATCCGTGGAGCGAAGCATGAAATTCAATGTGCGCCGCGTTGGCTTTCCCTATCAAGAGATGACCGTCAGCGAAGGAAACGCCAGCATCGAATCCGGCCTGCTGAATCAGGAAGAGGCCCAGGCCATGGCCGCCGAGCTTCGTTCCGCCGCTGATGACCTGTCGCCGCGCGAAACGCCGGAACTGGACGAGTACGACGCCGGCCTGCTGTCTTCCGCTGGTGGCGGCGACGTCGACTGGTGGCAGGACTATCTGCGCGCTGAGCTCGGCCGCGCCCATGAGTTTTACCAGTCGCAGATGGAGAGCCTTCGATGATCCGCCGCCTCCTGCGCGCCCACGGCGACCTGCTGATCGGTGCCGCTGCCCTCTGCGCCGGCGTGTTCATGGCCTGCGTGCTGGGCCCGACGCTTGACGCCCAATCCACCCTCACCGCCTGCGAAGGCTGCGGCAAGACCGCCGTGGCCGCGCGCCAACCCTGAGAGACCACCACCATGACCACCGTAGCAGACGAAATCCTGGACGCGCCCGCCTCGATCACCGAATACAACGCCGTGCAGAAAGGCCTGGCCGAGCTTCGCAAAGACCTGGCCGGCGTGCAGTTCGACGTCAGCACCTCGGCCGGCGACAAGGCAGCGCGTGCCGCGCGGTCGCGCTGCGTCAGCATCCGCACGTCGGCCGATGCCGCCTATGAAGGCTGGAACAAGCCGATGCTGGCCAAGCAGCGCGAAATGCGCGCCATCCTGTCCAGCATCAAGGATGAGGTGAAGGCGGTTGAAGAGCCGATCGATGCGCAGATCAAGGCCGAAGAGGCCCGCAAGGCGGAAATCAAGGCGGCGAAGGAAGCGGCCGAACTGGCGCGCCAGCAGGCGATCCAGACACGTATCAACGCCATCGGCCAGTACCCGGTGCAGGCCGCGGGCAAGAGCGCCGCCGACATCGCCGCGCTGTTGGCCGCCGTGGCCGAGTTGCCCATCACCACCGAACTGTACGAACACCGCGCGGGCGAAGCCATGGCTTTGCAGGCGGACACCAGCGCCAAGCTGGAGCAGATGCACGACGCCGCGCTGGCGCAGGAACAGGAAGCCGCGCGCCTGGCCGAAGAGCGCGCCGCGTTGGAACGCCAGCGCCTGGAACAGGAAGCCGCAGCCGCCGCTGCCCGCAAGGCAGAAGACGAGCGCCTAGCCAGGGAACGCGCCGAACTGGAAGAACAGCAGCGCCGCCTGCAAGCTGACCGCGACGCCGAGAACGCCCGTCAGGAAGCCGCACGCGCAGAGCAGGCCCGCAAGGATGCCGAAGCCGCCGAAGCGCTCAAGCGCCAGCAGGACGAAGCCGCCGCGGTGCTGCGCGCCCAGCAGGAAGAAATCGACCGTCAGCGCCGCGACTTCGAAGCGCAGCAGGCCGCCGTGCGCCGAGCTGAGCAAGAAAAGGCCGAAGCCGCCGCCCGTGCCCAGCAGGAAAAGGAAGCCGCCGCGCGCGCCGAATCCGAAGCAGCCGAGCGCGAACGCCTCGCCGAGCAAGCCCGCCGCGAAGAAGCCGAGTTCCTGGCCAACGGCCCGGGCAACGCCGAAATCGTCGCCGTGCTGGCGCAGCACTACGGCGTCGAGCCCGAGCACGTTCTGACCTGGCTGGCCAAGTTCACCAACCCCGCAATGGCCGATCTGGCCGCCTAACCATCCACTACGCCCGGCCGAGTCTCGGGCAGGAGAAAGCAATGTCTGAAGCCACCACGATCGAATCCCAAACCACCGCCCTGGACCTGCC
Organism: Achromobacter sp. LC458; assembly: GCF_001005835.2. Taxonomy (NCBI): domain Bacteria; kingdom Pseudomonadati; phylum Pseudomonadota; class Betaproteobacteria; order Burkholderiales; family Alcaligenaceae; genus Achromobacter; species Achromobacter sp. LC458. The sequence continues at coordinate 107,248 of NZ_LBHW02000008.1, forward strand.
GGCGGCCGACACCAGCACCACCGGCCTGGTGTTGGACGCGCGCAATATGGACAGCATGATGCGCGCTGCTGAAATGATGGCCGCCGGCCGCGCCACGGTGCCGCGTCACCTTCAGGGCAACGCTTCGGACTGCATGGCCGTGATCATGCAGTCCATGCAATGGGGCATGAACCCGTTCGCAGTGGCACAGAAAACCCACGTCACCCAAGGCGGCGCCCTGGGCTACGAAGCGCAGTTGGTGAATGCCGTGGTGATCGCGCGCGCACCGGTGACCGGCCGCCCGGAGTTTGAATTCCTTGGCGACTGGTCCCGCATCCTGGGGCGCGTCAAGGAAATGAAGTCGGACAAGGGCGGCAAGTATTACGTTGCCGACTGGACCAAGGCGGACGAGGAAGGGCTTGGCGTTATCTGCCGCTGCACCATTCGCGGCGAAGCCGCACCGCGCGAAGTGCAGGTGATGATGGCCCAGGCCTACCCGCGCTTCTCGACGCAATGGGCCACCGACCCGCAACAGCAGATCACCTATCTGGCCGTGCGCAAATGGGCGCGCCGCTACACCCCGGACGTGATCCTGGGCGTGTACACGGAAGACGAGCAGGACGGCACTGCCCAACCGCGCGAGCGCGACATCACGCCGCGCACTGCCGCCGAGTTCGCCCAGGCCGCCAAGCCGCAGCCGGCGGCACAGGTCGACCGCGACCAGGTCATCCGCGATTTGGAAATGATCGCGCGCAGCGACGACGCCGCGCCGCAGCGCATCGCCGATCTGGAATCCGCCTGGAAGAAGCTGAGCAAGGACGAGCGCGCGGCAGTGGGCGCAGATGAAATCAAGCGTCTCAAGGCCCTGGCCGCCGCCGAGGACGCCACGCCCACGCAGGCCGCCCAGCCGGACGCCGCGCCGGATGCGCAGGCCACCGAAGACAACCCCTTCGAAGGCGTCCAAGAATGAACGCGCCCGCCGAACAGCGCACCGAGGAATGGCGGCAGGAGCGCGCGGGCAAGATTACCGCCAGCAACTTCGCCGCCGCCATCGCGGTCACGCCCGGCGAGGGTGTCTACAAGACCGGCCCGCGCAAGGGCCAGCCGAAGAAGCCCGAACCGACGCTGGAGCGCACGCGCCTGATGCGCACGCTGGCCTTTGAGCGCCTGGCGGGCATCCCCAAGCGCGAAGTTGGGGCGAAGTCGTTGTCGTGGGGCCGCGACCTGGAAGACGTCGCCAAAGAGGCCTACATGGTCGACAAGGGCGCGCTGGTGGAGGAAAGCGGCTTTGTCCTGCACCCGGTGCATTCGTTCATCGGCGCCAGCCCTGACGGCCTGATCGGCGCAGACGGCGGCATCGAATCGAAATGCCCGCACGACGAACAGGTGCACATCCAGACGTGGCTGGAGGGCATGCCCGAAGGCCACATCCCCCAGGTGCAGGGAAACATGCTTGTGACCGGCCGCCAGTGGTGGGACTTCATCAGCTACGACCCGCGCATGGCCGAGCCCTGGCGCCTGTACGTGCAGCGCATCCCGCGCGACGACGCCTACATCAAGACCCTGCTGACCGCCCTGCTCCAGTTCGAAGTTGAACTGTGCGAGATGGTCGACACCCTGCGCCGCAAGGCTGCTTAAGGAACCTCCATGAATTGCGAACTTTCCCGCTCGTTTTATGTGTCGGCCAATGGCCGTGAGGTCGACATCTTCGCCCACATCCTGCGCCTGGCCGCGCGCCAGCTTGCGCAAAGCCCCGCTATCCAGCTTTCGGGTAATCCCATGAAGCGCCAGGCCGGTCTGGCTGGCATTGAGCTTCTTGAGGTCAAGGAAATGATCGCCAAGCTCGCCGAAGAACTGGACATTGGCGCGCTTGATACCAACCCGCCCGCTTCCGCCAGCCTGGTTTTCTTGGCCGGGATCCTGGCTGGCGCGGCAGACGCCTAACCCTTCCCCAGCAGCACAACCTAGGAGACTGACGAATGTTCAGCCTGGAAAGCCAGAAAGTCACGCTCGCACACCTGAACGTGCGCCCCGAGAACCACGGCGACGAGAAGGTCGGCGGCGCGGACCTGAAGATCGCATTCACCGAGAGCAACGGCCTGCTGGCCATGTTCCACCCGGTGCTGCGCGATGCGTTGTACCGCCGCGAAGAGACGCCGCCGGACCAGGAAGAGATCTTCGAAGGCAGCCCGGCCGACGCGCTGACTGTGCGCAAGTTCGGCGACCTGATCGGCGCGCTGCGCCTCAAGCATGAATTGAAGGGAGCGCAGGTCGTGATCGGCTTTGGCCTTGGCGGCGCATCCAACATCGACTTCGAAACTGCCGACGTTGACCATTTTTCCGTCGAACTGATGGAAGGAGGCAGCGCGCGCTACGGCTTCCGCGTCAAGTGCAACCCCACCGGCGAGCAGATCAAGCGCCTGTACGAAGTTCTGGGAGGCGAGGTGGATATCAGCGTCACTCCCGCTGTCGACAAGCAGCAGAGCCTGGGCCTGACCCTGGAATAACCCCTTCGGCCGGCGCGGCGGCGGGGCTACCTCAAGCCACCCCCAACCGCTGCCGGTGCCGGCCATCTACACAGAGAACGACATGCCCGATTTCACGCCCGCCGCCTGCCAAGCCAGTTCCCAGCGCTTGATCGGCGATTACATCCAGCAGGTCGGCGCCTACGGCGATCCGGAGAAGGTACGCAAGGCGCTGGAAATGCTCATCAGCTCGGCGGCTCTGGGCTATGGGTTCGTGTCCAACCAGACCGCCGTCATCGACCTGTTGCTGCGCACATCCATGCACGTCGCGCAGCGCATGGAAGACGGCGACGCATATCCCTCTACGGTGCAGTGATGACCCACGCCCGCAAGCCCCGCCGCAACAAGGCCTATCGGCCCCGCGCCATCCGCGCGCCCATGCTCGTCGCGACCGACCTGGTGCTGCGCCCGCTGGAGGCCATCATCGACCAGATCAACCGCGACGGCACCGTGCACACCGACGCCAAGGGCATCCCGCAATTCCGCGCGGGTGACGGTAAATGGTACGAGTCCGACGGCGCGATTGAGGGTGTTATCTGGCACTTCGAAATGTGGTGCACGCGGCACGACCGCACGCTGCCGCTGGAACCCCTGCGCGAGCTGCACATCGCCCTGAAATACCTGGTGCCGATCCGCGCCGAAACCATGGCCGGCCTGGCCACCACCATGCCCGCCCTGCGCCGGGCCATGGCGACCGCCGACCCGGACGACCAGACCGACCTGCTATTGCAAACCCAGATCCGCGCTGAGCTTGACGCCGCGCGCGCCCCCGGAGCCTGAGAGCATGAACACAGAATGGAAGCCTATCGCCAGCGCGCCGAAGGATGGCACCGAAATCCTGGCCTGGCGCCACGACTGCGGCCAATTCATCGCCAGCTACACGTCGGCCGACTCGTTCCCAATGACCCAGGACGAGCTCGACGCCTGGGATGAGGAAACGCTGTTCGCCAAGGACTGGTTCACGCAGTGGCCCCAGGCCCTTCGGCTGGAAGGCAGCGAAGTTCCGACGCTGTGGCAGCCCATGCCCACCGATCCCTGCTCGACCTGCAATGGTCATGGCGCAGTCGGCAACATCCTGAACGCCGAGCCGTGCCCGGACTGTTCCCCCGCCCCTACCTCGCACCCTATACCCACCGGAGCGACGGGGGAGGATGAGCGCCAGGCGTTCGAGGCGTGGCACAAGAGAGAATTCGGCAGTTACGTGCCCGAGGTGACCCATCACTACAACCGCTGGCTTGGCTGGAAGGGCCGCGCTTCCGTTGCCGCTCCCGCTGCTGGCGATGCGCTGTTGCCGAACCTCGACTTGGACGCGGCAGCAAAGACCCTGGCTGAGTGCATGGACTACCCGTGGGCACACATGCCTGAACAGGGCCGCGAGCAGATGCGGCAGAACGCAAAAACCGTGATTACCGCCGCCATTGCCCAGCAGAAGGGAGAGGCGTGATGGACAAATATCAGCAAGCCATTCTCGCGCTAAACGTGGCCGTCCAGGAAGTGGGGCGCCTATCTGAGGAAATCGGGAAGGCGATCGAAGCTTCCCTTGTGGCGCAGGATCCGCCGGATGGTGTGATTTCCTACCGGCATCTGTCCGTCAACTGGCTGGAGCGGGCGTACCAGATGGAATACGAGGAAGAGACACCCTACAGCGATGGCGAGAAAGTCTATGTCCACCACGACGGGGACGTGGACAAGTACCTGGCGGCCAACTGCCCGCACGCGCTGCGCGCCCATCAACTGATCCAGCAACGCAAGGCCGCCAAGAAAGCCCGCGCCAGCGCGCGCCGCTGGATTACCAAGCTCGGGAAAGAGCTGGCCACCACCAAGGAAAGCCATGACTGAGAACAACGCCGCCCAGCCTGGGCTGACGGATGCCGCAATTCAAGCGCTTTGGGATGAAGCTTGCAAAGACAGTCCCCAAAGCCCCGGATGGAACCGTCACATCCGCTTTGCCCGCGCCCTGCTGTCCAAGCTGCGCGCGGAGGGCGTGCAGGCGGGCGATGAGCGGGCGGCGCTGCAAAGAATCGTGGATACAGCAAAAGACGGGGCGAACTCCGGCGACCGCCACGCGAGATGCGTTGAGATTGCCCGTGCCGCCCTGGCAAGCGCCCCTGTAGCCATGATCGACACTGCAAAACTAGCCCAACTGCTGGACTCGGTTAACGGAGACTGCTACCTAGGGAAAGAGAAAGAGGAAGATCTGGTGCAGTCCCTGCGTTCTCAATTGCGCGCCCGTGTAGCCGAGCCGGAATGGATCGACGACCCGCACGACATTGAACAGGGCATGATGCGCAACCCTAAGTACGTCGCCCCTGGACATAAGCCTGTGGACACAAGCTCTGGACATAGCGCCCCTGTAGCCGACGAGCGGATCAGCCTTCTCGGCGCGGCCAATCTTGCATTCAATGCGCTGCACGAATGCAAGCCGGCCAAGGGTGCGGAGAAGCAATATTCGGACGCCATCCAGGCGCTGCAATCGGCCTTGCACGACATCGCCTACACGGTCAACCGCACGGCCACGCCGCAGCAGTTCGCCGACCACCTGCAACGGGAAGCCCGCGCAGCCTTGGCGAGCGCCTCTGTAGCCGATGAATCCCCGATGGCGAAGGTGGCCGAGGCTCTGCGGGAGAAAGCGCGCCAAGAACAGCAGGCCTATCAGGACCGCCGCGCCCAAGCTACCGAATGGGGGCCGATGCCGACCGGAACACAAGCAGACGACCCTAGCGAACTTGGGGCACTGGCTGATGGCCTGGCAAGCGCCCCTGTTGCCGGGGAGGCGCGCTCTTTGGCAATCCTACGATTCGAACGCGGTACGCCGGGCCGCGAAAATGATATGCCGCGTGTGGTGGCGTGCGACTGGATGCCGGATGGTGAATATCCAGTGTATGCCGCCCCCCAGGCCAGCGAGGCGGTGCGCAATCGGGCGCTGGAGGAAGCGGCGGCACTGTGCGAGGCCAAGGCAATTGATACGCCTCGCGTGAACGAGACAGCGAGCATTGTCCGTGGCGCGTTGTTAATGCAGGCTGAACGAATTCGCGCCCTGAAAACCCAGGCTGACAAGGACGGCGGGGATTGCGCGAAGGATGCGGTCATCGACTTGGAAGCTGCGGCCAAGGCGCTGTCCGAGTGCATGGACTACCCCTGGACGCAGATGCCGGAGAAGGGCCGCGCGCATATGAGGGAACACGCACAGACCGTGATCAATGCCGCCCTGGCCGCGCAGAAGCACCCCCGCACGGACGGAGGCGGACGTGGCTGACCTGAAACCGTGCCCGTTCTGCGGCCACAGCGATCCCGAAACCGAACATATCGAAGGCACGATTCTTCACCCGGCCTACTTCGTCAAGTGCGGCCATTGCGGCGCGCAAGCCCCTTGGTCAGATAAGGGCGATCACGTCGATAAGTGGAACATGCGCGCCACCACCGACAACAAGGAGCAGTAAATGGCACACGCAGCCCAACACCAGGCACCGGCCGCGGCGCCGAAGCTGGTCTACCGGATCGGCGACGTGACGCACGCCATCGGTCTATCCAAGACGGAAATTTATCGACGCATCAAGGCCGGCACTTTTCCGAAGGGGACCAAGATCAGCCCCCAGGTTTCGATCTGGGATCCCGATGAGGTCCGAGATTGGGCCAAAAAGCAGTTTGTACCCTCAGATGTACCCTGAGCGCAGGAACAAGCTACGCAACACCCCGGAGAGCCGCGCCAGTCGCGGCTCTTCTTTTTGATCCGCACATTCACGGAAGTAGCACCCAATCCAGCGATTGGAACGCAGCGCATGGAACGATTGCGTATCCAACGCGCCCCATCGCCCGTCCGGGCCAAGCCAGGTCATTCCACGACGGCGCAATTCATGCCGCTTCAACGGACATCGGCGGCTGACCGGCCAGGCATTGCGACGCGTTGCATCGCGGCTATTCACAAAGCGATAACGTTCGGTGGCCTGCTCCACGGCCGGACGCAGGCCCGCGCCTCGGGTAGCTGCGCTACGCCCAATAAAGCCGGGCCAGTTGTCGGACAACAGATCCAGCGCCAAGCCCGACGAACGTGCGCGTACACCAGAATCGGAACCGGACCCGGAGTCGACCATGTTGGCTTCAAGCACCTTGCGCATGATGCGATCGCGAGTAGCGACAAGACCCGCCCTGGCCGATTCCGCACCCGCCTTCAAAACGCGATGTACCGCCCGATCATGTTGAGCAAACGCGCCGGCCAGTCGCCACTGTGCGTCCGATGCGGCTTGCCCGGCCCGATAGGCCAGGCCCATATCCGCGCCGAACAGCATGGCTATCAGGCCCCCCGGCGGATTGCGACGAGTATGCTGCGTGTGCAAGGCGCCGCCGTACTGCGCGGCCGCTGCCAGGGTGACCAGATGCGCCATGGCGACCTGGTGGGCAATGTGGGTGCGATTGACGTAGGCGATCGCGTTGAGCGTGCGCGCTTGTTCCAGCGCGCCGCTGTACGCCGCCGCATCCGCGGCATGCGTCAGCCGCACGCGGCCCTCGACGGTCTGGCCCAGGTTGTAAAGCACGACCAGGGACGCCACTGCCACCGACACAACGACCATGCCGAGCACCAGGGCCTGGCCATGTTGAAGGGACTCTGGCGTACGAGTAAACATCTTCACTTCGCTTCCGTCGCATTGCCGGTGAAAGACTTCAACGAGCGGGCCTTTGCCTGCGCGCCCGCCTTCTGAGCCGCTTGCTGCGCCGCGCGCGTCTGCGTCCCGCCGTCTTCTCCGGCCAGCTCGCGCGCCATCGCGGCGGTTTGCGAGCGAACCACTTGTCCGAAGTACTGATAGACGGCGATCGCCGCGACCGCCACAAGCGCTACGACGACGATGTATTCGGTCATGCCCTGACCAAGCTGACGTTTTCGACTGCTCCACATTTCTGCTCTCCGCTGCATTGAAAGTAGGCGTCAGTGTCGACGTCGCACTCAGGCGCCACAATTCGCACAAGCCGAGGTGGGCAAATGTGTCCCCGGGCCTTGACGCGTTGAAGAGCGCCCCAGCGGGCAAGAAATTCGTTGACGCCGGACGCGTCATAAACAGGGTTCAGAGCGGAACGACCTGCGTAAGACCGAGATCTTGTAACCCGCTAATTCTTTTGGGGTTTTCCCTATTGCCGGTCGTTTTTTCCAGCAGTAGATTTGAGTTGCCGGGCTGTCTGACACCCATCGCGTGCGAAGCCGGGCAGGAGCGCCTCAGACTCATCTTGAGCTGGGGCGCTCTTCCGTTTTGGCGTCGACTTTTCTCAGCCATTGAGGCACGCATGTGTTCCCACTATCAGACGCTGAAAGACGCAGAGCTGCTGCTGCAGAAATTCGGCGTTCGCGCCCCTTCCGTCAGCACGAAGTACGACATGTGGCCCCGTTACGAAGGCTTGTTTGTCCGCCGGCCGATAGAGTGGGATTCAGGTGATGAAGCGGTGCCGGAACGAGAGGCTGTCATCGGCCGATGGGGCCTGATCTCGGCGGCGACGCGCCCGGATGCGGTGGATAAAGCCGCCAAATTGTCCACCTTCAACGCTCGTAGCGAAACCGCGGCAAAGTCATACACGTTCGGCAACGCTTGGCGCCGCGCGCAACGCTGCATCATCCCCGCCCAAGCCATCTTCGAACCCGACTGGCGATCAGGCGCGGCCGTTCCGACTCGGATCAGCCGTGCCGACGGCATGCCGCTAGGCATCGCCGGGCTTTGGGACAGGTGGCGCGACGCCGCGGGCCACCTGTACGAAAGCTACACAATGCTGACCATCAACGCCGACGACGATCCGCTGTTCAGTCGATACCACCGGCCAAACGAGGAAAAGCGGATGGTGGTGATCCTTTCGGAAGGTTCGTACCAAGACTGGCTGAGCGCGCCTCCGGAAGAGACGCGTGACCTTCTGGGCGCCTATCCGGCCCTGAAACTAATTGCCGACGCCGTGAAATGACCCCGTTTCTGGTGGAATATACTGGATATATAAACAGTGTCTTGCACCATGACGTTCAAAGCCCCCCTCACCCTAGACGACCTCCGGACGATCCGCGAGCGTCAACCCTGGAACTCCGACGTGATCTCGCTGCTTTGGGAGGTCAAGCGCCTAAGGTCGGTGATCCTGCGCGCCTATCAACTATCGGGAGACTTCAAGCGGCCCGCCGGCGTGACGGGCGAACTGTACGATGATTTCGTCAAAAGTCTGTGCGACGAGCCCTGTGTGCAAGAGCGCGACAGCCTGGCGGCCTCGCTGCTAGAGGCTCCTGACAAGCTTCGCAAGGGAATGGCCCCGCGCTGAAAAGGCAAGGCCACAAGCCCCGGAGCGCCGCGCATAGACCCGTCAATCAGTCCTAGTTCCGGGCTTCAGACGATACAGAAGCGAATCCCGTTGCTAGAGTGTCTGAATGAACACATGGCCCTATCCCGATTTCCCGCCCGCCGAATTCCGGGCGCTCTCCGAAGCCGACAAAGAGCTTTGCATAACGATGATCCGAGCGTTCTGCGCAGAGATAGCGTTGCAAGAAGCGAGAGGCATGCGCCCGGATCCGAATGAATAGGCAGGCGACGCCCGCAGGCATTAGATAAGCCCACGGAAACCCACCATACGGATGTGCCTTCAGCAGTTACCGACCTTGAAAAGGGAAGGGGGCGTTTCACACGCTCCCGAACGAGGCGGTAAAGGCCATATCCGTATGACTTTTGCACAATGAAGACTGCGAACGCCCCGGCCAAAGCCCATAGCTTTTGTCGGGGCCGCCGCATACCTTTCCGCATACCCGCCTTGGCTGCACAAAGAATCAGCCAAGATTCACAAGATCTGGTCTGTTGGCCCTGGTGTTAGCCCCCGTGTTAGCCCAAGAGCGAACGCTAGACCGGCCTCACAAACAAAAAGGCCGAATCCATTGTTCCAATGGATTCGGCCCCGCAGCTTGCTACCTACCTGCCCGCCTGGCAGCGGGCAAACAGGTTATTAAATCGCTTTGATCATGGTCGCCTGAGGACCTTTCTGTCCTTGGCCGGCGACGAAAGAAACGCGCTGGTTCTCTTCAAGAGATTTGTGCCCGTCACCCTGAATTTCCGAGTAATGCGCAAAGAGGTCTTTACCACCCAGTTCCGGCGAAATAAAGCCGTAGCCCTTGTCGTTGTTGAACCACTTCACGATACCAGTTTCTATCTTCAATGTATGTCCTAGATGTACAGGGAAAAAATATTCCCGCAGCCACTATGGGCGCTTAACGGCAACAAAGATATCGCTGTTTCTCAATGACACATATTCTGCACACACTGAAGGCCCCTCTTCGCTCCAAAAACGAAACAGCCGCCATTGCTGGCGGCTGTACGTACCTGATTACTCAGGATTTTCTTGGTAGGCCCCCCGAGAGTCGAACTCGGCACCAACGGATTATGAGTCCGCTGCTCTAACCAGGCATGAGCTAGAGGCCCAGGAAACGATTACTGCCCTTCGAGGAAGCTTTTCAGCTTATCGGCGCGGCTGGGGTGACGCAGCTTGCGCAGCGCTTTAGCCTCTATTTGGCGGATGCGCTCGCGAGTCACGTCGAACTGCTTACCCACTTCTTCCAGGGTCTGGTCGGTGCTCATTTCGATACCGAAACGCATACGCAGAACCTTGGCTTCACGCGGGGTCAGAGAGTCTAGCACTTCCTTGACCACATCACGCATGGAACCATGCAAAGCCGCGTCCGAAGGCGCCAGCGTCGAGGTGTCTTCGATGAAGTCGCCCAAGTGCGAATCATCGTCGTCGCCGATCGGCGTTTCCATCGAGATCGGTTCTTTAGCGATCTTGAGGATCTTGCGGATCTTGTCCTCGGGCATGTCCATCTTTTGCGCCAGGGTCGCGGGATCCGGCTCAGCACCGGTTTCCTGCAGAATCTGACGGCTGATCCGATTCATCTTGTTGATCGTTTCGATCATGTGAACCGGAATACGGATGGTGCGCGCCTGGTCAGCGATGGAACGCGTGATGGCCTGACGAATCCACCACGTGGCGTACGTCGAAAACTTGTAGCCGCGACGGTACTCGAACTTGTCCACGGCCTTCATCAGGCCGATGTTGCCTTCCTGAATCAGATCCAGGAATTGCAGGCCACGGTTCGTGTACTTCTTGGCAATCGAGATCACCAGACGCAGGTTGGCCTCGGTCATTTCACGCTTGGCCTTGCGAGCCTTGGCTTCGCCCGTGGCCATGCGCTTGTTGACGTCTTTCAGGTCCTTCAGCGGCAGCACGACACGCGTTTGCAGGTCGATCAGCTTTTGCTGCAGTTCCTGCACCGCGGGAATCTGACGTTCCAGCGTTTCGGCGTAAGGATGGCCGGCGCTGACTTCGTCAACGACCCATTGCAGGTTGGTTTCGTTGCCCGGGAAGACCTTGATGAAGTGCGTGCGCGGCATGCCGGCACGGTCCACACACGTGTGCAGGACGGCGCGTTCAAGCTGGCGTACTTCTTCCACTTGGTTGCGCAACGTGTCAGCCAGCTTCTCGACCATCTTCGCGGTGAAGCGGATGCCCATCAGTTCGTTCTGGATGGATTCCTGCGCGCGCACGTAGATGTCCGACTTGTAGCCGTCTTTCTCGTACGACAGGCGCATCTTGTCGAACTGCTTGCCCACTTCGTCGAACTTGGCCAACGCCTTCACGCGCAGGTCTTCCAGCTGCTTGCTGGACATCCCGCCCGCGGGGCCGTCATCGCTTTCGTCTTCGTCAGCGGTCACACCGGCGCCGGCGTATTCTTCGCCGTCTTCCGGATCAACCAGGCCGTCAACAACTTCGTCGATCTGCGCCTGGCCTTCCCGCACGCGCAGGATGTGGGCCAGGATTTCGTTGATCGTGGTCGGGCAGGCCGAAATGGCCATGACCATGTGCTTCAAGCCGTCTTCGATACGCTTGGCGATTTCGATTTCGCCTTCGCGCGTCAGCAGTTCAACCGAGCCCATTTCGCGCATGTACATACGCACGGGATCGGTGGTCCGGCCAAAGTCGGAATCCACGGTGGTGAGCGCGGCTTCGGCTTCGTCTTCGACATCGTCGTCGTTGGACGCAACCGGGGCGTTCTCGCTCATCAACAGCGTTTCGGCGTCGGGGGCCTGGTCGTAGACCGCGATACCCATGTCGCTGAACGTGCTGATGATGCCGTCAATGGCTTCGGCGTCGACCAGGTCGTCAGGCAGATGGTCGTTGATTTCGCCGTATGTCAGGTAGCCGCGGTCTTTGCCCAGCTTGATGAGCTGCTTCAGACGGTTGCGGCGAGCTTCGTATTCTTCAGGCGTGACAGGGCCGCGCGCGATCAGATCCTTGGGATCTGCCTTGCCGCGCTTGCCGCCGCGCTTGGGCGGCTTCAGGTCAGGCAGCACTTCGCCTTCGCCGTCCATCGTGTCGTCGAAACCATCGCCGTCGTTATTGGCGTTCTTGGCGGGGCGGCCCGGGCGGCGGCCGCTGGGTACCGGACCCGAACGAGGTGCGCTACCGCCGACCAAGTCGGCGAGTTTGTCCTCAGCCTTCTTGGCGCGAGCCTTGGTCACTTTTTCGGGCTTGTCAGCCGCGGCCGTCTTGGTTGCCTTTTTGGCAGCCGTCTTGGCGGCAGGCTTGGCGACCTTCACCGCCGTCTTGGCGGGCGCTTTTTCCGCCGCCATGCTTACGGCACGCTTGGCCGCGGGGGCCTGAGTTTCAGCCGCATCAATTGCAGAGGAGGATTTGCCGGTGGATTTGGTCATAGTCGCTTCCGTGGTCGTCGCAACCCGTTTGGGCATGTTGCACCGCGCTGGTTCACCCTGGACGGTGGCCCAGCGCGACGCAGATACGGGTAAAACAGATAAACCGGCCAAGATCACGCGGCTGCGTTGTTCGCAGCGCCAGCTCTTGCGAGCCCGCTTGGCGCCTTGCCGGTGCAATACCGTTCGGGCGCTTAACGTGCATAACCTCATCCTGCGGCGGATTCCGGGCGTCGGGGGGGCTGCCTGCCTATAAATAGGCTTTGCTTGCTTATGGGGACGGTTGCCCCTAGCAGCTATGTAGACACAGCACCCAGACCACTAACGCTACGCAAAAATGCTCACCGCTGAACTGCCTGATTCACCGCTCAGCCTTCGGCTCCAGCCGTCGGCCATAAAATCACTTAAAACAAGTACCTTTGATGTACTTCGGTCTTTCTCAATACTGCTTTCGCATCAATCTTCATCACTACGATTCATCACTACGATTCATCACTACGTCTTGCACTGCACATTCATGCACGCTTGCGGTGCCGTCGTGCCTGCACCGTCCTGCGAGCCTTACTTCCCGCCAAACCGCTTCAAGCAAAGACGGCGAAAATCTATTAGATTCATCTAGCCGAAATTGATTCCGCCGGCTTGGACGCATCCTTCAGCACGAGCGCTCTCGGGCCAAGTCGTCTTAGGATTCAGAAATATTTCAGGAATCTTTGCGCTGCAAACATCGATGCATAAAATGCAAGGCTACGGTCGGAAGGCTATGCTTCAAGGCTATATGCTCCAAGGCTATAGTCTCCAAGACTATGCTCGATGGTCGCACCACTCTCGGAACTACACAGCTTCGCATGGCCCTTGCCAGCGGACAACCTTCGATTTTAGCGCATTTACCGTATCCCAGCACCTTTCAACACCGCCAATCGGCTGGACAGCTCCAGATAGCGCTTCCGAGCTTCCTCGGTAGACAGACCCGTCGCCGCCAGTTTGGCCATTTCAAGCTTCGCTGAATCAAATTCAATGCGCCGCAAGGCGTCATCCCACTCGGTTTGCGGATCCGGCAAATCTTCCTGAGACAGGATGTCCGCGCGCAGCCCCTTTAGGACCGTTGCCAGGTCCGAATCGGGCTCGGCTGCCTCCAACAGGGCGCCGACATGGCGCGCGCCGCTGGACTGAGCCAGCATGATCAAGTCCCGTACCAAACCTAGATGGGGGCCATGATCGATGACTTCAAGTTGCTGATCGCCCATCGAGTCGACAAGTTCGGGGTGAGCCAGCACAAGCCCCAGCAGACGCTTGGCCAGGGACGGCATGGTGCGGCGCCCCTCAAAGCCGCCGACATCATTGTCCCGGCGCCCTTTCCAGTTGCCCTTGCCGCCCTTCCAGTCGCTTTTGCCCTTCCAATCGCCTTTGCTCTTCCATTCGGGCTTCCCGCCGGAGCGTTGGCCGGAGCCCGCCGCCGCATCCCCACCCGCCGACGGAAAATGCCCGTAATCGCCAAAATCGGGCTCTTCGGCGGGAATATCGTGGAAATCATGGCCGGCAAAGTCATACCCCATATCGGAGTGACCGCCGTCCTGATCCGAACCCGAATGTCCTGACGGTGCACCGGCCTCGCCTGCGCTGGCTTTCGCCGCGCCAGGCGGGGCAAAAGGTTTGGCCGGCTGCTGCGCCAGGATCTGCGACATTTCCTCGGGCGTCAGTTGCACAAGCTTGGCCATTTCGCGCTCGATCTGGACGCGCAACGCGCATTCCGGAATCGCTGCCAGCAAAGGCTTGGCCTCGTGCAGGCAACTGGCGCGGCCTTCCGCTTCATTCATGTTGTGGCGCGAGGCCAATTCGTCCAGCAAAAATCGGGACAGGGCAACAGCGTCGCCCAGGCATGCGCGGAATGCTTCAGCGCCCAGCTCCCGCACGTACGAATCCGGATCGTGCTCGGACGGCAAGAACAGGAAACGGATCGCGATATCGTCGCGCAGAACGGGCAGACAGGCTTGCAGCGCGCGCCATGCGGCACGCCGACCAGCGCCGTCACCGTCAAAGCTGAATATCACCTTGTCGCTGGCGCGCAGCAGCTTCTTGACGTGGTCCGGCGTCGTTGCCGTGCCTAACGTCGCGACCGCGTTGGCGATCCCTTGCTGCGCCAGCCCGACCACGTCCATGTAACCTTCCACCACGATCACCTGGCCTTCCTGGCGGATGGCTTGGCGCGCCTCCCACAGGCCGTACAACTCATGGCCCTTCGAGAAAAGCGGCGTCTCGGGAGAATTCAGGTACTTGGGTTCGCCTTTGCCGATGATGCGACCGCCAAACCCGATCAGACTGCCTCGTGCGTTGCGAATCGGAAACATGACGCGCTCGCGAAAGCGGTCATAACGGCGCCCATCTTCGGATTCGATGACAAGCCCCGACTCCACGAGCGTGGGGTCGTCGTAATTGGGAAAGACCTGCGCAAGGCCGTGCCGGTCGGTTCCCGACCACCCCAAGCCGAAATGCGCGGCAATTTCGCCCGTCAGGCCACGCTGCTTCAGGTAGCGGATGGCGGCCGGAGATGCACGCAACTGTTTCAGGTAGTGCGCCTGGGCGGCATCCAGCACCTGCGTATGGCGGGACTCCTCGGCCTTGCGGCGCGCGGTTTCCTGCTGCTGACGTGGACTGCGATTTTCTTCCGGGACCGTCATTCCCGCCGAAGCCGCGAGCGTGCGCACGGCTTCGGGGAAACTGGTACCCGTATGTTCCATCAGGAATGTGATGGCGCTGCCATGGGCTCCACAGCCGAAGCAGTGATAAAACTGCTTGGTGGGGCTGACAGTGAAAGACGGACTTTTTTCGTTATGAAAGGGGCACAGGCCAAGCAAGTTGGCCCCACCCTTTCGCAACTGCACATATCGCCCGACTACGTCGACGACGTCGACTCGGGCGAGTAGATCCTGGATGAATGATTCTGGAATCAATAGATTCGGGAATCAAAAATCAATACAGGCGCGGGGGCAGTTGTTGGCTACGAATGCGCTTGTAGTGGCGCTTCACGGCGGCGGCGTGCTTGCGCTTGCGCTCGGCCGTGGGCTTCTCATAGAACTCGCGCGAACGCAGCTCGGTGAGCAAACCGGTCTTTTCGATGGTGCGCTTGAAGCGGCGCAGAGCGGCTTCAAACGGTTCGTTTTCCTTCAGTCGAACGATAGGCATAAAGTGATTGGCCTGCTTGTAGGGTAACAAAAGTTGATGACAAACCTGGCTTGCTTACCAGCAACGCTGCGCGGGTCCAGGTCCGCGGTAACCA
Organism: Achromobacter sp. LC458; assembly: GCF_001005835.2. NCBI lineage: Bacteria > Pseudomonadati > Pseudomonadota > Betaproteobacteria > Burkholderiales > Alcaligenaceae > Achromobacter > Achromobacter sp. LC458. The sequence continues at coordinate 122,733 of NZ_LBHW02000008.1, forward strand.
ATAACCGCGGAACGAGGAACCTTGAAAGCGCAACCCAAGTTCTCGAAAAACGACGTAGCGGGAAAACATGCAGCGCTGCTTTAGCAGTACTGATGCGTACCCACTCTTGCCCGTTTTTTACGTATTTCTCGGATTTCCGCTGGCTGTTTCCGTTACCCAAAGACTACCCAAAGAGTAACAAGCCAAGTTCGGTTTAGCGATAACCAGCGATTCTAGCATGGTCACGCCCGCTTTGACTACTAGGAGGGACGCTTGACGCATACATGCATCCCTCCTTTCCTGCCTTGGACTTCAGACCGACCGAGCTCAGCTCTTGTAACCCTTGCGGATCCACGCTTCCAGCTGATGTGGTCGCAGGCTGTCGTAATCCTCGAACGGCTGGTGAATCCAGGGGTTCGTCGGCAGCTTCTCGACGTAATAGTCGGGCGTGGCCTGCGAATGCCCTTTCCACCAGAGGACGGCGCTACGCAATTCCGTGATGTCGGCGAATTGGCTCTTCAGATGGTCGTAGACCTTGCTGAACGTCTTGCCGGTGTCGACCATGTCGTCCACCAGCAACACCCGCCCGGACAATGTGCCGCGCGTGATGGTGATGAACTGCGCGATGTCCATGTCGCCCTGCTTGGTGCCGGCGGCTTCGCGATAGCTGCTGGTGGCCAGAATGCCCAGCGGCACATCAAAAATACGGGACATAACGTCGCCCACGCGCATACCGCCGCGCGCCAGGCAAAGAATCTTGTCGAACTTCCATCCCGACTGGTGCACCTGCAAGGTCAGGCGCTCGATCAGCCGGTTGTAATCGTCCCACGTCACCCACAGATGGCTCTCATCATTGGTCGGTGCGCTCATAGGTAAGCATCTCCTGCTTAAAAATACGAAAAGGCCGCCGCCGGTATGAGACCGGCGGCGGCCTTTGGAATATTAACCCGATCAGCCCTTCAGGGGATGACGCAGGACAATGGTTTCATTGCGATCCGGACCGGTCGACACCAGGTCGATCGGCACGCCACAAACTTCGGCAACGCGCTCCAGGTAGCGACGGGCCGCGGCGGGCAGCTTGTCGTACTCGGTGATGCCAACGGTGGACTCGGACCAGCCCGGCAATTCTTCCAGCACCGGCTGCGCTTGCGCAACGGCGTGCGCGCCGTAAGGCAGCACATCACGGAATTCACCGTTGACGCGGTAGCCGACGCCCAGTTGGATCGTTTCCAGGCCATCCAGCACGTCCAGCTTGGTGATGCACAGGCCGGAAATGCCATTCAGGCGAACCGAGCGCTTCAGCGCAGCACCGTCGAACCAGCCGCAACGACGCGGACGGCCGGTAACCGATCCGAATTCCTTGCCGATGATTGCCAGACGCGTGCCGATTTCGTCGACCAGTTCCGTGGGGAACGGGCCCGAACCCACACGGGTGGTGTAGGCCTTGGTGATGCCCAACACGTAATCCAGCTGCTGCGGACCCACACCCGCACCCGCCGACGCCGCGCCAGCCACGCAATTGCTGCTGGTGACGAAGGGGTACGTACCGTGGTCGACGTCCAGCAACGCGCCTTGCGCGCCCTCGAACAGGATGCGCTTGCCTTCCTGCTGCATGGCATACAGGTTGCTGGACACGTCCTTGACCATCGGAGCAATGGCCGGAGCCAGGGCCATGGCCTGATCGCGCACTTCATCAGCGGAAACCGCTTCGGCGCCCAGGTACTTGGTCAACACGAAGTTGTGGTAATCCAGGACTTCGGCCAGCTTCTCGTCAAACAGCGACGGGTTGAACAGGTCCTGCACGCGCAGCGCGCGGCGGGCAACCTTGTCCTCGTACGCCGGACCGATGCCACGACCGGTCGTACCGATCTTGCCTTCGCCCTTGCGCGCTTCGCGCGCCTTGTCGATGGCCACGTGATAAGGAAGGATCAGCGGGCAGATTTCGGAAATCTGCAGGCGCGAGCGCACATCCAGACCGGCGGCTTCCAGCTCTTCGATTTCCTTGAGCAGGGCTTCCGGGGACAGCACGACGCCATTGCCGATAAAGCAGGTGACACCGGGATGCATGATGCCCGACGGGATCAGGCGAAGAATCGTCTTCTTGCCGTTGATCCACAGCGTATGGCCGGCGTTGTGACCGCCTTGGAAGCGGACCACGCCTTGGACGGATTCCGCCAGCCAATCGACGATCTTGCCTTTGCCCTCGTCACCCCATTGGGTGCCGATTACGACTACGTTCTTGCTCATGTTACGAATCAATATCGAGTTTCTCGGGAAATCCGGAAATCTCCCCGCGGCCCTCTCGTTTCCAAGAGGGAGTTAGTCACAGCGTTCTGACCGTCCAGGCACCATCTTGCAGCGCCAGCTCGCGATCGCAAACGAATTCGTCCTGATCCTGCTCGTGACCGGGCAATACCTGAACGACAATTTCCCCTGACCGGCGCAGACGGCGAACCGCCTCGGTCAAGGCGGGGGCCTGCCCCCAGGGCGCGCGAACCGCACGCGCCCGCTCTGCTGGCGGCAAACCCGCCGCCAGTTTGCGTAAATCCAGACTGAAGCCCGTGGCGGGACGGGCGCGGCCGAATGCTCGGCTGACATCGTCATAGCGTCCGCCGCTGACCAGCGCGTCGTGCCACCCTTCGGCGTACAGCGCGAACTTGACGCCGGAGTGGTAGCCATAGCCGCCCACATCAGCCAGGTCGACGCCGAATGCCACGTTGGGCATCGCATCCACCAGAGCCTGCAGCGCATCCAACGCCGCCGCCACGCCAGGCAACAAAGGCAAGTCACGACGTGCGTTCTTCAGCACTTCGGGGCCACCATACAAATTTGGCAGCAACTTCAGCGCATTCAGCGTTTCTTCGCGCATGCCGGGCGCCTTTTCGGCCAGTTCACCCAGCCCTGGCACGTCTTTCTCGCGCAGCAGACGGATGACATCTTCGGCCAAAGCGACGGCGGCAGGGTCGGATTCGACGATGGCGCGCACCACACCCGGATGGCACAAGTCCAGACGGGGGTTGCGCACACCGGCGATTGCTACCGTTTCCAACACGAGCTGGATAATTTCCAGATCGGCTTCAAACCCGGCATGGCCGTAAATCTCGGCGCCGATCTGCAGAAGCTCGCGGCTGGACAGAAGGTCCGCCGGGCGAGCGTGCAGCACGTTGCCGCAATAGCACAGGCGCGTCACGCCGGCACGGTTCAACAAGTGCGCATCAATGCGCGTGACCTGAGGAGTCATGTCGGCCCGTACACCCAGCGTGCGACCCGTCAGCTGGTCAACCAGCTTGCACGTGCGCAGATCCAGATCGCTACCGGTGCCGGACAGCAATGAATCGATGTATTCGACCAGGGGCGGCGCGACCAGCTCGAAGCCGTATGTACGGTACAAATCGAGAAGTTCGCGGCGCAATTCCTCGATGCGCCGGGCCTCTGCCGGAAGTACGTCGGCAAGGCTCTCGGGCAGCAACCAGTTACCCATGAATGTTTACCTGAATAACGCCAAGTGATGCGTGGGCGTCGCCCAAACGAAAAAGCGGCTGAGGGGGCGTAAGCCCGCTCAGCCGCTGCGGAATGTTTTCTAGCTTACGCGGTATTGTACATGAGTCGGCCGGCAGCGCCAGCCGGGATTATCAGGGCCGAAAGCCGTCCCCGCTTGTTCGAACAAGCGCCGCAGCCCAGCCCTGAAGGTCTCTTGCAGCAATAAAAAACCCCTTGGTATCCCAAGGGGTTTTCAGTGTGCAAGGCGCGTGGCGACTTACTTGGCGGGCACGGTGACCGGCGCCAATGCTTCGCCCGCCGGGTCCTTCATGAACTGGAAGAAGCTGGAGCTGGGGTCGACCACCAGCACGTCGCCCGGCTTCGAGAACGAGGCGCGGTAAGCCTCCAAGCTCTTGTAGTACGTGTAGAACTGCGGATTCTTGCCGTAAGCCTGGGCATAGATCGAAGCGGCGGCGGCGTCGCCTTCACCCATGATGCCCTGCGCCGTGGCGTAAGCCTGAGCCACAATCACTTCGCGCTGGCGATCCGCTTCGGCGCGGATCTTCTCGCCCTCGGCGGCACCAATGGAACGCAGCTCGTTGGCGACGCGCGTACGCTCCGCTTCCATGCGGCGGTACACCGATTCCGAAATCTCGGGCGCGAATTCAATGCGGCGCAGGCGCACGTCGACGATTTGCACGCCCAGGGGCTCGGCCCGCTTGGCCACGTTGGTCAGGATCTCGGCCATGATCTTGTCGCGTTCGGTCGAAACCACGTCACGCACGGTACGCACGTTGACCGAAGCGTTCAAGGCGTCGCGGATCAGCGCTTGCAGGCGCTCTTGTGCGACGCGCTCGTTGCCACCCGTCGAAACGTAGTATTGGCGGGGGTCCGCAATACGCCATTTCACGTAGGAATCGATCAGCAGGTTCTTCTTTTCAGAAGTCTGGATGCGTTCGGCTTCGTTGGTTTCGATGGTCAGAATGCGCTTGTCCAGCGTCACCACGTTCTGGAACGGCGGCGGCGCCTTGAAGTACAGGCCAGGTTCATTAATGGTCTTGCGCACTTCACCCAGTGAGAACACCAGGGCGTAGTCGCGCTCGCGCACGACGAAGACGCATGACGACAGGGCAGCCAGCACGATAAGCAGGCCGACCAGGATGGGCATAAAACGTTGCATGATCAGAAATCCTCCGGGTTAGCGCGACGTGCGGTCGCGGGGCAGCGTGTTGCTATTGCTGCTGCCGGAAGACTGGGGCGCCGGTGCCGCGTTGCTACGCAACGGCGGTTGGACTGGCGGACTGATCAACGCAGGCGAACCCGGGTTGCCGACGCTGGACTTGCTGGCGTCCTGGGCAGCCAGATGCATGATTTTGTCCAAAGGCAAATACAACATGTTGTTGTTGCTCTTGGTGTCGACCATGACCTTGCTGGCGCGCGTGAAGATGTCTTGCATGCTTTCCAGGTACATACGCTGGCGCATGACTTGCGGCGCCTTTTCGTATTCGCCCAGGATGCTGGTGAAGCGCGAGCTATTACCCTGCGCATCGCCCACCACCTTGGCCTTGTAGCCTTCAGCCTGCTCGGTCATGCGCGATGCCTGGCCGCTGGCCAATGGCACGACCTGGTTGGCGTAGGCCTGGCCTTCGTTGATCTGGCGTTCGCGGTCTTGACCGGCCTTGACGGCGTCGTCGAAGGCGGCTTGCACCTGTTCGGGCGGCTGCACGTTCTGGATGGCAACGGTGCTGACCTGCACACCGCTTTGATAGCGATCCAGGATTTGCTGCATCAAGGCCTGCACTTGCGTGGCGACAGCGGTACGGCCTTCGTACAGGACGAAGTCCATCGACTGCTTGCCCACGACTTCGCGCATCGCCGTTTCAGAGGCTTGGCGGACGGATTCGTCCGGGTCGCGTGTCTTGAAGAGATAGTCAGGGCCACCGTCGGCACGCAGGCGGTATTGCACGACGAACTGCATATCGACGATGTTCTCGTCCGTCGTGAGCATCAGCGCTTCAGGCAGGACCTTATTGCGCGAACCGCCACGGAAACCGACTTCGAACGTGCGCAGTTGCGACACGTTAACGATTTCCTGGCTTTGAATGGGGTACGGCAAGCGCCACTGGAAGCCAGCTTGCGACGTGCTCTTGTACTTGCCGAACTGGGTCACAACCGCGACCTGGCCTTCTTGCACGATGTAGAAGCCACTGGCCAGCCAGATACCCGCCGCGACCAGGGCGATGACGCCCAGGCCGATGCGCGTACCGCGCGGCGATGGCGGCGTCATGCCGCCTCGGTTACCGGGGCGGTTGTTGCCACCGCCACCGCCCTTGCGACCGAACAAGGAGCCGATGCGATTATTGAAATCGCGCCAGACTTCGTCCAGGTCAGGTGGGCCGTCTCCATTGCCTTGAGGCCGCTTCGGCGGCGGCTCGGAGCCATTGTTGTTCCCACGACCCCAACCGGGGTCATTCAGATTGAAGAGTTTGATAATTCGCGGCATTGTTTCCCACAATCTGTCCGGTCTCCGCAATTGCCCCGCGCAACGCATCCAGACCGGCGCGCTCGGTGGCGCTTACAAATACTCGCGCAATCGTACCATGTGCATCGCGCTCCACCCGGGGTTCCAAACCCGCCCGGTCAATCTTGTTGTATACCAGAATGGTCGGAATCGCGGAGGCTCCGATTTCGGCAAGAACCTTGTTCACTTCAAATATCTGTTCGTCGCGCTGCGGGCTGGCGGCGTCGACCACATGCAGCAGCAGATCGGCGTGAACAGTCTCTTCGAGTGTTGCGCGGAACGCGGCGATCAGGCCGTGAGGCAGGTCGCGGATGAACCCGACGGTGTCTGACACCACCACCGAGCCGGCTCCATCGATCCAGATACGACGGGTGGTCGTGTCCAGCGTGGCGAACAGCTGGTCGGCGGCGTAGCTGTCAGCACGCGTCAGCGCATTGAACAGCGTGGACTTGCCGGCGTTGGTGTACCCCACCAGCGACACCGACAGCGCACCGCCCCTGGCCCGGGCGCGCCGTTGCGTCACCCGCTGGCGCTCGACACGATCGAGCCGCTCGCGCAGCGTCTTGACCTTGGCGCCGATCATGCGGCGATCCATTTCAAGCTGCGATTCGCCCGGACCGCGCATCCCGATACCGCCGCGTTGACGTTCCAGGTGGCTCCACATGCGGGTCAACCGCGTGGCCAGATGCTGCAACTGCGCCAACTCGACCTGCAATTTGCCCTCGTGGCTTTTTGCGCGCAGCGCGAAAATGTCCAGAATGAGGGCCACGCGATCCACCACACGCAGATTGAAGGCGCGTTCAAGGTTGCGTTGCTGAGCTGGCGACAAAGGTTGGTCGAAAAGAACGATATCAGCCAGCAAGGCTTGCGCCATCGCCACGGCTTCGTCCGCTTTGCCCGAGCCGATGAAGAACTTGGCGTCGGGGCGATCGCGCCGAGCAGTCAGCGTACCGACGACTTCCGCGCCCGCACCCTTGGCCAGCATGGTGAATTCTTCGGCGTGGGCAGCGTGGTCCGGGTCACCCAGGTCCACGCTGATAATCAGAGCGCGCATACATGCACCATATTGGAGCCAAAGCGAAAATGCCCGCCGACGTCAACCGTCAGGCGGGCAAAAAAAGGTACAGCTGGAGCGAGATTATTCAGCAGGGACTTCCACCTGAAAGTTGACGGCGCGCGCGGGAACGACGGTGGAAATGGCATGCTTGTAAACCATTTGCGTAACCGTATTGCGCAGCAGCACCACGTACTGATCAAAAGATTCGATTTGCCCTTGAAGCTTGATGCCGTTTACCAAGTAGATCGACACGGGCACATGATCCTTGCGCAGCGTGTTCAGAAACGGATCTTGCAGAGTTTGCCCTTTATTGCTCATTGGCCAGGCTCCATTTGTTTGTTATTGAGTGATGATGTGCTTTCTTGTGCTGGTGGAGCACACCGAAACATGTACTCTACAGGGTTTTCCCGGCCCGTGCTACTTGGCCAGGAAGCAAAAGTGACACCAGAAATTTCAAGCTGAAATGCCCCTGAAGATCACGCTTTCAGGACCTCTTCAAGCGCCTTCAAAAGCAGGTCGACCTGCTCGTCAGTGCCCACAGTGATGCGCAAAAACTGATCGATGCGAGCATGACGAAAATGACGCACGATGATGCTGCGCTCGCGCAAGGCGGCGGCCAGGCCCGCAGCGTCTTTTGAAGAATGCCGCGCGAACACGAAATTCGCGGCCGACGGCAAAACGTCAAAGTCCAACGCCTGCAAGCCCGCCGTCATCCGCGACCGGGTTTCGATCACGGCTTGGCGAGTCTTGTCAAAGTACTCTGTATCCTCCAATGCCGCTACTGCGCCGGCCGACGCCAGGCGATCTATCGGGTAGGAGTTGAAACTGTTCTTTACGCGCTCAAGGCCATCGATGAGTTCGGCGCTGCCCACGGCAAAACCAACGCGCAACCCTGCCAGCGAGCGCGACTTGGACAGCGTCTGCACGACCAACAGGTTGTCATAGCGGGCCACCAGGCCCACCGCGGATTCCCCGCCGAAGTCCACATAGGCCTCGTCCACCACCACAACCGACTCCGGGTTGCCGGCCACGATGCGTTCAACATCGGCCAGGCTTAGCGCCCGGCCGGTCGGCGCATTGGGATTGGGGAAGATGATGGCGCCTGCCTGCCCGTTTGCACCCGGCAGGTAGTCGTCGACATTGATGGAAAAGTCCGCCGCCAGCGGCACCGTTTCGTACTCGATACCGTACAAGCCGCAGTAGACCGGATAGAAGCTGTAGGTGATGTCGGGAAAGCGCAGCGGCTTGTCGTGCTTGAGCAGCGCAAGAAATGCGTGCGCCAGCACCTCGTCGGATCCATTGCCGACGAAGACCTGGTCGGCTTGCACGCCGACGGTGGTCGCGATTGCCTGGCGCAGCCGGTCCGAAGCCGGATCCGGATACAGCTTTAGCGTGTCGTCAGCGGCCGCGCGGATGGCCTCGAGCACCTTGGGCGACGGCCCGTACGGGTGCTCGTTGGTATTCAGCTTGACCAGGTTCTGAAGCTTGGGCTGCTCGCCCGGGACATACGGACTAAGCGTCCCGACCACGGGACTCCAGAAGCGGCTCATGGATCAGCTTTCCTGCGCGTAGGGGTTGTGCGACGACTTGAATTCGATGCGCAGCGGCGTGCCGGCCAGATCGAACGCATTGCGGAAACGCGTTTCCAGATAGCGGCGATACGAATCGGGGATGGCATCCAGGGCATTGCCGTGAATGACGACCAGCGGCGGGTTCTGCCCCCCTTGGTGCGCGTAGCGCATCTTGGGGCGGAAGATACCCTTGCGCGGCGGCTGTTGCTGTTCGATAGCGGCCTGAAGCTCACGCGTCAGCTTCGGCGTGGACAGCTTGGCGAACGCCGCGGCGTGCGCCGAGTTGATGGACTTGAGCAACGGCTTGATGCCCTGGCCACGCAGCGCCGAGATGGTATGCATGCGCGCGAACGACAGGAACCGCAGCTTGCGTTGAAACTCGCGTTCGATGCGTTCCTTTTCCTCGCCGTCCAGGCCGTCCCATTTGTTGATGGCGACCACCACGGCACGACCCGTTTCCAGCACGAAGCCCGCAATGTGGGCGTCCTGCTCGGAAATTTCGGTGTGCGCGTCCAGCATCAGCAACACGACGTTGCTGGCCTCGATGGCCTGCAACGTCTTGATGACCGAGAACTTCTCGACAGCCTCAAAGACCTTGCCGCGCTTGCGCAGGCCGGCCGTGTCGATCAGCGTATAGCGGCGGCCATCGCGGTCGAAGTCGATCTCGATGGCGTCGCGCGTCGTACCGGGCAAGTCGAACGCAATGACGCGCTCTTCGCCCATCAGGGTATTGATAAGCGTCGACTTGCCCACGTTGGGACGACCGACGATGGCCAGCTTGATGCGGTGATCGTGCTCGCCCTCGCCTTCTTCGAACGCCTCGTCTTCGGCCGGCGGTTCGGCCAGGTCCTTCAGGGCCAGTTCGATCAGGTCGACGATGCCGTCACCGTGCGCCGCCGAAATCGGAAAGGGTTGGCCCAAGCCCAGTTCGTGGAATTCGGCAATGGCGGGGCCCAAGCCCATGCCTTCGGCCTTGTTCACCGCCAGCAGCACGCGCTGCTGGCCAGACTTGCGCAGCAGTTGGGCGATCTGGTGGTCGTGGGCGTTCAGGCCGGCGCGAGCGTCCACCAGGAACACCACGACGTCAGCCTCGGCGATGGCCTGCCGGGTCTGGCGCGCCATCTCCAGCAGGATCCCGTCCTTGGCGACGGGTTCGAAACCACCGGTATCGATAGCGATGAACGGGATCTCGCCTACCCTGCCCTCACCGTAATGGCGGTCGCGGGTCAGGCCGGAAAAATCGGCCACCAGCGCGGCGCGCGATCGCGTCAGGCGGTTGAAAAGGGTCGACTTCCCCACATTGGGGCGACCGACCAGGGCAACGACAGGCTTGAAAGACACGGTGTAAGGCTTTGTTCTATAGGTTTTTAGTTGGCGCCGATCATGACGAGATTGCCATTGCCCGTCTGGACCAGCACACCTTGGGGGGTGGTTTGCGGCGGCGAAACGACGGCGCCTCCACCCACGGACAGCCGGGCCATCAGGCTGCCATCACTACGCGACAGAAAGTGCAGATAACCTTCCAGGTCGCCCACGGCAAGCGCGCCGCCCAGCATGGCCGGGGCGGTCAGCTGGCGATTCTTCAGCGCCGCTTGCTTCCACACATTGCCGCCATTATCCAGCGCAAACGCGTTGACAACGCTATTTTGATCCGCCGAGTACGCAAAACGGTCATCCAGCGTCATGCCGCTGACGCTGGAGAAGTCCTTGGCCCACAACGGACGGCCGCCGGCGGTCACGTCAAAGCAGACGATACGCCCTTGGTAGGCGACTGCGCAAAGCAGGTTGCCCGTGATACGCGGCGTGCCGACGACGTCGGTCAGGCGTTCAAGGTCGCTGGCGCCGCGCGGCGTAGCCACGGTGCCTTCCCATTGCACGTTGCCGCTGTCGGACGCGATTGCCATCAGCTTGCCGCCAGGCAGGCCAGTGATCACCAGGCCTTCGGCCAGGACCATTTGCGACACGCTGCGCAAGGCCAGCGACGGACCGGGGCGTTGCACGTTCCAGACGCGTTCGCCGCTATTGGCGTCGAACGCCTGAATGCGGTAGTCGCCGCTGCGCACGACGACAATGCCATAGCCCACCACCGGCGGGATCGTGACGTCGCTGGTCGCGCGGACCTTCCACTTGACCTTGCCGGTGTCGTCGAACGCGATCACGTCGCCATCGGGCGAGGCGACTGCGGTCGTGGTGCCGTCGCTGCCGGCACCGGCGGACAGCTTGCCTTCGGTCTTGGCCTTCCACAACGGGCGGCCACTTTGCAGGTCGAACTTGCCGACCGAGCCATCCGGCGTGGCGGCGTAGACGGCCGTGCCCAGCACCGTGGGCGCAAAGCCAAGGCCCGAGCCGCTGCCGATCGACGTGGACCAGATCTGGCGCACGGACATGCCGGCCTTGTATTCGGTCAGCGGGGCGGGATCGTATCGGCCGTCATCGTGGGAGAACAAACCGCAGCCGCCCAGGGCAAGCAAGCTTGCCAGGCAGACCGCGCCACGCCACGTACGACCAGGGGCAAATTTACGCATTACAGTTACGCTCCGCTCAGGGCATCCAGTTTCAATTGCACAACCTGGGTCAGCGGATTCGCCGTGCCCAAGCCATCAATGGCGCTTTGCCAGGCCGCACGCGCTTCATCGCGCTTGCCTTGCGCCGCGAGAATATCGCCACGACGGTCAGCAAACAAGGCGGCAAAGGCAGCCGGCGGATTGTTCAATTGCGCAAGCGCTGCATCAAACTGCTTTTGATCCAGCAGCATGCCGGCCAGACGCAGACGGGCCACGGCCTGCATTGACGGATTCTTGCCTTGCGCCGCCAGCCATTCCAGCTGCTCACGCGCGCCGGCTTCGTCCTTCTGGGCTTGCAGGGCCTGAGCCGCCACCAGGGCGCCGCGCGCGGCATAGCCGGTGGCTGGGTACTGCTCGCGCAGCGTGGCGGCCGCCGTCTTGATGCGCACCGCCGAATCGGCGCCGCCCAGGCGTGCCGCATCTTCCAGCGCTTCGAAGTAGCCCATGGCCTGGTTGGCACGGTGCGATTCATAGGCCTTCCAGCCCCACCAACCGCCCCAGGCCAGCGCCACCACCGCAAACAGCGTCACGACCAGCGTGCCGTATCGAGCCCACCACGCCTTGATGGCGTCCAGCTTTTCCTGTTCTTCGAGATCGTATGCCATGCCTTAACCCTTGTTGTTCAGTACCGCAGCCAGATCCGCAAGCGGGATCTGCTGCTGCGCCGCGTCGCCTTGGGCATCCGCACGCAAATATTTGACGCTGGCGGTCTGCGATGCGACTTCGTCGGCGCCAAGAATAACCGCAACGCGGGCGCCACTGGCATCAGCGCGCTTGAATTGCGACTTGAAGCCGGCCGAACCGGCATGCACGATCACGGACAGGCCGGCATCGCGCAGCGACTCGCCCACACGGGCCGCCAGGCGCTGCGCGTCTTCACCCTGATGCACCACGTACACGTCGCATTCGGCAGGGGCGTCCAACTGAACGCTCTGTTCCCAGAGGTCCAGCAGGCGTTCCATGCCGATGGCAAAGCCGACCGCGGGAGCGGGCTTGCCGCCCAGCAGTTCAATCAAACCGTCGTAACGACCACCGCCGCACACCGTGCCCTGCGAGCCGAGGCGATCGGTGACCCACTCGAACACGGTCAGGTTGTAGTAGTCCAGCCCGCGCACCAGGCGCGGATTCAGGCTGTATTCAATGCCGGCTTCCGTCAAGCGCTGGCAAACGCCTTCGAAGTGCGCGCGCGATTCGTCGCCCAGGAAATCGAACAGGCGCGGCGCGCTGTTGGCCATTTCCTGCATGGCCGGATTCTTCGTATCCAGCACGCGCAGCGGGTTCGTGTACAAGCGGCGCTGGCCGTCTTCGTCCAGAATGTCGCGGTGCTTTTCCAGGTGCTCGATCAGCGCGGCGCGGTGCGCGGCGCGTTCGGCGGGCTGGCCCAGCGAATTGAGTTCAAGGCGCACGTCTTTCAGACCCAGCAGCTTCCACAGGCGGGCAAGCATGACGATGAGTTCGGCATCCACGTCGGGGCCGACAAAGCCCAGGGCTTCGACGTCGATCTGGTGGAACTGGCGGTAGCGGCCGCGCTGCGGGCGTTCGTGGCGGAAAACCGGGCCGATCGAATAAACGCGTTGCGGGCGGTCATAGAGCAGGTTGTGCTCGATGGAGGCGCGCACGATGCCGGCCGTCATTTCAGGACGCATCGTCAACGACTCGCCATTCAGCGCATCGGTGAACGTGTACATCTCTTTTTCGACGATGTCGGTCACTTCGCCGATGCCGCGCGTGAACAGGCGCGTATGCTCAAGCACGGGCGTACGCACGTTGCGATAGCCGTAGCCGCGCAGCCAGCCGCGCACGATTTCCTCGAATTGTTCCCAGCGGGCGCTCGGCCCGGGCAACACGTCATTCATGCCGCGTATGGCGGCGACTTTCTGGAAAGCTTGAGTCATCTTGATCATGCCGCATCACGCGCCTGCCGGCGCGTTTGCGGCTACACCCTTTCTTTTAATGAGAGGCGAGCACGCCGTAACGGCGCGCCACGTAGTCTTCGACGATGGCCTGGAACTCTTCGGCGATATGGTCGCCTTTGAGGGTGACCGTGCGTTCGCCATCCACGAATACCGGCGCCGCGGGCACTTCGCCCGTTCCCGGCAGACTGATACCGATATCGGCATGGCGGCTTTCGCCCGGCCCATTGACCACACAGCCCATGACCGCGACGTTCATGCTTTCGACGCCCGGATATTGCGACTTCCAGACCGGCATCTGGCGACGCAGGTAGGACTGGATGCTGTCGGCAAGTTCCTGGAAGAACGTGCTGCTGGTGCGGCCACAGCCGGGGCATGCGACCACCATGGGGGTGAACGCGCGCAGGCCCATGGTCTGGAGGATTTCTTGCGCCACGATGGCTTCGCGGCTGCGGTCGCCGCCGGGTTCCGGCGTCAACGAAATGCGGATGGTGTCGCCAATGCCTTGCTGCAGCAGCACGGCCAGCGCGGCGGTGGAGGCCACGATGCCCTTGCTGCCCATGCCGGCTTCGGTCAGGCCCAGGTGCAGCGGATAATCGCAGCGGGCGGACAGGTCGCGGTAAACGGCAATCAAGTCCTGGACATGGCTGACCTTGCACGACAGGATGATCGCATCGCGGCGCAAGCCCAATTCCTCGGCACGCTGCGCATTGCTGATGGCCGACACGACCAGCGCGTCACGCATCACGGCCTGGGCCTCCCAGGGTTGCGCGCGACGGCTGTTTTCGTCCATCTTGCGCGCCATCAGTTCGTGATCCAGGCTGCCCCAGTTCACGCCGATGCGCACCGGCTTGTCGTAACGGCAAGCCACTTCGATCATCTGCGCGAAGTTGTCGTCGCGCCGCTTGCCGCCACCCATGTTGCCGGGGTTGATCCGGTACTTGGACAGCGCTTGCGCGCATTCCGGGAACTGCGTCAGCAGCTTGTGGCCGTTGTAATGGAAGTCGCCGACCAGCGGCACGTTCACGCCCATGCGGTCCAGCTGTTCGCGGATGGCGACCACTTCGCGGGCCGCCTCGGGCGTGTTGACGGTGATACGCACCAGTTCGGAACCGGCCTGCGCCAGTTCCTTGACCTGAATCGCCGTGGCGATGGCGTCGGCGGTATCGGTGTTGGTCATGGACTGCACCACGACCGGGGCATCGCCGCCAACCATGACGACGCGATCGCCCCACTTCACCGCCACCGAACGGGTGGCGCGGCGCATGGCGGCCCCCACAGAGGGAGGCGGCGCATCGTGGCAAGGCAGAGAGGAATCTTGCATCGGTGGAACCGGTTTACTTGGTGGGCTTGGGCAGCCAGTCGAACGGCAGCCACTGCTGCGGCAACCAGCCTTGCCAGAAGGCGTACGCCACGCCGGCGGCCAGCACCAGCACAATGGCGATCAACCAGCCCCAGGACGTGGACGACGAACGCTCGTCGTCAGCACTGGATTGGGGAATGGAATGCGCCGAATGCAGGGCGCCCGGGCTCAGCTTGACGGGGCCGGTAACGCGGGCCTTCGGGTCAAGCGAGTCGACGATGGCCTGGGAATCGGCACCCAGCAAACGCGCATAGTTGCGGACCAGCCCGCGCAGGGAAACGCCGGTGGGCAAGTCTGCCCACGCTTCGTTTTCAAGGGCTTCGATCTGCTTCGTGGAAAACTTGATCCGGCTGGACACCTCGTCCAGGGACCAACCCTTGGACTGTCGCAGCGCGCGCAATGCCGAGCCGATATTGCCCGCGGAACCGGCGGGCGTTTCAGAAACTGCAGAAGCGAATTCCTGCGTCATGCATGCACCTGTTTAATTGGTATGGTCTGGCGCTGTGCGGCGTTGCGCTCGGTAATCCGAGTGCGATCGCGCACTTCTCCGGCCAATTGACCACAAGCTGCATCGATGTCGTCGCCCCGGGTCTTGCGCACGGTCGTGATGATGCCGGCGTCCATCAGCCGCTGCGCAAATACCTTCACGCGGGCGGAGTTGGAACGCTTCAGGCCCGACTCGGGGAAGGGGTTGAACGGAATCAGATTGAGCTTGCAGCGCAGCTGGCGTGCAATTTGGATCAGTTCCTTGGCGTGCTGGTCGGTATCGTTGATGCCGTCCAGCATGCAGTATTCAAAAGTGATGAAGTCGCGGGGCGCAAACGCCAGATAGCGCTCGCAAGCCGCCAGCAACTCTTTCAGCGGGTACTTCTTGTTCAGCGGCACCAGTTCGTCGCGCAGCGCATCGTTGGGCGCGTGCAGCGACACCGCCAGCGCCACCGGACAGTCTTGCGACAGGCGGTCCATCATGGGGACCACGCCCGAGGTGGAAACCGTGACGCGGCGACGCGACAGCCCGTAGGCGTTGTCGTCCAGCATCAGGCGCAGCGCCGGCAGGACCTGGTCGTAATTAAGCAAGGGTTCGCCCATGCCCATCATGACCACGTTGCTGATGACGCGCGTATCTTCGGTAGCCTTGGCGCTTTCCAGGCGGGCGGTGCCGATATCGGCTTCCAGCACGCGCTTGGCCCACCACAGCTGGCCGATGATTTCGCTGGTTTTCAGGTTGCGGTTAAAGCCCTGATGCCCGGTCGAGCAAAAGCGGCAATTGACCACGCAGCCGGCCTGGCTGGAAATACATAGGGTGCCGCGATCGTCTTCGGGGATGAAGACGGTTTCGATGGCATTGCCCTGCCCCACGTCGAACAGCCACTTGCGCGTGCCGTCGGTCGAGCGTTGCTCGATATTGACGGGCAAGGCCTCGATACGGCAGTTGGACGCGAGCTGGCTGCGGAATTCGCGAGCCAGGTCGGTCATGGCGTCGAACGAATCGGCGCCGCGCTGGTGCATCCAGCGCTGCAGCTGGCGGGCGCGAAACGGCTTGCCGCCCCACTGCCCGACAAGTTCGGACAGGGCGGAGCCATCCAGCCCCAGCAAATTGATTCGTTCGACGGATTCCATGACCTGGGTAACGCTAAAAAACTAATTCAGTGCTTACGCGAAAATCAACGGCTGTGAATGTTGATTTCGGGGAAGAAGAAAGCGACTTCAACGGCAGCCGTTTCCGGAGCGTCGGAGCCGTGCACGGCGTTGGCGTCGATGCTGTCGGCGAAGTCGGCGCGGATGGTGCCGGCTTCAGCCTTCTTCGGGTCCGTGGCGCCCATCAGGTCGCGGTTCTTCTGGATGGCATCTTCACCTTCCAGCACTTGCACGAACACGGGGCCCGAGATCATGAAATCGACCAGGTCCTTGAAGAAGGGACGTTCCTTGTGCACGGCGTAGAAACGCTCGGCATCGGCGCGCGACAGTTGCGCCAGGCGGGCAGCGATGACCTTCAGGCCGGCTTGCTCGAAGCGGCCGACGATCTGGCCGATGACGTTCTTGGCGACGGCGTCGGGCTTGATGATCGAGAGGGTGCGTTGGATGGACATTAGGAACTCCGAAAGCTGATTTCTGACTGGTTTCTGATGAATTGCCTGGCGTGGCTCTGCACTTGTCGGTGTCACCCTTGAAGTGTCATCGCGCGATGGGCGCGCGGGCGGTCCGGCGTGTTTGAACGATGTCGTTGAACATTCCGGGCCGGCCCGAACCGCTTGCCAAGGCAGGGATTCGACACTGGCCACCGATCGGACGTGCCGTGGATTCTTACCGAGGATACCGAAACGGGAGCTTTTAAGCGCACATTTCTGAAGGAATCCTCAATGAATTCAGGGACTTCTAAAAGGTTTACAGTAACCCGGTATTCTAACACGCTGAGAAGACCGCATTACATCTTAAAATGAGCGGTTTGCTGCCCGTATCCCTACGCCGGGCGCCCTGTCTGCCGGAACCCTGTAATGACTCAAGCTGCTCCCCCCACCGCCGCGAACCCCGCGAGCGACGCCCCGGAACTCTCCAAGAGCTTCGAACCTTCTGAACTGGAATCGCGCTGGTACGCCGAATGGGAAAAGCGCGGCTATTTCACGGCGGGTCAGCACGTAAAAACGGGGACAGAAAGCCAGCCGTATGTCATCCAGTTCCCGCCGCCCAACGTCACGGGCACGCTGCACATGGGCCACGCGTTCAACCAGACCATCATGGACGGGCTGGTGCGGTATCGCCGCATGTCCGGCGACGACACGGTGTTCATTCCCGGCACCGACCACGCCGGCATCGCCACGCAGATCGTTGTTGAAAGACAGCTGGATGCCCAGAAGGTTTCGCGCCATGACCTCGGCCGCGAAAAATTCGTGGAAAAAGTCTGGGAATGGAAGGAAAAGTCGGGCAACGCCATTACCGAACAGGTGCGTCGCCTGGGCGCCTCGGCGGACTGGCCGCGCGAGTATTTCACCATGGACGACCGCATGTCGCGAGGCGTGGTCGAGACCTTCGTGCGCCTGCATAAACAGGGCCTGATCTACCGCGGCAAGCGCCTGGTCAACTGGGACCCCAAGCTGCTGACCGCCGTGTCCGACCTGGAAGTGCAGTCCGAAGAGACCGACGGCCACATGTGGCACATCCTCTATCCCTTCGTGGACGGCCCGCAAACCATCGTCGACAAAGACGGCCAGACCGTCACGCTGCGCGGCATGACCATCGCCACGACCCGCCCGGAAACGATGCTGGCCGACGGCGCGCTGTGCGTGCACCCGGACGACCCGCGCTACCAGCACCTGGTCGGCAAGGAAGTCGAGCTGCCGCTGTGCGACCGCAACATCCCGATCATCGCCGACGATTTCGTTGACCCGGAATTCGGCACGGGCTGCGTGAAGATCACCGGCGCGCACGACTTCAACGACTATGCCTGCGCGATGCGCCACGATCTTCCCTTGATCGTGATTTTCACGCTGGACGCGCACATCAACGAAAACGGCCCCAAGCAGTTCCAGGGCCTGGAACGCTACGCAGCCCGCAAGGCAGTCGTTGCGCAACTGGATGCCGAAGGTTATCTGGTCAAGGTCGAACCGCACAAAATGATGCAGCCCAAGGGCGACCGCACCGGCGTCGTCCTGGAACCCATGCTGACCGACCAATGGTTCGTGGCCATGAGCAAGCCCGCGCCCGAAGGCACGCTGAACCCGGGCAAGAGCATCACCGAAGTGGCCCTTGAAGTGGTGGCCGATGGCCGCATCAAGTTCTACCCGGACAACTGGACCACCATCTACAACCAGTGGCTGAACAACATCCAGGACTGGTGCATCTCGCGCCAGCTGTGGTGGGGCCACCAGATTCCGGCGTGGTATTCGGAAGACGGCCAGATCTTCGTTGCACACGACGAAGCCGGCGCCATCGAGCAGGCACGCGCCGCAGGCGTCACGGGTGACCTCAAGCGCGATCCTGACGTGCTGGACACCTGGTTCTCGTCGGGCCTGGTGCCCTTCACGACGCTGGGCTGGCCTGAAAAAACGCCCGACCTGGAACGCTACCTGCCGTCCAGCGTGCTGGTTACCGGCTTCGACATCATTTTCTTCTGGGTCGCGCGCATGGTCATGCTGACCACGCACATGACCGGCCAGATTCCGTTCAAGCACGTCTATGTGCACGGCCTGATCCGCGATGCCGACGGCCAGAAGATGAGCAAGTCCAAGGGCAACACGCTGGACCCGGTCGATCTGATCGACGGCATCGACCTGGACGGTCTGGTCACCAAGCGTACCTACGGCCTGATGAACCCCAAGCAGGCCGGCGCCATCGAAAAGGCAACGCGCCGCCAGTACCCGGACGGCATTCCGGCGTTCGGCACCGACGCGCTGCGCTTCACGATGGCCGCCTACGCCACGCTGGGCCGCAACATCAATTTCGACCTGAAGCGTTGCGAGGGGTATCGCAACTTCTGCAACAAGCTGTGGAACGCCACGCGCTTCGTGCTGATGAACACCGAAGGCCATGACCTGACGGGTTCCGACGCGGGCGAAACCTCGTTTGTCGACCGCTGGATCATCAGCCAGATGCAAACGCTGGAAGCCGACGTGGCGCGCGGCTTTGCCGACTACCGCTTCGACAATATCGCCAACTCGCTGTACCGCTTTGTCTGGGACGAATACTGCGACTGGTACCTGGAACTGGCCAAGGTCCAGATCCAGACCGGCACGCCGGCTCAGCAACTGGGTACGCGCCGCACGCTGATCCGTGTGCTGGAATGCGTGTTGCGCCTGGCCCATCCGATCATTCCGTTCATCACCGAAGAACTGTGGCAGAAGGTGTCGGTGGTGGCGGGCAAGCGCAAGGAAGGCGTTGCCGACAGCGTCAGCGTGCAGCCGTATCCGCAAGCCAATCTGGCTGCCGTGGACGCCGCGGCCGAAGCCGACGTGGCCGAGCTGAAGGCGCAGGTCGAGGCCGTGCGCGCATTGCGCGGCGAAATGAACCTGTCGCCCGCTCAGAAGGTGCCGCTGTGCGCCCAGGGCGATGCGCCCGTGCTCAAGCGCAACGCGCCTTACCTTGCCGCGCTGGCCAAGCTGAGCCAGGTGGACGTGCTGGACACCCTGCCCGACGCCGGCGCACCGGTCCAGGTGGTGGGTGCCAGCCGCCTGATGCTGCACGTTGAGATCGACGTGGCCGCCGAACGCATCCGTCTGGACAAGGAAATCGCGCGTCTGGAAGGCGAGATCGCCAAGGCCAACGGCAAGTTGTCCAACGCCAGCTTTGTCGAACGCGCACCCGCAGCCGTTGTCGAGCAGGAAAAGGCGCGCATGGCGCAGTTTGGCGAAACCCTGCAAAAGGTGCGCGAACAGCGTGCCAAGCTGGCGGACTGAACCTGATCGGTTCTGGCCAAAACGCCCGCCAAACAAAAACCCCGGGACGCGTTCCGGGGTTTTTTTCGGCTTGGCCGGTGGCCTACGCTTACACGCCCCCGTCCGTCATGCGATACCACGTGACCACCGCGTTCACGTACAGCCGGCGCAAACCATAGAGCGGAAACGGCACCACCGGTGACAAAGGCACGGGCAGCGCGGTTGCGTCGCCCGTGGCCACGTACTGCGCCATCGCGCGCCCCATGCTGGTTTGCAGACCCACCCCGCGCCCCTGGCAGCCGATATCCACCAGCAAGCCAGGCTGCGGCTCGTGCAAATGCGGCAGGTAATCGCGCGTGATGGCCACGCGCCCGCACCAGCGGTATTCAAACGGCGTGCCGGCCACCTGCGGGAACATCTTGAACATCACGCGTTCCAGGTGCGCCCAATCCTGCGGCCCCTTGGGTTCACGAAACGGCCCGCGTCCGCCCATCAACAGGCGGCCCTGGTGGTCCAGCCGGAAGTACAGCAGCAGGTTGCGCGTATCGGACGTGACATGGCCTTCGGGAAAGATTCCGGCGCGCACCGATTCCGGTAGCGGCGCCGTCGCCACCTGGAAAGTGTTGGCGTCGATGATGGACGTCTTCAGGCCGGGCAGCAGGTCGCCGCCGTAAGCGTTCGTGCACATGACGACGCGATCCGCCATCACGCTTGCACCGCGTGCCGTCGTGGCTGTCCACTTGCCGCCGTCGCGCTTCAAGCCCGTGACCGGCGTTTCCGTGTGGATCAGCGCGCCCGCGTTCAACGCGGCGCGTGCCAGGCCACGCACATAGCTCAAGGGCTGCACCGCCCCCGCCCGGTTATCAACCCAGCCGCCCAGGTAGCGGTCCGTGCCCAGCAGGCGTGCAACCTGATCCTGATCGAGCGGCTGGGCGTCCACGCCGTGGCGGGCCCATTGCGCCGCGCGGCCATGCGCTATGCGCAAGGCCTCGGCGGTGTGCGCGCCCTGGATCCATCCCCTGCGCACATGCGGCACGTCCATCGCATGACGGTCGATCAGGTTGAAGACTGAATCGGCCGTCGCACCGGCAAACCGCAACAGCCGCTCGCCCTTGTCGTGTCCGAACATTGAAATCAAATCGTCCGGGTCGTATTTCAGCCCAGGAATCACCTGACCGCCATTACGCCCGGATCCGCCGAAGCCGATCTCGCGAGCCTCCAGCACGATGGTCTTCACGCCCCGCTCGGCCAGGTGCAAGGCCGTGCTTAACCCGGCGTAGCCACCGCCTATCACCAACACGTCGGCTTGCGTCGACGCGGTCAACGGCTCGGTCGGAGGCGGCGGCGCCGCAGTGGCGGCCCATAAGGACGGAGAGAGGGGAAACGGCGCTTGCGGCATGACGGTTCCTTACATGGGATGCAGCACGCGGTGCAGGAAGTCCTGCGTCCGGGGATGCTGCGGATGATTCAGCACTTCGCGGGCGGCGCCCTGCTCTACCATGACGCCGCCATCGAAGAACATGACGCGGTCCGCGACCTCGCGGGCAAAGCTCATTTCATGCGTGACGACCACCATCGTCATGCCCGCTTCCGCCAGCTTGCGCATCACGCCCAACACATCGCCGACCAGTTCAGGGTCCAAGGCGGACGTGGGCTCATCGAACAGAATCGCCTTGGGCTGCATCGCCAACGCCCGCGCGATGGCCACGCGCTGCTGCTGGCCGCCGGACAGTTGATTGGGATGTGCGTCGGCCTTGTCCGCCAGGCCTACGCTGGCCAGCAATTCGCGCCCGCGTTCCATCACCTGAGCGCGGGGCTCCTTTTTGACGAAGATGGGACCTTCAATCACGTTTTCCAGCGCGGTGCGATGCGGGAATAAGTTGAAGCGTTGAAACACCATCGCCACCTGCGTGCGAATCGACACGATGGACGCCGCGTCGGCATCGACGAGTTCACCATCCACGGTGATGCGGCCGGCGTTATAGCGCTCCAGCCCGTTGATGCAGCGCAGGATCGTGGACTTACCCGAACCGGACGGGCCGATTACGCAGACCACTTCGCCCTTGCGGACTTCGGCGTCGATACCCTTCAACACCTCAAGCGAGCCAAAGCTCTTGCGCACTCCTTGCAGTTCGATCATTTGGTGGCGCTCCTTTTTTCCAGGTGACGCACCAGCAGGATCAACGGCACGCACATCACCAGGTACATCAGCGCCACCAGCGAAAAGACGGTCGCGTTCTTGAAGGTGGAGACCGCAATCAGCTTGCCTTGCAGCGCAAGCTCGGCCACCGTGATCGTCGACGCCTGTGACGAATCTTTCAACATCATGATCATGATGTTGCCGTACGGCGGCAGCACGATCTTGACTGCCTGCGGCAAGACCACGCGCCGCATCGTCATGCTCCAGCTCATGCCCATCGCCATCGCCGCTTCGATCTGACCGCGGTCGATGGCCTGGATACCGGCGCGGAAATTCTCGGCCTGATACGCGGAATACGCGACGCCCAGACCAATGATGGCCGCCTGCACGGCGGTCAACGAGACCCCCATGTCCGGCATCACGAAATAGATGTAGAACAGCAGCACGATAATCGGGATACCGCGCAGCAGGTTGATCACCCCGCCGCTGATCTTGGACAGGATTTTATTGCCCGAGACGCGCATCAGCGCCCACACCAGGCCCAGCACCGTGGACAGCGCCAGCGAACCGAGCGTGACCAGGATCGTCAGCTTGGCGCCTTGCAGCAATATCGGCAGGTACTCCGCCGCGTCGTTGAAGAATTCCGTCATGACCTCATCCACCCAGGCTCGACCGCCGGCAGGGACGCGGGATGCGTCCCGCCCGCCGACGCGCACGCACGCGCGTCAGCTTGGCAGTTGCGAAAAACGTTGGTTGCCTGCAAGCAGCCGGCGTTATGCGCCGGACAGCCCCCACTTTTTCAAGATGGCGTCGATTGCGCCGTCGGCCTTGAGCTTAGCCAGCGCTTTATTGATACGTTCCAACAGCGCGGTATCTTCCTTGCGCGTGGCCAGGCCCAGGCTACCCATCACGGTAGGTTGATAGGCTTGTGCCATCTTCAGATTGGGGTAGTTGCCTTGCGTCAGGATGTAGGCGGCGATCGGGTAGTCCATGAACCCGCCCTGGATGCGGCCGGCGTTGGCGTCGCGCATCATGTCCGGCGGATTGTCGTACAGCTTCACTTCCTTGAACACACCGCTCTTCTGGATGGGTTCGACAAACGCCGTCCCCACCTGCACGCCAACGGTCATGCCCTTCATGTCCGCGAACGACTTGTATTCCTTGTTGTCGGTCTTAAGCACCATCAGTCCTTCGCCATAGCGATAGACCGGTTCGGAAAAGCTCACGACTTGTTGGCGCTGCGGAGTGATGAACATTGCGGCCGACACGATATCGATGCGCTTGGATGTCAGTGACCCAATCAATGCGGAAAACGCCATGGGTTCGATCTGAACCTCGAAGCCGGCCTCTTTGCCCACGGCCTTCACGATGTCCACCATCACGCCTTCGATGCTATTGGCTTTGGTGTCCAGAAACGTAAAAGGACTGCCGGTGGGCGTGGACCCCACCTTCAACACCGTTTGGGCTTGCGCGCCCGCGGCCATGGACAATGCTGCAAATACAGAGACAACAAGAGTCTTGAATTTCATGACATTTCCTCATCGTGGCAAAGAAGTCCGGGCAACGCCCTGCGTGTCCGGTGGCGCGACAATCCCCAGTGTCGTCGCGCGGATGTGGCTGCTGCGCGCTTATGGCGCCTGTTGCGTGTCGTCCCCCGCGGCTGGTGTGATGTTGGAAATGGCCCAGATGACCTCGGTCGTCTGCGAGCCGGGATTGCGCCAGCGTCGCGGCGTGCTGCTGGCATAACAAAAGCTGTCGCCCTCATTGAGCAGGACCACGCGATCGCCCACCCACAATTCCAGAGACCCCTTCAGCACAACACCGATCTGCTCGCCCTGCCCCGTCACGAACAGCTCGTTGCCGGTGGAGCCGCCGGGCTCGATACTGGCGCGGCAAAGGTCCATGCTGCGGCAGGCCGGCGGCGTGTACATCTCTTTGCTGATGCCTTTTTCACTAAGGTCAATGAAGCGGTGCGTGCCGGCTCGCGCCACGCGGCCCCCATCTTCGCCCTGCGTCGGCTCGGCATTGCGCAGCAGCGAATTGACCGAGACATGAAATTCGCGCGCCAGCAGGTGCAGCACTTTGACGGAAGCGGAACTCAGGCCGCGTTCGATCTGACTGAGCAAGCCCAAGGACATGCCGCAGGCACGCGCCACTTCAGCCAGTGAACGGCCTTGCTCTTTACGCAGCTGCCGCAGCTGTTGGCCCAGCCATAAGTCCACGGCGGACTCGGGCCGATCGGCCGGCAAGGCCTTCGACGCAGGCGACGACTCGGGATGGCTATCAAGGGCGGTCCGCGTCGAACGCGAGCCGCCAGGCTCGGATCTGCTCATGTGAAAATTTCACGGTGGTGTAATTTTCAATACTAAGGAGCACGCCAAAAGCTCACAACCTAGGAACATCCCTAGCGGTTGTGGACGGGTGCCGGACAGCGGATAGGAACAGCCGAAGTTGGCGGCAACACGCCGGGACGCGGGAGCGAAATGCTCAGGACGCGTCGGGCGCTTCGGCTTTTTTGGAGGGAGATGCGGCGGACCTGCGCCGGCGCTTGGGTGCATCGGCTGTGGGGTCGTACGTGCCGGCCAGCTCGGCCAGGTAGCGCTCGTCTGCCTTGTTCAGCCAGCCCTTGGCGCGCGCGGATTCAATCAGCTCCGGGCGGCGCGAGGCCGTCAATGCCAGCGAACGCTCTCGCCGCCAGCGGGCGATGTTCGCGTGATGGCCGCTTAGTAGCGGCGCGGGCACGGATTCGCCCTCGTAGACTTCCGGGCGCGTGTAATGGGGGCTGTCCAGCAGACCGGACAAGGTGTCGTTGAACGAGTCCTGCAATGCGGAATCGCCATCGTTCAGCACACCAGGCAACAGCCGCACAGCGGCGTCGATGACGGCAAGCGCGGCTATTTCGCCGCCGGACAGAACAAAGTCGCCCAGCGAAATCTCGTGCGTAACGCAACGTTCAATGAAGCGCTGGTCAACGCCTTCGTAGCGGCCGCAAATCAAGATGATGCCGTCGCTGGCAGCCAGGGTTTCGGCGCCCGCCTGGTTATAGCGCTGGCCGACCGGAGCCAGTAGCGCCACGGGGGCACGGCCCAGGCCTTGCGCGGCGCGCGCCTCCTGGGCGGCGTTGACGGCAGCTTCCAGTGGCGCTGCCATCATCACCATTCCGGGGCCGCCGCCGTAGGGGCGGTCGTCCACCGTGCGATGGACGTCCTGCGTGAAATCGCGAGGATTCCACGCATGAAGGGACCACCGGCCCTGGGCATGCGCCCGACCGGTGACACCTAAATCGCGCACCACCCCGAACATTTCGGGAAAGAGCGTAATGACGTCGAATCGCATCAAAGATCCGCCGGCCAGTCGCTGTCAATGCGGCGAGCAGCCAGATCGACGGCGTGGATGTGCGCGCGTACGAACGGAACGAGCATTTCGGCGGGTCGGCCCTTGGCGTTCAGAATAGGTTCGGGCCCTTCGGCTCCAACCTTCTGGCACAAGACCTTCAAAACGGCATGAGCGCCGTTATCAAGGACTTCGTCCACCACGCCAATCAGCGTGGGTTCACCGTCGGCGCTGGTATACAGCGCGCAGCCGATGAGGTCGACCCAGTAGTATTCGTCTTCTTTGGGCGCGGGAAAGGAACCGCGCGGCGCCTGGACGGAATATCCGCGCAAGGCTTCGGCCTGATCGCGGTCCGCAATACCCGCCAGCTGGGCCACCACTGTGGCGCCCTGTGAACGGGATTGCAATACCTTGATTGCGACAGGCGCAGACGCGACAGCGCCCCGCGCCAATTCAGGCACAGGGCGAGTCAACCACCATTGAGATGCTGAGAGCAGCACTTCGGCATTGGCCGAATGAGGCTGCACCTTAACCCAGCCTTTCACACCGTAGGCTGCAGTGATGCGGCCCAGCTCGATCAAATCCGTAGGCGCCGCGTTAGAGGTTGCGGCATCAGACATGTATCGTGCTCTTGGTAATTATGAAACAGCTAAGAATGGTAGCTTTACAGCTGAACTAACGGTTCGGTTGTACGACGCAGGCAATTAAGCTGCGGCGGAAACCTTAGCCGAGTAGTCCTTGACCAGACGCTCGACGGCGGGCGACAGTTGGGCGCCATTGCCGGTCCAGTACTGCACGCGATCCAGCGCAATGCGCAGGTTTTCCGTGCCTTCGCTAGCTACGGGGTTGTAGAAACCCACGCGCTCGATGAAGCGGCCGTCGCGACGGTTACGCGAATCGGTGGCCACCAGGTTGTAAAACGGACGCTTCTTGGACCCACCGCGGGCCAGGCGAATCACCACCATAGGTAATCCCTTGAATTAGTTGTGAAAAACGGGAAATTCTAGCACTTAAACAAGCCAGCTGGCAAATGCAGGTGCTGAATCAGTCGGGGCGGCGCAATTTGTATCGTAAAACACCGCATCCGGGTATTCTACAAAACGGGCCGAAGCCCGCCGCAGGCCAAAGTGTAGCCGCCTGGCCGCGCTTTCGCCCGCATTTCCTGCGAATCACCTTAGTGCGTTTGAAGAAATAACCGGTTGGAGAGATCGGATTTATGTCGTCCTACGCCAGACCCCCCGTTTGCCTGCCTTTCGCTGTGCCCCTTCGGCGCGGCATTTCCCCTGTTTTCCAATCTTCATCCTGACGACGGATTTACTCCTTCCGGCATCGTTACGCCTGTTCGTTCGTGTTTTTTCCCCCACACTTCCTCTCTCGGAGGGTGCCACACCATGAAGAACCCGACATCCGTCTTCAAACCCGTCGCACGCCTGGCCTTGACCGGCCTATTGCTGGGCACGCTGGCGATGCCCATCGCCGCTTCTGCCCGCATCGTCGGCGCGGCGATGACCACCGCTACGGGCAAGGTCACCGCCGTGGACCCGGCCACGCGCGCCATTACCTTGCAAGGCAACAACGGCAATACGGTCGAGGTCGTCGCCGGCCCCGAGGTCCGCAACTTCCAGCAGATCAAGCCGGGCGACATGCTGACCTTGGACTACTACGAATCCGTGGGGGTGGATGTGCGCCCGGCGGGTTCGGGCGCCCCCGAAGTCAAGACTGAAACGGCGGCGACACGCAGCGCCGACGGCGCCAAGCCGGGCGGCGCAGTGGGCCGCCAAACCACCATCACCGCCGAGATCTGGCACATCAACAAAAGCGCCAACCTGGTCACGCTGAAGGGGCCGCAGGGCGGCATGCGCACGATCCAGGTCAAAGACCCCGCCTTGCAAGCGCGCCTGCAACAACTCAAGGAAGGCGACTTGGTGGATTTCACGATTACCCAAGCCGTGGCCGCGGCCATCCACAAATAAACCGAGCACCGGCAAAGAAAAGGCCCGCTTGATGCAAGCGGGCCTTTTTGCCGGTGCGTATCGGATAGCGGGTAGCGGGTAGCGGACTGCGGACCTAATGGCGCTTCTGCGCGGCGCAATCCGGGAATAAACGGCTGCGCCGGCTATCGGCGGCGCAGGTAATGCACGCCGCGCCCCTCGGCCTCGTGCTGCGCGACCAGCGTATTGCCGGTTTGACGGGCAAACGCCTGAAAGTCGCGGATTGCATTGCGGTCGGTGGTGACAACGCGCAGAACTTCGCCGCTGGCCATCTGCGCCAACGCCTTCTTGGCGCGCAGGATGGGCAGCGGGCACGTCAGGCCGCTGGCATCGATCTCGTGCTCGAAAGCCGGCGCTTGCGCGCCGGCGTCGACACCGGTATCCGCGCTGCTCATCAGAGACGCTCGTCCACCCACTTTTGCACACCGGCGATGGCGGCCGGCAAGGCGGCCAGGTCGGTGCCGCCGCCCATGGCCATGTCCGGACGTCCGCCGCCCTTGCCCCCCACCTGGCTGGCGACGAAGCCAACCAGGTCGCCCGCCTTGATGCGGTCGGTCAGGTCGGCGGTGACGCCGCCCACCACGCTGATCTTGCCGTCGGCCGAGCCGGTGGCAAGCAGCACGACAGCCGGCTTCAGGCGGTCTTTCAGGTTGTCGACCATGCCACGCAGGGCCTTCGGGTCCACGTCGCCAATGCTGGCGGCCAGGACCTTGATGCCCTTGACGTCGACAGCGGCGCTGGTCGCCAGGTCGTTGCCGGCACTGGCCGCCAGCTTGTTGCGGGACTGCTCAAGGTCTTTCTCAAGCGCCTTGATCTGATCCTGCACCTGCGCGATACGCGCCGGCACGTCGGCCGGCGTGCTGCGCAGCATGCCGGCGATCTGGGTCAGCAAGGCGTTCTGGTTCTGCACCCAGGCCAGCGCGTTGTCGCCGGTAATGGCTTCGATACGGCGCACACCCGCCGCCACGCCACCTTCGGACACGATCTTGAACAGACCGATGTCGCCGGTGCGGCTGACGTGCGTGCCACCGCAAAGCTCGCGCGAGAAGCCGATATCCAGCACGCGCACCGTATCGCCGTATTTCTCGCCGAACAGCGCCATGGCGCCGCCCTTGACGGCGTCATCGTATGCCATGACCTGGGCAACGGTGGGATGGTTGGCCAACACTTCAGCGTTGACGATGGCTTCGACGCGCGCGATCTGCTCGGCGGTCATCGGCGCATCTTGTGCGAAGTCGAAGCGGGTCTTGTCGGCATCGACCAGCGAACCGCGCTGCTGCACGTGCGCGCCCAGCACCTGGCGCAAGGCCTTGTGCATCAAGTGGGTGGCCGAGTGGTTGCGCACGGTACGCGCACGGCGCACGGCGTCCACGCGCGCCAGCAGCGTCGTGCCTACCGACAACGAACCCGCTTCCAGCACTCCGTGGTGACCGAACACGCCGTTTTGAATCTTCAGGGTGTCGGCGACGGCAAATCGTACGCCGTCGGCTTCCAGCAAGCCGGTATCGCCGACCTGGCCGCCGGATTCAGCGTAGAACGGCGTGGCGTCCAGCACCACGACGGCATTCTGGCCAGCCTGCACCTGCTGGACCTGCGTGCCGTCCACGTACAGGGCCGTGACCTTGACGTTGTCGAGCTCCAGCTTTTCGTAGCCTTCGAAGCGCGTTTCGGCGCCTTCGTAGCTCAGGCCTTCGGCCATCTTGAACTTGCCGGCGGCGCGCGCCTGATCCCGCTGGCGTTCCATCGACACTTCAAAACCCGCCATGTCGACTTCGACTTCGCGTTCGCGGCAGATGTCGGCGGTCAGGTCGACGGGAAAGCCGTAGGTGTCGTACAGGGTGAACAGCGTCGTGCCGTCCAGCACGCCACCCTTGGGCACATTGGCCAAGGCCGTGTCCAGGATGCGCATACCGTGTTCCAGCGTTTCGCCGAAACGCTCTTCTTCCTGCTTGAGCACCTGCGCCACGCGGTCGGCCATGTTGGCCAATTCCGGATAGGCTTCACCCATTTCGGCGACCAGATCAGGCACCAGGCGGTGGAAGAACGGCTTGGTCTGGCCCAGCTTGTAGCCGTGGCGCAAGGCGCGACGCACGATGCGGCGCAGCACGTAGCCCCGACCTTCGTTGCTGGGGATCACGCCGTCGACGATCAGGAACGAGCAGGCACGGATGTGGTCCGCGATGACCTTCAGCGAGTTGTTCTCGAGGTCCTGCACGCCCGTTTCGCGCGCGGCGGCGTGGATCAGCTTTTGGAACAGGTCGATTTCATAGTTGGAATGCACGCCTTGCAGAACGGCGGCGATGCGCTCCAGCCCCATGCCGGTATCGACACAGGGGCGCGGCAGACGCGGCATATTGCCTTCGGCGTCGCGCTCGAACTGCATGAAAACCAGGTTCCAGATTTCGATGTAGCGGTCGCCGTCTTCTTCGGGCGATCCGGGAGGACCGCCCCAGACGTCCGGGCCGTGGTCGAAGAAGATTTCCGAGCAAGGGCCGCAGGGCCCGGTGTCGGCCATCTGCCAGAAGTTGTCCGACGCGTAGCGCGCGCCCTTGTTGTCGCCGATGCGCACGATGCGCTCGGGCGGCACGCCCACTTCATTGGCCCAGATGTCGTAGGCCTCGTCGTCTTCCTGATAGACGGTGACCCAGAGCTTTTCGGCCGGCAGCTTGTAGACCTGCGTCAGCAGCTCCCAGGCGTACTGGATGGCGTCGCGCTTGAAGTAGTCGCCAAAGCTGAAGTTACCCAGCATTTCGAAGAACGTATGGTGCCGGGCGGTGTAGCCCACGTTCTCCAGATCGTTATGCTTGCCGCCCGCGCGCACGCTGCGCTGCGAGGACGTGGCCCGCGTGTACGACCGCGATTCCTTGCCCGTGAACACGTCCTTGAACTGGACCATGCCCGAATTGGTGAAAAGCAGGGTCGGATCGTTGCCGGGAACGAGCGAGGACGACGGGACAATGGTGTGCCCCTTCGACTTGAAGAATTGCAGAAACTGGCGGCGAATCTCGGAGGATTTCATCGTGGATGACGCAGATTTAGGCGAATCTTTGATTATAGAGGGTTAGCGCGAAAGCGCGGAAAAGGCCGGTCCGGCTGCCCTATCTGACACACACATATCCCGTCGTCCACCCTTCCGTTTCCGTCCATTTTCCGCCCGCGGACACGATGACCCCGGCAAAGCCCGGGGGACAGGAACACTGCCCTGTCACGGGATTGGCCGTCGACACGCCGGTGTAATGCCTGCACCCACGCGGATGATTGAGGCTGTAGGCGCCGCCAAAACCGCTTGATGCACGCTGCCAAACCCCGGACTGGCACGTCAACAATTCACTTTCGTGGGATGACGCCACGGTGCCAACCCCGACGTTGCAGGGGTGACCAGCCGTGCCGCGGGCGCCCACGGAAAGATACCCGCCGGCGATGATGGAGGATGCCGCGGTGAGCGACCCCGCCAAGCTGGGGTCCCGCGCATCGCCAATCTTTACGTACGGCGTCAGGTCCGGCATGACGGGCTGGACGCTGGTCTCGGCTTGTCCGCCGATGCCCGCCCAGAGCGCCACGGTGCCCGCCGCATAGGGCGGGGCGTTGGCCAAGGGGTTGGGAAAACTGAAGGCCGGCCCCCTCACCCGCCCGGGCGCCTCGGGCCACACCGCGCCCGCATACCCTTGCGCAGCGTCGATGATCGTGGAGATGCCGACTCGATCCGGCGCATGCGTTCCCTTTTTCAGCACGGGCGTGTCGCTGTAGACCAGGGCATCAAGCCGGCAGCGCGGACCGGGGCACGCGTCGTGTCTCACGATATGAACCCGCACGCCGAATCCCATCGCCGTGCGCGCCGGAAAATCAGCGGGCAAATATGCCTGCGTGCGCAATTCCGCCACGGTGGGTGCAAACGGGTCAGCGAACAACGGGGCTCCGCCCTCGCCCACCAAAGGGCCGCCCTTGGACAAGGCGTCGAAATGGCGCTGGAGCGTTTGCGCCATCGCCTGTCTGACCTGCATCAGCCACACGCCCGTGGAGCGCGCCGCCGCGTCTTCGATCCGCTGGACGAGCTGGTTTGACGCCCAAATCGCAATCATGGACGTCAATGCCAGCGCCACCGCCAGACCGACCAGCGAGAACCCGCCTTGGGGCCGGCATGCGCGCGGCGACCCGCGCGCGCCCTTGCCAAAGAGCGGCGGCGTCATCTTGCGGTGAAAGTGAAGGTGTTGACTTCACCCTGGCTGCATTGCGCCTGCGCCAGGGCGGCGCGATACGGCACGTCGGGAACGGCCAGCGCGTCTTTCACGACTTTTGCTCCCGTGCCGCCGCCTATGGAGATAGCGTCCGAGACCCGTTGCAACACCGAGGCCAGCGCTGGGCACGCAGCATGGCTGACGTTAGTCAGGGTGACGACGAATGCCGACCCCAGCCCGCCCCCGCCGGACGCGGCGGCAGCCACCTCGACCACACCGTTGCGGCCCGTTCCGCTGCCGCCCAGACCGTGCACCACCCGTGCCGACGCCCCACTGCCCACGACAGCCAGCACGCTGGAGTCGCGCAGCGCATTCGCCAGCGCGCCGGTGTCCAGCCCCTCGTACGGCGTCACGCCACCACCCTGGGCATTGATTTTCATGCTGGCAATGAAACGCTGAATTTCTTCCCCGACCTTGGGCACCTTGTTTTCGATGACATAGGCGCCTATCGCCGGAATCCCGACGATGGCGATCAACAACACGATGGCGGTCACGATGGACACCTCCATCAAGGAAAAGCCCCGCTGCCGCGTTATGCGGCATCGACGCCGGTTTTTACTGTTCATGGGTATTCGCTGCATCGCTGCCTCCGTGGATAAATGAAATGTGCGCGAGTGGTGGTTCGGTACAGTCCTGCCCCGCGCTACTGACTTGCATAAAAATTCGTAAGGGCGCGCCGCAACTCGTCAATGACGCCGTAGTGCCAAAGCGTGATGCCCAATACCGTTGCCAGCGAGGCGACAAGCAGCGACCAACGCAATGCGGTCGCCTGTCTGCGCACCCGCGCCAGCAGGCGCGCTTCGACACGCTGGCGTACTCGCGCCAAGCCCGCTTCAAGCCCCAACGCATCCATCATGTCGGCCATGTACCACCAGGTTTCCTGGTCCAGCATGCCGGTGGCGAAGATGTCCGGCCCGCTATCGCCCGCATCAATGTGGTCCAACATGGCTTGCAGATGCGTGTGCAGCCAAGGCGACGCGCCCCCCGCCTGCACCGACAGCGCACGACGAAGCCGGGTGTCCGCCGACCCGCGTTGCCGGATCAGCACAGACAACAGGCACAGAAAGCGAATCGCCTGAAAGTCGCGATACAAGCGCCATAACAACCATCGGTCCAAAGCGGCTCTGGCGCCGCCGGTCAGATTCGGCAAGGACCAGAGGCTTAGCAAGGCGATGCCCAGGCTCAGCACCAGCCATAGCAGCAGCCACTGATCCAGCGCGCCCGCCAGCCCGAACAGGTTGCGCGTCAAGCGGCCGTAGTCTTCCGGCGGCACCAGCTGGAAGACCGATTGGAGGCGCGGCACGGTGAAGTACGGAATGGCGCATAGCAACGCAAAGGCGACCGTGGCCGCGACCACTCCCGCGGCAGCGGCAGAGGCGACGGCCAGCCACGCTTGCCCCGCCAAGCGGACGGCCCCGGCAAGATCGCGCAACGCAGCGGCAAGGTCACCGCCCTCTTCCTGCACACAACTGACAAGACGACATTCGTCCAGCGGCAAGGTGCCAGACCATGCAACACCAAGGTCGCCGCCTTCCTCCTGATAGGAAGACGCCCAATGTCGGGACAGGCGGCCACGCACTGTTCGCGGGCCATAGCGGCGCGCATCGTCCTCGAAGATGTCGCGCAGGCTTTTACGCCCCTGCGTGCCCTCGATAAGATCGGCCAGATACGCGTAATAATCCGCGCGATGAGGCCGAAACCTTAGTGCGTCGAACCATGGCGACATGCCTTGCCCTGTGATTCGCGGCCACCCGCGAGCAAGTGTTTGCGGTCGGTTCATGAGGCGCCTCGCGGGGTTTGACGCACAGCCGCCGCCGGCGCCCCCATCGGGACATCGAAACGCCGCAACAGCGCGCGCGGGTCTACCTCGCCAGTGCTGACCTTAAGCAGTGCACAGTGCAGCGCGCGTGCCCCTCGCGTGGCGGATTCCCGCCAGTCTTGCCCAGCCGCCTCCGGCTCCGTGCCCGACTGAAAACCCGCCTCGCGCACCAGCTTGTCCAGCCCGGCGTTATCACGGTCGCGCACGCGGTCCAGAAATCCGTCCAGGCGCTCGGGCTCGATCATTTCGGCCGCTACACAGCGACCCGACGTGCCGTTCAGCTGCGACAACTGTGGGCGTCGGCACGCCGGACATCCGTCCGCGTTCCTGACCCGTAGCTGGCCGGCATCCAACTGATAGGCGATCTGAAGTGCGTGCACCCACGCCCGCCAACCCGCCGCGTCGTACGCCGCGTAGGCGCCTTCGACGCCCCCAACGGCATCAGCTGCCCGCCAGAGGCTGTCCACCGGCAACGCGCACGCCGGACACAAACGCGGCAACAGCGTCTGATAGACCAGTAATTTCAAAATGCCCGGCGTGGCCAGGAAATCTCGCGACACCCCGATGGCATCCGAAGCAAGGCGTTCGGGAATCATGGCGGCCGCGCCCGCATGGGTCGTGGCGTAAAGGCTGATGCCCGAACTGGCAAGGTCCATGAACGCGCGGCCCGTATTGACGTCACGGATTTCACCGATCAGCAGATCATTCATGGCCGAGCGCTTGATGGTCTTCAACTTGGCATCGAATGACGCCCAGGCGGATTCCGCCAACGCACCACCCAAGGTGTTTTGCAACGCATTGGCGATGATGTATTCCACCGGGTCCTCCAACGTTATGACCTTGCGCGTGGGGTCGATACCGCGCATCAAGGTCGCGATGGTCGTGGACTTGCCCGACCCGACCACGCCGGCCAGCACGATGGCGCCGCCCTCGCGGTCACGGGCGCGTAGCAAGGTGGCGATTTGCCCGGGCGGGTAGCCCAGGGTCTGGAGGTTGCCGTCGGCCGTGGCGTCCAGGCGCAGGATGCGCAAGCACACCGACGGCCCGGCATCGGCGGCCAGAGAGGCCCATCGCAACACGATCGGAATGCCATCGACCACAAAGGCCAATCGCCCTTGCTGTTCAAGCGCGGGGTCGAAGACGGCGCCATTGCCGCCGCGCACGTCCATCCAGGCCACCGCCAGCACCTCCAGCAGCGTGTCGTTCGACAACCCGGCGAACCGGTCCGTGGACACGTAGTCGCCGTTGATCGTGTAGCGGATGTCGCAGGTCTCGTGCCGTCGATTGACGTTGATATGCACATCGCTGGCGCCCTGCAAGACGCCCCAGCGAACAATGTCCAGGAACAGCGCGGCCAGGGCAGATGCGCGATCCGCCTGAGGACCGGCGCCCGATCCGCCCACGCCGGACGCTGTCAATTGGCCCCGCGCAATCATCAGGAGCAAGGGCGCGGGCAACTGGTAACGCAGGGGCACGGCCAGGCGGTAGCCGGCCGCAGCCACCATGCGCTGCAACTCGTCGATGGCATCGCCGTGAACATATTCCTTGACCGCGAAGATGGCCACCTCGCCACTGTCCAGCAAAACCGGGCACAGCCTGCCGGCTAACGAGGCCAGGTCGAACTCGCGGGCCAGCGCCCGCACAAGCGCGGGGGTCAGCCGCGCGATGTCATCGAGGGTGCCCAACAATGGAGGCGGCTGCGAGGGGCTTGGAATAACGCGCGGGATCATGGCGTTGCTGCTCCGGTATCGACGCAAGCGGTGTGGTCAAGATCGTCGCGGCGCAAATGCACGCAGGCGCCTTCGACGGCCAGCAGTCGATAAGCGCGCGCAGAGTAGGCGCCGGCGACAGGGGCTTGGTGGCCGGCCCGATAGCGCAATAGCGCGCCGTTGATAACGACGTCGACGTTGAGGCGGCGGGTAGATCCGTAAATGGCCGCCACGCGGATGGCGTCTACCTGCCGGGCCGTGGGCTCGTCGGGCGGTGCCGTCGCGCGGCCCGACGGGCAGATGCCGGGCACACGGCAATCGGCCAGCGCGGCAGCCGCGTCGGCACGCAACAAGGTCTGCACCGTTTCAACCTCCGGCCAGGGCCGGGCGTCTTCAAGCGGCGGCGTTGTTGCATGTGAGGCCCCGCCGCCGCATAGCGCCACGAACGCAATGGCGACAAGTCCCGGTTTAGTCTTGTTCATAGAGATCTCCTTGTAGTTCGGCAACCAGCGTGCTGGCCACCAAGGTAGGCTTGGCCTGTGCTTGGACGTCCACCACAAGACGAGACCAACGCGCGGGCGTAAGCGCGGGGGTAAGCGCGGTGGGGATAAGGCCGATCGACCGCAACGGACCTTGCAGACGCAGCGCGCGCCGTCGCAATACCGGGAGGGTCCGCGACGGGGAGACTTGGGCGCCAACGACCGATGCGTTCGACAACGACAGCGGCAATGCCACCGCCGACGCCAGCGACACTGACGCGAATGCAGGCTGCAAGCGCTGCAATGCGGCCACCAGTTCGGTGTCGACATGCAAGCCGCTAGGCAGCGCTAAGGCAGTCAGAGGAATAGGTTCGGATGCCACGCGCCACGCTAACGTGGCTTCATTCAAGGGCTTGAATGACACCTGCCAGCCAGCGGGCAGCCGCGCGTACAAGCGTTGATTCGTCGCGAAACGGTGCGCGCGCGCATAGACCGCCGCACAACGCCAAACGCCCTGGCCGGCATCGCACTGCGCGCGGCGTAGCGCCCAGCCCTGTACCTGGATGGGCAACAGTCCCACACTGCGTAGCAGCCGCGCGACATCGTTCGGCCCATGCGCGGTCAGGGCGCCCAACATAGCCTGATGGGCGCTTCGCGGATCGGGTGGCACGGAATCCTCAGCAGGCGCTGCCGCCCAATGGGACAGAACATAAGGGACAACCGACCGCCAAACCGGCGGTGCAAGGGCCGCCATGGCGACGCACAGCAGAAACAGACGCAGCGCAAACGGCACGCCCGCCCAGCGCGATGGCAAAGGCGCGAGGCGGGCGCCCGAATCCACCGCGCTGATCAGGCAAGCCCAGATGGAGTCGGGATCGTGCGCCGGTAAGCCAGGACGTTGTTCTTGCAACCGCGCTTGCGCCTGCAACGCGTCATCGTGAGACACAAACACACGATCCGCCTGGGACAGCACCACACCGTCCTGAGCTGCGACCAGCCAGTACCGACCATCAGGAAGCGCGATGACGCAGTGTCCGCCGGACGGAAACCGCAGCGCGTAAAGCTGCGCGGCAGCCAGGACGAAGGGCCTTGCAGGACGGCGGGCCGCGCGACCAGGCGCGGCGTCCGCTGCCCGATTGCCTACGTGGCCGTCTACGTGTTTGGCTACGCGATTGCGCCACCATTCACCAGCGCGTGCACGCCGCATTCCGCGCAGGCGCCCGTACCCCGCCATCGTTGCAGGCGAACCGCCTACGACGACGTGCGTGGCGCGCAACCGGCGCCCACGCGCGCGCGCAAGGGCCTGCGTGTCGGAGCCGATCAATACCAGCCATCGCAGGCCGAACGCCAGGCGATGGCCGGCGCCGGGGCAGTCAAGCAATAACGGGTCGGGGGCTCGTTTCATGGCGGCTTAGTACCCCTCTTCTACTTGGGCGGTGACGAGCATCAACGTCGTCTCGCGCGCCTGCTCGGCGCTGTCGTGCCCGCCGGTGATCAGCGGTAGCCCCGGGGCCAGGCGCTGGCCTGCATGCTGGTCGGTACTGCGGTCGAAGCCGGACAAAATCACGGGTTGCCCCGGCCGCAGCTCTATTTGCTGAACCGTGCCATTGCCGTCAATCGTGATCTGCTGCACCTGGACCTG
This sequence comes from Achromobacter sp. LC458, assembly GCF_001005835.2. Lineage (NCBI taxonomy): Bacteria > Pseudomonadati > Pseudomonadota > Betaproteobacteria > Burkholderiales > Alcaligenaceae > Achromobacter > Achromobacter sp. LC458. The sequence goes on from NZ_LBHW02000008.1 coordinate 159,898, forward strand.
ATTGCCGCGCTCGCCAAAGGTGATGGTCTTCAGTGGTTGCGCCACCGCGTTGTCATACGCCACGGACAGCAAGATCTGGCCGTCATGCTGGATATCAGGAACCAGGGTCAGGAACGAGCCCACGGTTTCTTCTTTCTGCGTGATGGACACGGCCGGCAACGTGCCGTTGGCGCCCCCCGCCGTGGTGCCCGGCACCGCGGTGCTTTGTACGCGATCGATGTAGGAAAACGTGGTGCGAATGGCATGAGTGACCGGGCGCCGGTTAAGCGTCAAAACAGGAACCTTGTTGTGCCGGACGATCGCGCCCATTGTGCTTAGCGCAGACACCAGCGCTTGCGACCCTTGCCAGGCGCCCCGCCCCGCCGACACGTCAAGCGTGCTTGCTCCGGCAACCGCCACGGCCGGCATGGCGTAGCGCGCGGAAGCGCCCGCCGCCGCGTATAGCGCGTTCCAGTCCAGGCCACCCGAGGCCGATTGCTTGACGATGACGGTGATTTCTTCGAAGACAAGGCGTACGCGACGCGTCATGGCTTTGTTTTCGCGTTCGAGGAAGACCGCGATGCGCTCCAACGCGTCGGGAGTGTCAGTGACGACGAGGGACGATGCGCCGTCCACCGCATCGGCAATCAAGCCCGACCGCGTCAGGAACGGCGCGATGCTGGCCCGCAGCACGGCCAGCGCGTTGTGTTCCTTGGCCGCCAATGTGGTGCTGGAGGTGCTTTCGAAGCCCTCGCCGTCTGCGTTGCCGGACCTGCCCAGGCGCACGTCGACCGCGCTTGCCAACGACAGCGCGCGCACGTCGAACACGCGCGTCTCGGTGCGGTAGAACTCCAGCGCGTTGCGCACGTATCGCCAATGCACCGAAAAGCGCGCAGCCAACGCGTCCAGCAAGTCGGCAAGCGGCAAGGGGCCGTCCCGGACTTCCATGCGGTACGGCGCCGGCACGGACAAGCCGCCCGTTACGGCCAGACGCGGCAGAAATTGCTCCAGCGGCAGCAACGCTTCGGGTTGCACTCGCACCGGGATGCCGGTGGCAGCGCCCAGGCGTTGCGCCAATCCGAAAAGATCGGCGTCGTCCGCAAGCATCAACGTGGTGGGCACGTTCTCGCGCAACGCGGGCGGCAGCGACACGTCGCGCGCCAAGGGTTGCGGCGTGCCGGCCACCCACGGCGCCGCCACGTCCTGCGCGGCGATGCGCGCCTGGCGGTCGGACAAGCCCTGGGCGAACGCGCGGTGATGGCCGGAGACAACATCAAGCCGTTCGTTTGCCGCCCGATTCAAGTGCGCCACCTGCTCCGTTGCCGCGCAGCCAGCTAGCGCGCAAGTCGCAGCCACGCCAAACCATTGAAGCCGGTTCATGCCCCACCCCCTTGCGCAGGCGCGGCCCGCGAACACGGTTGGGCCAACGGCACCACACGCAGGACCTGATTGCCGTAGAAGCAAGGCTGCAAGGGCTTGTCGGCCAGCTCGGTGGCGCTCAGCAATTCGCGGACAGCGGATTTGAAATCGCCGGAAAAATCGGCCGAGGCGGACAGGGGAATGTCGACGTCGACAGCCCAGTGTTGCGGGCGAAAGGTCCAGCCCGAATCACCGGCCCAGCGCGCCAGCACGGCGCGCAGCGTAGTGTCCGGGGGTGCTGCCCGATACCTGCTGACGGCGGCAGCCGCGTTTGGGCTTGGAATGGCGGATAGGGATACGCCTGAAATTGAAGTGTCTGACGTTGAAGCGGCTCCGCTTGAAACAGCTGCCGTTAAAGCGCCCGCCGTTGAAATGTCTGCCTTGGAATCGCCGGGCAAAGAAGCCGCCAGCACAGGCGCATCGCGCGTGCCCAATGGCCCTTTACCCGCCAGTTGCCCTACGCCCGCAAGCGGGACGGCGACGGCGGCTTCTGCCGACATCGAAACCGGTGCGCCTGGCGCGGCCGCAACATCGGCTGCGCGTTCGGTGTCGCGTCGGGCTTCGCGTTCAGCGCGCGCCATCAAGCGCCCGCCGCGAAACCGCAGCGCCTCCCACGCCCCCGTCACCACCGCATAAGGGTCGCGCCGCGTATAGGGCAGCGCGTGTTCAACATTTGCTCGCACACCGAAGATAGCGGGCAAGGGTTGCCCCGGCGCGAATTGCAGCCAGACGTCCTTGCCGTCGTCGAACACCTGCATGGGCGCAACCGCCGGGTCGCCGGACAAGCGCCAATCAAAACGAAACGCGTGCGCAGCGGACCCGGCAGCCTGCCACCCCACACCGGCGCCATCATTGGCGGGCCAGCCAGTGCAAGCCCCCAGGCAGGACACGCCTGCCACCAGGAAAATGATTCGAACCATGCCTCACCGCAAGCTGAAGGCGCACCGGAATCGGTACGCATGAACGGCATGGTGGACGAGGGCAAAGCGGGCCGCCAGACTGGCATGTACGCATGGATGAATTGATCCACCCCTCCCGGACAGGCGTGCCGAAGGCAAAAAAAAACCCGGTCTGAAAGACCGGGTTTTTGCGGTGGCGGCAGGCAGCTACACGCTGCCCAGGCCTAGCGCATGGATTAACGCTGGGCGGCGATGCTGCGCGCCTGCGAGGCCGCATTGTTCAATGCCGACACGGGCGGAACCTTGCCGTCGAAGGCGTCGTTCAGTTGCTGATTCAGAACGGGTTCGATGCGCGCGTAGTTGGCCATGCGGAAGCCGCGGCTGTTGCTGGCCGGACGGTTGCTCATCGACGCGATCACGGCCTGTGCGCCCGGGATGCTCTTGTAGAACGACACGTCAGACGCGCGGAACGCGGCTTCGGTCAGGGGCAGGAAGCCCGTGCGCTGATGCCATTCGGCGGCCACGACCGGCTTGGACAGCCAGGCCAGGAACTGTGCCGTTGCCTTTTCTTCGGATTGCGGGCGGCCTTCCAGCGCCCACAAAGCCGAGCCGCTGACAAACGGTTGGCCGGCAGCCTTGGTGGCCTGGTCGTAGTAAGGCACCGGCGCCACGCCGAACGACAGCGACTTGGTGTTCAGGAACGTGCCGAATGCGCCGGAATTGGCGGTCAGCACCGCGCATTCACCCTTGGCGAACAACTTGTCGGCCGACGCGTCGCCCGTGTGCGCCATGAACAGCAACGAACGCTTCCAGCTGACCATCAGGGAGATGTGGCGCATGTAGAGCGTGTCGAACTGCATCGCGGGCGCGGCGCTTTTCTTCGTGATCGCGTCCAGGCCGTTGTTGTTGCTGGTGAATTGCTGACCGTTGATCGGGGCCAGGTTCTCCAGGTGCACGGTGACCTGGTCGCTGGACGCGTAGGGGCAATCGATGTCGGCCACGTCGCGCAGCTTCAGCAGTTCGGCTTGCAGGCCGTTCCAGGTGCGCGCGGGGTTGTTGGGATCCAAGCCGGCCTTCTTGTAGGCGGCGGTGTTGTAGAACATCACCGGCACTTCGGCCATCCACGGGAACGCCAGCAGGCGGCCCTTGCTGTCGCGCGTGAAGCTGCTGGTGGCCGGCACGAACCAGTTCAGGTCCTTGATCGGGTACTTGGCCAGCAGTTCGTACATCGGCATGATGGCTTTGTGCTGCGCCACGACTTCCGGTGAATGGTTATCCGTCAGCTGGACCAGGTTGGGCGCCTTTTTGGCCTTGGCGGCCGATGCGGCTTCCTGTTCCAGCGCCTCTTGCGAGGCGAAACCACGCAGCTTGACGCTGACCTGGTCCTGCTCTTTGTTGTACTGCTTGGCCAGTTTTTCGAACTCGGCCTTGTTGGCGTCCGACAGTGTGTGCCAGACCTGGATTTCCACGGGTGCGGCGTTAGCCACCCCCGCCAGCGCCATCGCGGCGCCGAAGACCCATGCACGCCGGCTGGCGAACATCGCGCGGGCAACGCCCGCCAATTGCAGATTCTTCATAGGTTCACAGACCAAGAAAAGGAAATTCCGGTTCCGGCCGCCGTCCGCTGAGCAGATCGGCCAAAGCCCGGCCCGAGCCAACGCCCATCGTCCAGCCGAGCGTCCCGTGACCCGTGTTGATATACAGGTTGGGGATGCGGCTACGGCCGATGATGGGCACGTTCGAGGGAGTGGACGGGCGCAGGCCCGACCAATAACTGACGCGTTCGAAATCGAGCGCGTCGGGAAAAAGTTCTTGCGCCAGGCGCGTCATGGCTTCGCAACGGCCGGTGTTCAGACTGCGCGAATATCCCGAAAGCTCGGCGGTGCCGGCCATGCGAAGACGGTCGCCCAGGCGCGAAAACACAATTTTATGGCTGCTGTCGGTCAGGCTGACCGTAGGCGTGGCTTCCGGCTTGAGCACCGGGAAGGTCGCCGAGTAGCCCTTGGCGGGATACACGTTGCACGGGATGCCCAAGGGACGCAGCAGATTGGGGCTGAAGCTGCCCATCGCCACGACATACGCGTCTGCCGAGAGGGTGCCGTAGCGGCCATCGGGTTCAATGATTTCCATGCCCTGCACGGCGCCGCCTTGCGTCAGCAAACGCGTGACTCGCGTGTTGTAGCGAAATTCGACGCCGGCGCGGGCGCAGCGTTCGGCCAGCGCGACCGAGAACAAGTGGACGTCGCCGCTTTCGTCTTCAGGCGTGTAATCACCGCCCACGATGGTCTGGCGGTGCGGGGCCAGGGCCGGTTCGATGGCGATGACCTCGTCTGCCGTGACCACGCGGCGCTCGACGCCGAAATCGCGCATCAGGCCGGCGGCCCGTTGCGAGTTTTCGAATTCGTGGGGATCGCGGTAGAAGTTCAGGATGCCGCGTTCAAGGTGGTCGTATTCGATGCCCAGTTCCGCGCGCATGCTGCGCAGCGTGGCGCGGCTGTATTCGGCCATGCGGACCATGGCCCGAATATTCGGAGCCAGCCGGCCGGGCAGGCACTCACGCAGGAAGGCCAGGCCCCACATCCATTGACGCCAGTCCAGCTGCGGCCGGAACAGCAAGGGCGCGTTGTCCTGGAACATCCATTTGAGCAGCTTGAGCGGCGCCTGCGGATTGGCCCAGGGTTCGGCATAGGAAACCGAAATCTGCGCGCCATTGGCAAGGCTGGTTTCCTGGGCGGGACCGGTGCAGCGATCAATGACCACAACGTCGTGGCCGGCCTGGTTCAGCCACCAGGCGCTGGAGATTCCGATAATGCCGCTACCCAATACCGCTACTTTCATGCCCGCATTGCTCCTTGCATGCCAAGTCGGCCACGGACCCGATGTCCGCCCCTTTGGCAAGCCGCTGCGAAGGCAGTTTACCCCGCCGATTTGCCTTCGCCTACGTATAAAAAAGGGGCGGAAGTCACGAAGCTTTTCAGCCTGTGAATTCCCCCCCGATGATTCCCGTGGTCCGATTTACGACGCGGCTTTCGCCAGGTCGGCCTCGGACGTGAAGGCATCCGCGTAGAACTCTTCCGGCGGCAGCCCGTTCTGCACGCTGAATTCGCGACGCGCGGCATCCACCATCAGCGGCGAGCCGCAGGCATAGACTTGATGGCCGGACAGGTCCGCGATGTCTTGCATGACGGCTTCATGGACGAAGCCGGTGCGCCCCGACCAGCCGTCTTCGGGCAGCGCATTGGACACCACCGGTACGTACTTGAAGTTCGGCAGCAGGCCAGACCAGGACTGCGCCAGTGCGTCCATGTACAAGTCCTGGGGACGGCGGCCGCCCCAGTACAGCGTGACCGGGCGCGCAATGCTCTTGTGGATCATGTGCTCGACGATGGCCTTCACAGGCGCAAAGCCCGTGCCGCTAGCCAGCAGCACGATGGGCTTGTTGCTGTCTTCGCGCAGGAAGAAAGAGCCGAACGGCCCTTCCAGCCGCAGGATCTCGCGTTCCTTCATCTGCGTGGTGCCGGCGCCGAATACATGGTCCGTGAAAAGCCCGCCCGGCATGTGCCGGATGTGCAGTTCAAGCGGGCTGCCGGTATGCGGCGCACCAGCCATCGAGTAGCTGCGACGACGCCCGTCTTTCAGGATGACTTCGATGTACTGCCCCGCGTAATAGCGGAACTGCTCGGAAGCAGGCAGTTGCAACTTAAGCACGGTGACATCGGGCGCCACGCGTTCCAGCGTCTGCACGCGCGACGGCAGCTTGCGAATCTGGATGTCGCTGGCCAGCCGGACTTCGGTGGATTCAACCACCATGTCGGACGCGGGCCGGGCCTGGCAAAACAGCGTGTAGCCGTTGGCCAGTTCTTCCGGCGACAGGATCTGGGCGGGATATTGCCCGGCGTCGAACTCCCCGGACACCACTTTGCCCTTGCAGGTGGAGCACGCGCCGTTGCGACAGCTGTAGGGCAGCACGATGCCGGCGGCCAAGGCGCCGTCGAGCACGGTCTGGCCGGGCTCAACCGGGAATTGATGCTTGCTGGGTTGGATGATGACCTGGAAGCTCATGATGAAATGGTTCAGGGTTGACGAAAGCGCCATCCGGCCAAGCCGAAATGGCGCGTTGCCCGGCCCGGCCTCAGGCCGGGAACTTGCGAATTTCCTTGACGCGATTCGCGTCGTCCACCAGCACGACCTGCGGCTTGTGCTTGGCGGAGTCTTCTTCGGACATCGGCCCGTAGGTGCAGATGATCAACAGATCGCCCACCTGGGCCCGGCGCGCGGCCGCGCCGTTCAGCGAGATGGCGCCGCTGCCGCGGGCCGCCTTGATGATGTAGGTGTCGAAGCGTTCGCCATTGGTGACGTTGTAGAGTTCGATGCGTTCGAACTCGCGCATGCCGGCAGCGTCCAGCAGGTCTTCGTCGATGCCGCATGAGCCTTCGTAGTGAAGATCGGCTTCGGTGACCGTGACGCGGTGTAGCTTTGCCCGCAGCATGATGCGTTGCATGATGGAAATTCCTGGTTCGCGGTCCGGTCCGCGACGTGTTGCTTAAGTGATGCCCGGCATCCGGTTTTGCCGTTGGAAGCCGGTATTCTATAATTTTTGCCGCAGCGGGACGGCCCGTTGCTGCGCACGGTCAAACGACCGGTGTTTTTTTTATCCGGGGACGACCCCTTATTGCCGGCGCAACGCCGGCAGCGCAACAGAAGGAGTCGTCAATGACCTGGATCATCCTGGTGCTAGCGGGCCTGTTTGAAATCGTCTGGGCCGTAGGCCTGAAATACACCCATGGCTTCACCCGCCTCTGGCCGTCCCTGATTACCGCGGGCGGCATGGCCATCAGCGTGTGGCTGCTGGCTGTCGCCATGAAAACGCTGCCGCTGGGCACCGCCTACGCCGTGTGGGTGGGCATCGGCACCGTGGGCGCCTTCGTGGCCGGTATCGTGCTGTTCGGCGAGTCCACGAGTTGGATGCGCATCGTCAGCGTGGCCCTGATTGTGCTGGGTCTGATCGGCCTGAAGTTGTCTTCGGCGTAATCCGCACAGGTGCCTTCGGCGTGACCGAAGACACCCCCGGCCCGACGACCGGTCAGAAATCCAGTTCGATCTCGACCGCGTCGCCGACTTTCAAGCGCGCGCCGGCCGGCGCGTCCAGAATGGCATTCTGGCCAAACACCACCCCGATATCCAGATTGCGATAGCCCGCCAGCGTACGGCCGGGCTCGTCGTGCTGCTGGGCGGTGCGCTGGTCGATGTCGGGAATCGAGCAACGGGTGCACGGCTTGACGAACGCCATCCGAACGCCCGCTGCCGTGATCATGGCGGTATGGTCTTCTTCGAAGGGTTCCCATTCGCCCTCGACCACGATGTTGGGCCGGAAACGGTCCATGGGCACCGGCGCCACGCCCTTGGCTTGCAGGCGCGCGTTCAGGTCATCCAGCGAGGCCTGGTTGGCGATCAGCAGCGGGAAACCATCGGCAAAGCCGAAGTGGTGGTCGCCCACGAAGGCGTCCGCCAGATCGGGATGCGCATCCACCCAGCGCGATACCCAGTCGGGCTTGGCGTTGCGCGCGGCAGCGCTGTCCACCTTCAGCAAGCGGCACGGCGTTTTCAGGAATTCAGAAAACCATTGGCCCGTGGCGGCGCTTTCGTGGCGCGCCGATATCGTGTCGGCCCAGACCGCCACGGTTTGCGCGCCGGGCTCGATGCCGGATTCATCCAGGGGCACGTCCAGATCGGGCATGCCGGGCGCGCTGATGCGAAGCGCATCGGCGGTCAGCGCCGTGCGGATCAGGGCCATCGCCGGCCATTGGCGCTGCGTCATGAACTGCCCATCGGCGCCGATCAGCATCCAGCGGCGGTCGTAAGCCAGGCCGGCCCGGTCGATGGGCGACTCCGCCAGATCGATGCCGGCGCAGGATTTGATCGGGTAAATGTGCAAGCTCAGGATACGGGCGGACATGGCGGCATCGCTTTGGCGTGAGGGGAATCCGCGCAAGAATAGCAGAGAGCGGACGCCGGCATCGGTCGAATTTCAGGCGCCGCACCGCGCATGAAAAAAACCGGGCAAGGCCCGGGTTTCGGTGTGGGAGGTACAACCCGCCAAGGTCCGACGCGGCGGGCTGAACGCGGCGGATCAGCCGCCCACCAGCTTCAGCGTATCCAGCGGCGTCACCGCCTTGAAGCCCTTGCGCGTCGCGATATGTTCGGGGCGCGGCGTCAGGCCGTACTTGGGCGGGTTCAAGGTGTTCTCCATGCTGTTGTAGACCATGAAGACATTGGCGCGCGGCCACGGCGAGATATTGCTGTTCGAGCCGTGCATGGTGTTGCAGTCGAAAAACACCACCGAACCCGCCTTGGCGGTCATCGAGCGGATGCCGCCCTGCTCTACCAGCAATTGCAGGCTGACCGGGTCCGGCACCCCGTATTCCTGCTTTTTCAGCGATTGCTTGTAGTGCTCGTTCGGGGTTTCGCCCACGCACGAGATGAACTGGCGGTGCGAGCCGGGCACCAGCATCAACGGGCCGTTGCACTCGTTGTTGTCGGTCAGCAGCACCGAGCAGCTCAGCGCGCGCATCGACGGCATGCCGTCTTCCACGTGCCACGTCTCGAAGTCCGAGTGCCAGTAGAACTCTTTGCCCTTGAAGCCGGGCTTCATGTTGGCGCGCGACTGGTGAATGTATACCTCGGAGCCCAGGATCTGCCGCGCCACGTTGACCAGGCGCGGGTCGCGCACCAGGCGCGACAGCACGGGGTTCAACACATGCACCATGAAGATGGAGCGCACGGCATTGCTGCCGGGTTCAGTGATGGATTCCTCACGCCGGATGATCGACGGGTCGCGCGTCATGCGCTCGACCTCGGCGGACAGCGCGCGGATCTCTTCTTCGGAAAACAGGTTTTCCAACAAGAGAAAGCCGTCGCGCTCATATTGCCCGACCTGTTCGCCGGACAAGGCGTTGGCGTACTTGCCGTCGCCATAGACCACCGGGTCCTGGCGGGCAATGATGGCTGAGCCCCGGTCCGTACGGGAGGCGTACGGATCCTTTGCAGGTGAGATCATGCGAACCTCCTTGTATCAAGCCGCTTTGGCTTCGGCTTCAGGCAAGGCGTAGACGCCTTCTTTGTCGTGCACTTCCTGGCCGGTCAGCGGGGGGTTGAAGACGCAGATGACGCGCAGCGGCTCTTTGCCGCCGCACAGCCAGTGCTCGTCGTGTTCGTTCAGCGCGTAGACCACGCCGGGGCCCAGGTCATACTTCTTGCCGTCGGCGATGGTCTCGATGGAACCGTCGCCTTCAATGCACCACACCGCTTCAAGATGGTTCTTGTAGTGGATGTGCGTGCGGCCGCCGGGAAAGATGGTGGTCTCGTGGAAGGAAAAGCCCATACCGTCCTTCTTGAGCAGCACGCGGCGGCTGACCCAGGTGTCGGTACGGACTTCGTCGGCGGTGCCGATCACATCTTTGACATTGCGTACGATCATTGACGTTTTCCTCCAAATTTAAGAATGCGGGCGGACTGGCCTTCTTCTGCCAGCGCGTCGGCCACGCTGGCCTCGATGATGTCCAGGCCCTTGCTCAACAAATCTTCTTCAATCGTCAGCGCCGGCAGCAGCTTGAGCACTTCGTCATGCGCGCCCGAGGTCTCGATGACGACGCCCTTCTTGAATGCCTGCTGCGCGATGCGGTTGGCCAGCGCGGGCGTGGTGTTGCACACCAGGCCCTGGATCAGGCCACGGCCGCGCACCGACAGGCCCGCGTTGGGATAGCTGTGGACCAGGTTTTCCAGCCAGTCACGCACCGTGCGTTCCTTGCGCTGGATGTCGGCCGTGAAGGCGGTGTTGGCCCAATAGGTTTCCAAGGCCTGGGTGGCGGTGACGAACGCCAGGTTGTTGCCGCGGAACGTGCCGCTGTGGGCGCCCGGCTTCCAGATGTCCAGCTCGGGCTTCATCAGCACCAAGGACATCGGCAGGCCGAAACCAGACAGCGACTTGGACAGCGTGATGATGTCCGGGCGGATGCCGGCGGCTTCAAAGCTGAAGAAGGTGCCGGTACGGCCGCAGCCCACCTGGATGTCGTCCACGATCAGCAGCATGTCGTGGCGCTTGCACAGCTTTTCCAGCTCTTTCAGCCAGCGTAGCGTGGCAACGTTGACGCCGCCTTCGCCCTGCACGGTTTCAACGATGACGGCGGCGGGCTTGTCCATGCCGCTGCTGGGATCTTCCAGCATGCGTTCCAGGTAGGCCATCGTGTCCACGTCGGGGCCGAAGTAGCCGTCATAGGGCATGAACGTGGTGTTGCCCAGCGCATAGCCGGACGCTTCGCGGAACTTCATGTTGGCCGTCACGGCCAGCGAACCGCCGCTGACGCCGTGAAAGCCATGCGTGAACGAAATCACATTCGAACGGCCCTTGACCTGGCGCGCGATCTTCAGCGCGGCTTCCACGGCATTGGTGCCGGTGGGGCCGGTGAATTGCAGCGTGTATTGCCAGTTGCGCGGCTTGAGCAGCACGCGATCCACCGTCTCCAGGAAACGCTTCTTCGCGCTGGTCGCCATGTCCAGGCCGTGGACGACGCCGTCCGCCTGCACATACTCCAGCAGTTTTTCCTTGAGAACAGGATTGTTGTGGCCGTAGTTCAGCGTGCCTGCGCCGCTGAAGAAATCGATGTACTCGGTGCCGCCTTCGTCGATCAGCGTCGAGCCTCGGGCCTGGCTGAATATCACGGGGAACGACCGAATGTAGCCCCGCACTTCGGATTCCATCCGGTCAAAGATTTTCAAGTCCATATGATCAATCCTCCCTTTTTCATCTCATAAGTTGAATAGACGGCACGATCCCTCCGGATGCGGTGAACGCATTCGGACAGGCATTGCCATCCCGGTAATTTCGATAAGTCCGCTGGGGTTGCGCTGCCCTACGGGGCAGGCAATGCGAACGGGCCTATCCTCAACAACATCTCGTCGTCATGGTCCGCGCCACCAAACAATTGCCGGTCGAAGAACGGCTGTTCGGAAACGTGGGCGCCAAGCTCGCCGGCCAAGCCGGTAAAGCTGCGACGCGATGCCTGGTTGTCAGGCCCCACCGTGGTTTCAAGATATCGAACATGCTCGAGCCCCTTGCGTTGCAAGAGTTCGCGAAGCATGGCGCGGCCCAACCGATGGCCGCGTGCGCGGGTGTGCACCGCAACCTGCCAGACGAACAACACGTCGGGGCGGGTCGGGATCACATAAGCGGAGATAAAACCGTCGATACGTCCGCCGGCACTTTCGGCGATGACGCAGGTGTCGCTGAAATGCTCACCAAGGAGCAAGTAGGCGTAGAGGGAATTCAGGTCGAGCGGCGGGCACTCGGAAATGAGCTGGTGAATGGCGGCGCCGTCTTTGCGGGTGGGCAGACGCATCGTATGGGTCTGCGCGCGAACCGCCGGCGCCACGGCACTTGAGAGATGGGGGGTGTCCAGTTCGTTTTTCTTCATGCAACGATTCCCGATTCTGGGGGTGCCCCGCCCGTGGGCACTTCAAGGATGGGCGACGATACATCGCCGTGCGGTTCCGCTGCGACTGCCTGCCCTTCCTGCTCCATCAGCGCCACGATGCGTTCCAGCGATAGCGTGATGGTGGCTTGCTCAAGCTCGGGCAACGCGTTCAATGCGTCGGCCAGATGCTTTTGCAGGGGAGACGGGGCGCCTTGGGCCAATTCGCGGCCGGCGTCCGTGGCAGTAACGAAAACAATGCGGCGATCTTCGCGGCCGCGTTCACGGCGGATCAAACCCTTGTCTTCCAGGCGGTCCAGGATGCCCACCACCGTGCTGGGGCTGACATGCATTTCACGGCTGATGGCCGTGGCCGTCATCGGGCCATTGGCCATTACCGTGCGCAGACACATCAACTGCGGAGCAGTGATATGGCTGACCGCGGACAACTGTCGCGAGTGCAATGCGATCGAACGCGTGATGCGGCGCAGGGCTCGCAAAATGCGCAGGTCGTACTGCTGGGAGGGATCAGTGTTCGCGGGGCTGGTCATGGAAGAGAAAGGTTCGGTCAAATTCATTTCTACACGAATGATATGCGCCCGATGTATTCGCGTCAAACAAAAATCCCGCGCACGATGTAAATAAATGAACACGGATTTGCAGAAGATATAAGCAAATTTCCCGGACTTGCGAGAGGAGCAAGTGGCGTGCTCAAGGCGCCGCCGCGTGGGCTAGAACAGCATCGCCGCACGAGAAATGCCGAGAAAAAAAACAATTGTTTTATTTAAATCCATAGATATATCATTTGTTTTTAACCGGTACATCCCGACCTTACCCACATGTCATTGCCCCCTGACCTCATCCCGACCTTGCAGCAAAAAATGGAAGGACTGCCACCGGAGCTGCAACGCGCGGCGCATTGGGTGGCGGCGCATCCGGCGCAAGTGGGGTTGTGGTCGATGCGGCGTCAAGCCCAGGCGCTCGGCGTGGCGCCGGCCACCATGCTGCGGCTGGCGCGGGCGCTGGGATATTCCAGCTACGAAGCATTTAGACAACCTTTCCAACAAGCGCTTGCCGACAATAGCGGGCAAGCCCAGCCCGGCCTGCGTGATCGCGCCGCCGCGCTGCAAGCAGCGGCCGGCGATGCCGCCACGCCGGGCCACGATGTCTTGACCGACTACCAGGTCCAGGCGGTGACGTCAGTGTGGGCCCTGAACCAGGCGTCCGCATTCGACGCTGCCGTCCAGACTTTGCTGAACGCGCGGCAGGTGGGCTTTCTGGGCACGCGTTCCGCCTTCGGCATCGCGTTCCAGATGCGCTACGCCTATCAGTTGGTGCGCCGTAACAGCGTGCTGATCGACGGCCTGGGCGGGGCGCCAGCCGAACAGGCCGACGGCTTGGACGCTGGCGACGCGCTCATCGTGATCTCGCAAGCGCCCTACCCCACCGCCACCGTGCAACTGGCACGCCAAGCGGCGCAGCGGGGCGTGGCGCTGATCGCCCTGACCGACGACCCCTTGTCGCCGCTGGCCGTGGACGCACGCCACACGCTGCGCTTCGCCCCGCCCGACCGCGACGGCGTGCAGGCGAACCCGGCCCGCCGAGGCCCCGGCTCGTTCTTTCACACCACCGCCGGCTTGCTCGGCTTGGCCGAACATCTGATCGCCAGGTTGACGGCTCGCGGCGGCGCGGACGTCCTGAACCGCCTGACCGAAGTGGAACAGCGCCTGCGCGCCGACAACGTCTATTGGACCGCCCCAACGTCCCGCCGCCCCGGCTGACTTCAACCCTCACCTTTGCCAAACGGATTGCCATGAGCCACTCCCACGTTCTGCATCGTTCCCTACGCCAGACGCCCCCTGTCGCCGTCAAAGGCCAAGGCGTGTGGATCCACGACAGCGCCGGCCGCGCGTACCTGGACGGTTCCGGCGGCGCCGCCGTGTCCTGTCTTGGGCATAACCATCCCGACGTCCAGGCCGCCATGCACGCCCAGATCGACGCGCTGGCCTATGCCCACACCAGCTTCTTCACGACCGACGTCGCCGAACAGCTGGCCGCACGGTTGGTGGAGGACGCGCCGCAGGGCATTTCGCACGCGTACTTCGTGTCGGGCGGGTCCGAGGCGGTCGAGGCCGCGCTGAAGATGGCGCGGCAGTACTTTGTGGAAATCGGCCAACCGCAACGGCGCCATATCGTGGCGCGCCGCCAGAGCTACCACGGCAACACGCTGGGCGCGCTGGCGGTAGGCGGCAACGCGTGGCGCCGCGCGCAATTCGCGCCGCTGCTGATAGACGTGGAGCACGTGTCGCCCTGCTACGCGTATCGCGACCAGCAAAGCGGCGAAAGCGCCGAGCAGTACGGCGAACGCCTGGCGCGGGAACTGGAACAGACCTTTGAGAAGCTGGGCCCCGACACCGTAATGGCGTTCGTGGCCGAGCCGGTGGTGGGTGCGACCAGCGGCGCCGTCACCGCCGTGCCCGGCTACTTCAAGCGCGTGCGCGAGGTCTGCGACCGCCACGGCGTGCTGCTGATTGCCGACGAAGTGATGTGCGGCATGGGCCGCACGGGCACGCTGTACGCGGTGGAACAGGAAGGCATCGTGCCTGACCTCATCACCATCGCCAAGGGGCTGGGTGGCGGCTATCAGCCCATTGGCGCCGTGATGGTCCAGCAGCGCATCGTGGACGCCATGCAGCAAGGCAGCGGCTTCTTCCAACACGGGCACACTTATCTGGGCCACGCCATCGCCTGCGCGGCCTCGCTTGCCGTACAAGACGTGATCCGCCGCGACAACCTGCTGCAACGCGTGCGCGAACAAGGCGCGGGTCTGCGACAGCGGCTGGAGCAGGCGCTGGGCCAGCATCCGCAGGTGGGCGACATCCGCGGCCGAGGTCTGTTCATGGGGATTGAGCTGGTGCAAGACCGCGCCACCAAGCAGACCTTCGACCCCGCGTTGGCGCTACACGCGCGCATCAAGCGCGAAGCCATGGCGCAGGGGCTGATGGTGTACCCGATGGGCGGCACCATCGACGGGCGCCAGGGCGACCACGTGTTGCTGGCCCCGCCGTTCATCATTTCCGATGACGAGCTGGACCAACTGACCGAACGACTGGTTGGCGCCATCGACACGGCGCTGAACGCGGTCCGCCGCGACGTGTGATCCGGTATGCCGATCAGCCCGCTCGCGCGCGCCGCCAAGGCGGCAACGCCCCGATGGTCAGCGCGCGCAAAAACCACTCTACGGGGCCGTATGCGTGATGCTTTAACCACCATGCGGACCACGGCAGCTGCGCGGCGAATATGGCGACCGCGATGCCCACGGTTGCCAGCGGCGACACCGACGCAAACAGGCGCAGCCCCCAGCCGGTGAACAGGAACGCGCAAATGACCGACTGCATCAGGTAGTTGCTTAACGCCATCCGCCCTGCCGGCGCCAGCCACGCCGCCAAACCGCCCAACGCGCGGGTACGGAACGCCAGCAGAAACGCGGCGGCGTACGACATGCTTAACAGCGGCGCCGTCAGCAAGTCCACCGCCAGCCCGGGCAATTCCCAGGCGGCACCGGCAAACGGCAGGGACGAGGTCGCATACAACGCCGACCCCGCCAGGCCGGGCAGCAAGCCGAACGCGCAAAGCAGCCACAGCGCGCGTGGTTGCCGCCACGGGTCGGCCAGCGCTTGGCGCCGGCCCAGCGCGTAACCGGCGAGGAACATCGCGAAGACGAACGGCCCTTGCACGAACAACACCATGAACCACACCGAGGTCGTCAATTCCTTGATGTGCTGCGAGATGGTTGTGCCAATCGTGCCGCGATACGCCTCGATGGACGCCAGCGCGTCGGCCCAGTACTGCGCCTCGTAGCCGGCGGGCACGGGGTCCAGGAAACTGAGCAGGCCCAGCACCCCCCACGCCGTTGCGGCCAGCACGATCAGCCACAGCGCGGTGTGCAGCGCATGCCGGGGTGCGATCCGGCGGCACGCCAGCAAGCCCAGGCCTAACAAGGCGTAGGTCAGCAGGATGTCGCCTTGGTAGAACAGCACGGCGTGCAGTGCGCCCAGCACGGCCAGTCCTGCCAGTCGACGCACAAAGCGCGGGGCGAAGGCCGCCTGGCTGCGTTCAGCCGCCGCCATCTGCAACGTGAAGCTGTAGCCGAACAGAAAGGAAAACAGCAGGTAAAACTTGGTTTCGAACAGGCAGGCAATCAGCCAGCGCACCACCAAGTCCAGCGGGCGGGAGTAGGTCGGATCGGCCATGCCCGCGCCGTAGAACGGCGACGAGAAAACGCCGATGTTCACGACCAGGATGCCGAAAAGCGCAAAGCCGCGCAGCGCATCCACGTGCGCCAGGCGGCTGGCGGGCATGGCATGCGCGGCGGCGTGAGTCATGGGCGCGCGCCCGGGCATGGCCTGTGGCCTTACCCCAGCACGGGCGACAAGACCGGCTGCTTGGGACGCACGTCCAGCTGACGGCCCTTGCGCGCGCGCTTGCCCACATACGGCGCCAGCGCGTCACCCACCAGGATGTCTTCGGTCAGCTTGTTGCGATAGATGCCCGTGGCGCGCAGGCCGCGAGCGCCAATCGGCACGGTCTGGTCCAGCTTGTCGGACGCGTCCAGGCCCATCAGGATGGTGCCACGGCCCCCGCCCGACAAGGACTTGCATTCGTCCAGCCCAAACACCAGGAACTTGCCCTTGGCCGACAGCAGCGCCAGTTGCGTGGCGCCGTCGAACAAGGGCACCGGACGCAGCATTTCATCGCCGGTTTCCAGCGTGATGAACTGCTTGCCGGCGCGCTGGCGGCTGACCATGTCGGACAGCTTGGCCGCAAAGCCATAGCCGCCGCGCGTAGCCAACAGCCAACGCGATTCGGGCGCGGCCGCGATCGTGTGCACGATGCGCGTGCCGGATTCCAGATCGATCATCGTCGTGACCGGCTGGCCGTCACCCCGCGCCGAGGGCAAGCCCGCGACCGGCACCGAATACACCCGACCGTTGTCGCCCATGGCGATCAGCGTATCGGTGGTGCGGCATTCGAAGGCGCCGTACAGGTCGTCGCCCTGCTTGAAGGTGAACTGCGCGGCATCGTGGCCGTGGCCCTGACGTGCACGCAGCCAACCCTTTTGCGACACGATCACCGT
This sequence comes from Achromobacter sp. LC458, assembly GCF_001005835.2. Classification (NCBI taxonomy): domain Bacteria; kingdom Pseudomonadati; phylum Pseudomonadota; class Betaproteobacteria; order Burkholderiales; family Alcaligenaceae; genus Achromobacter; species Achromobacter sp. LC458. The sequence goes on from NZ_LBHW02000008.1 coordinate 176,799, forward strand.
CACCGGTTCGTCCAGCACCTTGGTTTCGAGCACGGCGCGTTCGGCCGTTTCGATCAGCGTGCGGCGGTCGTCGCCATACTGCTTGGCGTCGGCCTCGATTTCCTTGATCAGCAGGCGCTTGAGCGTCGTCGGATTGTCCAGCAGTTCCTGCAACGAAATCTGGTCCTTGCGCTTGTCGGCCAGTTCCTGCTCGATCTTGAAACCTTCAAGGCGAGCCAGCTGGCGCAAGCGCATTTCCAGAATGTCTTCGGCCTGGCGCTCGGACAGCTTGAAGCGTTCCATCAGCGCCGCGCGCGGCTCGTCGGATTCGCGGATCGTCTGGATGACTTCGTCCACGTTCAGGTAGACCAGCATGCGGCCTTCCAGCACGTGGATGCGGTCGGTGACCTTGTCCAGGCGGAAACGCGTGCGGCGCACCACGGTGTTGGTGCGGAACGCCACCCATTCGACCAGGATGTCGCGCAGGCCCTTCTGGCGCGGCCGGCCGTCCGTGCCGATACACACCAGGTTGATCGACGAGCTGCTTTCCATGCTGGTCTGCGCCAGCAGCGTGTTGACGAATTCGTCACGGTCCACGCGCGAGGTCTTGGGTTCGAAGACCAGACGCACCGCCGCATCCTTGCCGGACTCGTCACGCACGGCGTCCAGCAGGTTCAGCATCACGGCCTTGGCCTGGGTCTGCTCGGGCGTCAGGCTCTTCTTGCCGGACTTGACCTTGGGATTGGTGATTTCCTCGATCTCTTCCAGCACCTTCTGGCCCGAGGTGCCCGGGGGCAATTCGGTGATGACCAGTTGCCATTGGCCGCGCGCCATTTCTTCGAACTGCCAGCGCGCACGCACCTTCAGGGACCCCCGGCCCGCGCCGTAGATCTGCGCGATATCGGCGGCCGGCGTGATGATCTGGCCGCCACCGGCAAAGTCGGGGCCGGGAATCATGGCGTGCAATTCGGCGTCCGGCAATTGCGGATGCTTGATCAGCGCCACGCAGGCCTGCGCCACTTCGCGCAGGTTGTGCGGCGGCACCTCGGTGGCCATGCCCACGGCAATGCCGGATGCGCCGTTCAGCAGCATCATGGGCAGCCGCGCGGGCAGCATCTGCGGTTCTTGCTGGCTGCCGTCGTAGTTCGGCACGAAGTCGACCGTGCCTTCATCCAGCTCATCAAGCAGCAGCTTGGCGATTGGCGTCAGGCGCGCCTCGGTGTATCGCATGGCGGCGGCGTTGTCGCCGTCGCGCGAACCGAAGTTGCCCTGGCCGTCGATCAGCGGATAACGCAGCGAGAAGTCCTGCGCCATGCGCACCATGGCGTCATAGGCCGCCTGGTCGCCGTGCGGGTGGTACTTACCCAGCACGTCGCCCACCACGCGCGCGGACTTCACCGGCTTGGCGCCGGCGGCCAGCCCCATCGCCTGCATGGCGAACAGGATGCGGCGTTGCACGGGCTTTTGCCCGTCGCCCACGTCGGGCAAGGCGCGGCCGCGCACCACGGACACCGCGTAGTCCAGATAAGCCTGCTCCGCGTAGCGCGCCAGCGTGATGGCGGCATTGGCATCGCCGTCGCCATCGGGCGGGGTGGGGTCGAACAGGCCGGGTTGATTGCTGTCGGTCATGGTTATTCAGGTAGACAATTTCATCGAAACGGCGTCAATGCGCCCTTACGCGGAGGGGGCCAGCTGGGTGTCGGCGACATGCGCGCGCAGTTGGGCGCGCACCGCTGCCAGCGTGGCGGCGTCCTGGCCGCGCTTGGGAATGATCACGCCTTGCAAGGTGCCCAGAATGACGTACAGGTGCTGCGGCGTTTCCTCGACGCGGCGGATATCCGACCATTCCATCCGGCCGGAAGCGCTGCCGGTGGTATCTAGAATGCCGTCGGGGCCAAAGTCCAGCTGGTGACGTCCCAGGAAAAGGTCGTCGGGCTGCTTCTTGAGCATGCGGCGCGTGTTCATCCGGACCAGCGGCGGCAGGACGAATTCATACGCCAGCGCCAACAGCACCAAAATGCCCAGGCCGACCGCCAGCCCTTCGAAATACACGGGCAGCATCTGCGACCAGTTGGGCCCCTTGCCGTCCCAGGTCTGCCAGACCAGGTAGGCAAAAAGCGCCACGATCATCAGCACGCCAAAGCGCAGGTGCGAACGATACCGACGCCGGCGCAGTTCGGGCCGCCGGTATACATAGGCGGCGAACTCGGCGTAGTCGTCAGCCGTCATGTCGACGATCATGCGGGCGGAGTCGGAAGCGGGGTCGGGCAAGGTGGACGTCATCAGATGTCCAGCTCTGCCAGGTTGCCCTTTTCCTCGATCCAGGCGCGGCGCTGCGAGGATTCACCCTTGCCCATCAGCATGTCGAACATGCGGGTGGTGTCTTCGGGGGTTTGATCGCCGTAGCCCACGGGCAGCAGGCGGCGCGTGTCCGGATTCATGGTGGTTTCCCACAGTTGTTCCGGGTTCATTTCGCCCAGGCCCTTGAAGCGGCTGACGGACCAGGCGCCTTCGCGCACGCCTTCCTTGCGCAGCTTGTCTTGCGCGGCTTCAAGCTCGCCTTCGTCCAGACAGTAGATCTTGCGGGCCGGGCGCTTGCCCTGCGCGGGCACATCCAGCCGGAACAGAGGCGGCTTGGCCACGAACACGTTGCCGGCTTCGACCAGCTTCGGAAAGTGCTTGTAGAAAAGCGTCAGCAGCAAGACCTGGATATGCGAGCCGTCGACGTCTGCGTCCGACAGGATGCAGATGCGGCCATAACGCAGGCCGGACAGGTCCGGCGTGTCGTTGGGGCCGTGGGGGTCTACGCCGATCGCCACCGAAATGTCGTGGATTTCGTTATTGGCAAAAAGCCGGTCGCGGTCCACTTCCCAGGAATTGAGCACCTTGCCGCGCAGCGGCAGGATGGCCTGGAATTCCTTGTCGCGCCCCATCTTGGCGGACCCGCCCGCGGAGTCGCCCTCGACCAGGAATACTTCGGTGCGGCTGGCATCGCTGGATTCGCAATCGGTCAGCTTGCCGGGTAGCACGGCCACACCGGAGCTCTTGCGCTTTTCGACCTTTTGGGCCGAGCGCTGGCGCGCCTGCGCCTGGCGAATTGCCAGTTCGGCCAGCTTCTTGCCGTATTCGACGTTGCTGTGCAGCCAGAGATCCAGCGCGCTCTTGGCAAAGCCGCCCACCAGACGCACAGCATCGCGGCTATTCAGCCGTTCCTTGATCTGGCCTTGGAACTGCGGGTCCAGCACTTTGGCCGACAAGACAAAGCTGGCGCGGGCGAACACGTCTTCGGGCAGCAGCTTCACGCCCTTGGGCAACAGGCTGTGCAATTCGGCAAAGCCCTTCACGGCGCCGAACAGGCCTTCGCGAAGGCCGGATTCGTGCGTGCCGCCGGCCGGCGTCGGGATCAGGTTGACGTAGGACTCGCGCACGGCGTTGCCGTCTTCGGTCCAGGCCACGACCCATTGGGCGCCCTCGCCTTCGGCGAAGTTCTCGTGGTCGGCCCCGGCGTACTGCTGGCCTTCGAAGAACGGCACCATCAGTTCGGCGCCGGTCAGCGCTTCGGCCAGGTAGCCGCGCAAGCCATCCTGGTATTGCCACGTCTTGGTGTCGCCGCTTTTCTCGTTGACCAGCGTGACTTTCACGCCGGGTAGCAGCACGGCCTTGCTGCGCAGCAGGTGCGTCAGTTCGCCCAGCGGAATATTGGGGCTGTCAAAGTACTTGGCGTCGGGCCAGACGCGCACGCGGGTGCCCGACTTCTTGCGGCCGCCCTGGTCGTACGGCGCCAGGGGTTCGGCAACGTCGCCGCCCTTGAACACCAGCCGGTTGACCGCGCCGTCGCGCCAGACCACGACTTCAAGCCGGGTCGCCAGCGCGTTGGTGACGGAAACGCCCACCCCGTGCAGGCCGCCCGAAAAGGCATAGGCGCCGCCGCCCGCCTTGTCGAACTTGCCGCCCGCGTGCAGGCGGGTGAAGACCAATTCGACGACGGGCGCGCCTTCTTCGGGATGCAGGCCGACGGGGATGCCCCGGCCGTCATCCTCGACTGACACGCTGCCATCACTGTGCAGCGTGACCTGTATCTGTTTGCCGTAGCCGGCCAAGGCCTCGTCTGCGGCGTTATCTATGACCTCCTGCACAACGTGCAGGGGGTTTTCGGTGCGGGTGTACATGCCCGGGCGCTGGCGCACGGGCTCCAGCCCCTTCAGGACGCGAATGGACGCCTCGGTGTAACGTGGAGTGGCCAAGTTATCCCCAACATCTGTGGAAAAAAACCGACATTTTACGGATAAGCCTAGATTCTGCGCGGCTCCCGGTGGGTTGCGCACGACCTGACCAACTCCGAATTCGGTAGGATGATGACAGTCACAGCCGGCGCGTCAGGGCTTGATGGCCCGAATCGCAAACGACTGCGCCGCAACATCCTACACAAAACCAGCAAACCCTGTTGTTATTAACAGTGGTATGCCTGTTGTTATTGACAGTGGTATGCTTTAGCCCATTCCACATACAAGAACAACGGCAAGGCGCGTCCCTTTTTACGCGCCTTTTGCTGCCGAACCGAGAATCACCATCATGAGCGACCAAATCAAGAACGTCAGTGACGCAAGCTTCGATGCCGATGTGTTGAAATCCGGCCAGCCGGTGCTGGTGGACTACTGGGCTGCCTGGTGTGGCCCCTGCAAGATGATTGCCCCGATCCTGGAAGAAGTCGCCACCGAGTACGCAGGTCGCCTGACGATCGCGAAGCTGAACGTGGACGAAAACCAGGGCACCGCCACCAAGTACGGCATCCGTGGCATCCCCACCCTTATGCTCTTTAAAGACGGCCAAGCCGCCGCCACCAAAGTTGGCGCGCTGTCGAAGTCGCAACTCACCGCATTCCTGGACGGCGCGTTGTAAACCGCGTGCTGTGAACGAAGGCGCCGCCCTGGAGGCGGCGCTCATTCAATACCGCGCGAGCCCGTCCGTGGCGCGCCGCCAGAACCCTCCTTTACTTTTCCCCCACATTCACCGCGATGCACCTCAACGAACTGAAGGCGCTGCACGTTTCGCAGCTGCTCGAAATGGCCGCTGGCCTGGAAATCGAGAACGCCAACCGCCTGCGCAAGCAGGAATTGATGTTCGCCATCATGAAACGGCGCGCCAAGCAAGGCGAGCAGATCTTCGGCGACGGCGTTCTGGAAGTCCTGCCTGACGGCTTCGGTTTCCTGCGCTCGCCCGAGACCTCGTATCTGGCCAGCACGGACGACATCTACATCTCGCCCTCGCAGATCCGCCGTTTCAACCTGCACACCGGCGATTCCATCGAAGGTGAAGTGCGCACGCCGAAAGACGGCGAACGCTACTTTGCGCTGGTCAAGGTGGACAAGGTCAACGGCGTGGCGCCCGAAGCGATCAAGCATCGCATCATGTTCGAGAACCTGACGCCGCTGCACCCGAACCGCACGATGCGCCTGGAACGGGACATCAAGAGCGAAGAAAACCTGACGGGCCGCATCCTGGATGTGTTCGCCCCGATCGGCATGGGCCAGCGCGGTTTGATCGTCGCCAGCCCGAAGTCCGGCAAGACGGTGATGATGCAGCACATCGCGCATGCCATCACCACCAACTACCCCGACGCCGTCATGATCGTCCTGCTGGTGGACGAGCGCCCGGAAGAAGTGACCGAAATGCAGCGCACGGTGCGCGGCGAAGTGGTGGCGTCGACCTTCGACGAACCCGCCACGCGCCACGTGCAAGTGGCTGAAATGGTCATCGAAAAGGCCAAGCGCCTGGTCGAAATGAAGAAAGACGTCGTGATCCTGCTGGACTCGATCACCCGTCTGGCCCGCGCCTACAACACCGTTGTGCCGGCCTCCGGCAAGGTGCTGACCGGCGGTGTGGACGCCAACGCCCTGCAACGCCCCAAGCGCTTCTTCGGCGCGGCCCGTAACCTGGAAGAAGGCGGTTCGCTGACCATCCTGGGTACGGCGCTGATCGAAACCGGCAGCCGCATGGACGAAGTCATCTACGAAGAATTCAAGGGCACGGGTAACTCCGAAGTCCACCTTGAACGTCGTCTGGCTGAAAAGCGCGTCTACCCGTCCATCAACCTGAACAAGTCGGGCACGCGCCGCGAAGAACTGCTGATTGCCCCCGACCTGCTGCAAAAGGTGTGGGTGCTGCGCAAGTTCATCCACGACATGGACGAAGTGCAATCCATGGAATTCATCCTGGACAAGATGCGCGCCACCAAGACCAACGCCGAATTCTTCGACATGATGAAGAAGAAGTAAGCCCACGTTCGGTAAGCCGACGTTCGGTAAGCCGACGCCTCGCGTCAAAGAAAAACCGCCTGCATTGCATACAGGCGGTTTTTTTATGGGCCTGGTTACCTGGCCCGGCTCTAATGCTCGATGAATTCCGGCATGGCGCCACGCGCGGGGGCCGTGAAGGGACGCGGCGTCTGCTTGTCTGCCGGCTTATCTGCCGGCTTATCGCCTGACTTATCGCCCGACTTATCGCCCGACTTGCCCGACGCCTCGATGGGCTCGATCTGCGGATCGTCCCAATTACCCGTCACGGAATATTCCATCGTCATCGCGCGCGCCAGGGGTTGCTTCAGCAGCCATTGCGTGACAAAAGCGCCCAGGCCAATCAGTGGGTTCACGGCCAGTGCCGTCACCATGGCGGCCCCGCTGGCGTCCAGATTGGGGATGACCACCGCCTTCAAGTCCCAGCGTTCGCTGATGATGTTGACGCCGCCCGCCAGGACAATTGCCGCCACGGGCCCGTTGATCTTATAGCCTTCGGTGGACATTTTCCCATCGGCCATCTTCACGCGGCCCCGGATGGTATCGAACGGAAATCCGTCGCGCAGCAGGTTGGTCGGGTTGATGTCCAACCGCGCCAGCCGTTGCAGCGATTGCAGCGACAACAGCTCCAACAGCCGCGCCGTACGAGAGTTCACATGCATGAATCGGCCCTTGTCCAGGCTGATATCGACCTCGCCCGACACGTCCGCCACGTTGTGCGTCCACGGCAGATTGCGCCAGGTTGCCTTGCCCTGCGCCGTGCCCGAGCCAGCGGAGACGACGTTCTCGAAGCCGATGCGGTTCATGAACTTGCCCAGGTCCACGAAGTTGGCGTTGGCGTCCACGCTCAAGCCGCGATCCGGCCCTTCCAGCCGCCACGTGCCGGTGGCGTTCAGATTGGCGGCATCGTTGGTGATCGTCAGTTTGTCCAGCCGCCACTGGCGCCCGCGTTCCAGGTTCGTGCCCACCACCTGAAGCTCGCCCACGTTCTTGCCATATAGAAAGAACTCCTTGGCTTGCAGGTCGATGGCGGGAATATCGGATAAATCGTTGCCTGACGCCAGGGCCTTATCGGCTTCGTTGGAGTCGCCCTCGCCACCGAACGCCAGGTGCTTCATCCGCGCCTTGATCTGGCCCGCAATCGCGCCCGAAGCCTCCTGCCATTCCAATGACCCGGTAGCCTGGCGCGACTGGATGTCCACCCGCCATTGAGACGGCCCGGGACGCATGGCATACAGCGTCAGGTCATTAAGCGTGTAGCCGCTGGCGCGCAACATGCCGGTGGCAAGGCTGATGCGTTCGGGCGGCGGAAAGACCGGCTTCGCAGCGGCTTTTTTGGCGCCGCTTTTGCCCGACGGCGTATCGAAGCCATTCACTACGGCTTCCCAGCCGTCCATGTCCAGTTCGGGCAGGCTGGCGTTCAGGCTCATTCCGCGGTCCGGCAGGCTGGCGGGCCGGCCAATGCCCAACGCGCCGCGGGCAAAGTAAGACGGAGACGCGTCGGCCGGGTCACGCTCGAACAGCGCGTTGACGTTTTCGCCCAGGCTGGCCGTCAGCCAGCGGCGGTCTTTCGTGCCGCGGTCCTGGGCCGCGCCCCACTGCAATTTCAGTAATTGCGATGACGAAGCCGCTTTGCCCACCGGCGCCGGCATGTCGATGGCCATGCCCGAAAGATTCGATTCCATCGAGATCTCGACCGACCCGCCCTTCTGGTAGCCCAGCCGCCCCTTGTAGGCCGTCTTGCCCGAAAAGCGCGACATCGAGGGCATATTGCCCAGTTGCGTCAATCCGCCCGCCGTCAGGGTCCCTTCAAACTGAAGTGCGTCCGAGTTCTGCGCCAGGGTGCCGAAAATCTTTACGGGCCCGCCCAGGAACTGCGCGCGCAGCTCTTTGGTCTGCACCCCTTTTTCAGAGAATTCCAGATCGCCGTGCATCTCCTTGAGCAAGGGCATTTCCGGCATGAAGGTAAAGCTGTTGTCCGCGAACAGGATGTGACCCTGCACCTGCGTGTCTTCGGTGTTCAACAACGGCACCTTAAGTTTCAGCGGCACCCGCCAGTCGCCGGTGCCGCGCGCCTCGTCCAGCGCTCCGTCCAGCAACCCGCCAAGCGGGGAATTGGCCGCCATCGCCAGATAGGCCGACACCGGACCGTACGTCTCGCCGTTGAGCAACAATTCCGCGCCCTGGTCCATGTTGGGGATCGTGGCTGTCACCGCCCCCATATTCAGCGTCTGCCCCGGCCCGGTGCTCGCAGTGGCGCCCCCGGCGCTATCCAGCGTCAGGCTGACCTTGTCGATACGGAAATTGCCGGACAGGTTCTCCAACATGGGCCAGCCCTTGCGTCGCTGACCGGGCGGCGCGTAATCGACCTTGGCGCCGGCGTACGCGCCGGCGATGACGAATTCGCCCACGGCGTTCGGCGCGGCGAATGGAAAATCGTCCAGATCGCCCTTGAGCAAGATGGAGGCCGACCGCATTTCGCCTGCGGGCAAGCCCCCCGCCAGCCATTCGCGAGCGTCGGCGTTGACTTCTAGCGGCAGGTAACGATGGATGGCCGACATGGCGCCACGCACCATCGTGCCGCGCATGTCGACGCTGCCCGCCGCCGTCTTGCCTTCGCGCTTCCACTGGCCCTGCAAGCGCACGTCCAGATCGTCGTTCACCACGTGCAATCGGGCCACATCGACAAACCAGTTCTTGGCATCCGGCCCTTTCACCTGCGCATCCACGGCCAATTCACGCGCGATCAGGGTCGGCTCCTGGAACACGCCCGGAAGCGTCACTTGCAGGTGCTGCGCCGCGCCCTTCAGCGATACATCGGCTGCCCCCGGGCTACGCGCCAACGGCACCCCTTCTACTTGGAAAAAGTCCCCGGGCAGCCCCTGCAAACGAAATTGCGCCGATGCGCCGCGTACCGCCGTACCGTCCGTGGCGGCCACCCAGTCCACGCCGCGTACCGCCACGTCGGTCGTCAGGTCAGTGAACTTGCCGCGTTCCAGTTGCAGCCACGCACGGGCGGCGATGCGTCCCGAGATGACGGGGGCCGGTACCCACGGCGCCCACGCTTGCGGTTCGACGTCATCAAGCTCTGTATAAAGCTGGCCGCTCCAGTTGGCGGGATTGGCCGAATTCGCCGCGAACAGGCTGCGATTGAATTCGCCACGCAGTTCGACCTTGCGCGCCAACGCATCACCGGCCGAGGCGCGCAGCACGAAGCGATGCGACAGGCTGCCGTTGCGCATGACGAAGTCAACGCCGGTCAACGGCAGCGCGGGCGCGCGGCGTAAATCGTCTTGCCAGATGATGGTCGCGTCATTGATGGCCAATTCGCGCTGGCGCACCAGCCAGCGCAGTGCGGGGTGGTCCAGGTCGGACCGATGGTCGCTGGCATTCAGATCGATGTTCTGGCCAGCCACCCACAGATGATTATCGGGATCGCGGCGCAGGGTCAATTCAGGCTTGCGCACCTGCAAGCGCACCAGGCGGGGCGACAAAGTCAGCACGCTGCGCCACGCCAGCACGGCGGATACGGAAGGCAGGGACAGAACTGGCGTGGCGCTGTCGTCCACGACTTGAACCGAGGTCAGGTCCAGCCGGGGGTTCAGGCCCTGCCACTCGGCCTTGATGTCTCCGATGGTGACGCGCGCACCCAGTGCTTCGCTGGCGTACGCTTCGATCTGTGGACGCCATTCGCCCACACGGGGCAATACCCAATAGCGCACGCTCAGAAAGCCGACCGCCACCACGCCATAGATGATCAGCGCGGCCCAGAACAGGCAGCAGAGCACGCTACGCGTGCGCGGCACGGGGGCTTTTTTTGAAACAGACACGGATCGGTGGGCAGGAGAATATGTCTTGCGGTATCGTCCCCACTTATACCTGAAACGCGTCCATTCGTCTGCCGCCTCCACGCCATGTCCTCGCCCTCTTTGCTTGCCCCCGCCCTTGCCTGGTCCGGTCATTTGCGCCGCCGACTGGACGCCCATCCCGACCTGGCCGCCTGGCTTGCAGAGGCCGTGCAGCAGCCCGTCACGGCCGCTCGCATGGCGCAATGGCAGGCCGAACTGGCGGGCCCCGACGCGCCGGACATCCTGCCCGTGGACACCTGCCGCATGGTGCTGCGCAAATTACGCGAACGCGTATTCAGCGTATTGATCGTGCGGGACTTGTCCGGCCAGGCCGATCTGGAAGAAGTGGTCGGCGCAATGACCACACTGGCGGACATCGCGGTGGCGCAAGCCTACCGCAGCGTGGCCACCGACCTGGCGGCCGTGCACGGGGTGCCGCGCGACCCGGCCACCGGCAAGCCCCAGGAAATGCTGATCGTCGGCATGGGCAAGCTGGGCGGGTGCGAGCTGAACGTGTCCTCGGACATCGACCTGATCATGCTGTATGGCGAAGAAGGCGAAACCGACGGCCCGCGCCGCATCAGCCACCACGAGTTCTACGGTAGGCTCACCCGGCGCATGATGCCGGTGATTTCGGAAGTGGATGCGAACGGCCAGGTATTTCGCACGGACCTGCGCCTGCGACCCGACGGCGACGCCGGCCCGCTGGCCTGGAGTCTGGACGCGCTGGAGCACTATCTGATCGGCCAGGGCCGCGAATGGGAACGTTATGCCTGGTTGAAGGCGCGCCTCATGCCCGCCCAGGCGTTTGAAGGCAGCGACAGCGCCGCCCAGGCCCGCCAGTTGGAAAGCCTGCGCGTGCCATTCGTCTATCGCAAGTATTTTGACTTTGATGCGCTGGCCGCGCTGCGCGCGCTGCGCGAACGTATCCGCCAAGACTGGCAACGTCGCGCCATGGCGCGCAACGGCATCGACAGCGCCAACAATATCAAGTTGGGTGACGGCGGCATCCGCGAGATCGAATTCGTGGTGCAGTTGGCACAACTGATACGCGGCGGTCGCATGCCCGCCCTGCAAAAACGCGGCCTTCTGGAAGCGCTGCACGCCGAGCGCGTGGCCGGGCTGGTGCCGGAGGACGACGCGCGCCGCCTTGAAGAGGCCTATCGCTACCTGCGCCGCACCGAACACGCCTTGCAGTATCGCGAAGACGAACAGACGCATCTGTTGCCCGGCGACGCCGAACAGCGAGCCGCGCTGGCCGCTGCGCTGGGCATGAGCCATGACGATTTTGAAAGCACGCTGGCCGCGCACCGCAAATTCGTCTCGCAAACGTTCCGCAACGTGTTCCGCATGGTCGGCATGGGCGATGCCGAGGACACCGGCGCGTCGGGCGACGCCTCCGACGACGCCGAAGAGCCCGACAACGAATGCGAATTGGCCGAGCAGATCCGCCAGGCTTTCGGCGACGAGGCCCAAGACCTGTTGCGGCGTACCGAGACCCTGTTGGGCAGCCATCGCGTACGCAGCCTGCCCGAAAGCAGCCGCCGCCGCATGGAAGCCCTGCTGCCCGCCGCGCTGCGCGCCGCGCGGCAGACTCCGGCGCCCTTGAACGCCGCTGTCCGCCTGTTTGACCTGATCGAGAAAATTGCCCAACGCAGCGCCTACCTGGCGCTGTTGGCCGAATACCCCGACACCCTGGCGCGCGTGGCGCGCATGGTGGCGGCCAGCCCGTGGGCCGCGCAGTATCTGACGCAGCACCCCTTGCTGCTGGACAGCCTGATCGACTGGCGCACCTTGTTCCAACCGCTGGACTTCGCGCAGATCGCGCGGCAGTTGACCGCCGACCTGGATGCTTGCCGACTGCCCGATGGCTCGCCGGACATCGAGCGTCAGATGAACCTGATGCGCGACGTACAGCGCCAGGCCAGCTTCCAGCTGCTGGCGCAGGATCTGGAAGGCGAACTCACGGTTGAAAAGCTGGCCGACCAATTGTCGGCGCTGGCCGACTTGCTGCTGACTGAGACCATTCGCCGCGCCTGGCCGCTGGTGAACAAGCTGGAAGGCGAGCCGCCCCGATTCGCCGTCATCGCGTACGGCAAGCTGGGCGGCAAGGAACTGGGCTACGCGTCCGACCTGGACCTGGTGTTTCTGTTCGACGATGCGCGCGAGGACGCCGCCGAGGTCTACGCCAAGCTGGGCCGTCGCATGACGTCGTGGCTGTCGACGATGACTTCGTCGGGCCGGCTGTATGAAGTGGACCTGCGCTTGCGGCCCGATGGCGACGCCGGGCTGCTGGCCGTATCCGTGGAAGCGTTCGAGCAATACCAGCACAAGCATGCCTGGGCCTGGGAACACCAGGCGCTGACCCGCGCGCGCTTTGCGGCTGGGGATACCAACGTGGGCGCCCGTTTCGAAGCCATCCGCGAAGCGATCCTGGTGCAGCCGCGCGACCCCGCCGCCCTGCGCAACGAAGTGCTGGCCATGCGCGAAAAGATCAACGCCGGCCATCCCAACACCAGCCAGCAGTTTGATTTGAAACACGACCGCGGCGGGATGGTCGACGTGGAATTCGTGACGCAGTACCTGGTGCTTTGCTATGCGGGCACGCACCCCGTGTTTGTGAAGAACCTGGGCAACATCACGCTGTTGCGCCTGGCGGGCGAAGCCGGGCTGATCGCGCCCGAGCTCGCGGCACGCGCCGCCGACGCCTACCGCACCTTGCGCCGCGTGCAGCATCAGCTGCGCATGCAGGGCGTGGAAAAGGCGCGGGTGGGCCCGGATCAGCTGGTGGACGAACGCACGGCGGTGCGCGAGCTGTGGGATTCGGTGATGGGGCCGCAGCCGGGGTCACAGCTTGGGGCACAGCTTGGGTGACACGTGACCTTGGGCCGAGTGGTGGCCCGGGTCACCGCCCAAGCGCCGGCCCGGGCGCGGCGACTCGCGGTAAAATAAGGCGTTTTTCGTCTTTTTTCCTTGCACGCCATGTCCGAACTCGTCCGCCCCAAGCTTGACCTTCCCGCCGGCCGGAGCAAAGTGCTGATGCACTCGTGCTGCGCGCCCTGTTCTGGCGAGGTCATGGAAGCCATGACGGCTTCCGGCATCGACTACGCGATCTACTTCTATAACCCGAACATTCATCCGGTAAAAGAGTACGAGATCCGCAAGCAGGAAAACATCCGCTTTGCCGAGCAGCACGGCATCGAATTCATCGACGCCGACTACGACATGGACAACTGGTTCGACCGCGTCAAGGGCATGGAAGACGCCCCCGAGCGCGGCGAACGCTGCACCGCCTGCTTCGACATGCGCTTTGAACGCACTGCCCTGTACGCGCACGAGCACGGCTTTGACACCATCACCAGCTCGTTGGGCATTTCGCGCTGGAAAGACATGAACCAGATCAACGGCTGCGGCGAACGCGCCGCCGCCCGCTACGACGATCTGATTTACTGGACCTACAACTGGCGCAAAGGCGGCGGTTCGGCCCGCATGATCGAAATCAGCAAGCGCGAAAACTTCTATCAGCAGGAATATTGCGGCTGCGTGTATTCGCTGCGCGACACCAACCGCCATCGCCGCGCGCAAGGTCGCGACCGCATTCACATCGGCGTGAAGTTCTACGGCAAAGAAGACCTGATCAACGAAGAGCAGCTGTAAATACCGGCCGACACTTGCGCTGTCGGACCCTGCCTTCTACCGTCGGCTCAGCCCGTCAACGCCCTTGCCGCCGATATTCTGACGGCGACGCGCCGAACCGCTTGCGGAAAGCGTGACTGAAGCGCGCCGCATCTGAAAATCCCAAGCGATACGCGATATCACCGATCTGCCGCGCCGACTGCGTGGCATCGCGCAGCACGTCGCGGCTGCGTTGCAGCCGGGTGCCAAGAATGAATTCGGCCGGCGTCGTCGATGCCAGCGCAAACAGGTTGTACAGATAGCGGCGCGACATCCGAAACACCGCCGCGGTCGAGGCCGGCGACAGATTCGGATCGTGCAGATTTTCCATGATGTGCTGCTGCACGCGCCGCAATTGCGCCTGCTTGACCCCTATCTGGTCTTGTTCGAGCTGCCCTCCCGTCCGCTCGCTGATATCCAACCCCATCATTTGCAGCACCGCGTTGGCGGCGTCGCGCGCGGCGCTTTCTGACAGATGGGCGTGTTCGTTCAGCGCCACCCGCAGCAGATCCATCGCCATGCGGCCGCAGCCTTGCCGTGCGCTGAAGCTGCGCGCCACCGCGTTGTGCATGTGCGGCTGCCAGGTCTCGGCATGCTTGCCCGGCACCTGCATCACCAGGAAATGCGCACCCTCGTCAACGTCAACCTCGTAGGGACGCGTCGTGTCGTAGATGCTCCATTCGCCCGGCGTCAGCAAGGCGCTGCGACTGGATTGGCGAATTTCGCTGCGGCCCGACAGTTGCAGCGTGACTTTGTAGCCCGCCTGCTCGGACTGGCCCGCCAGCAGCTTGCTGCGGCGCACGCGCTGCGCGCTGCTGCGCAATTCGCTAACGTGCATCCAACCCAGCGAATCCACCGCCACGCTATTGCGAAAGCGTGCGGAAGATACCGCCGATACTTCCAACGGTACGAAGGTGCTGCTGATGCTTTCCTGCCAGCTGGCGCAATCCAGAAAATGGCTGGGCGTGCTGCGCAACAAGGACGATGACATGGCGACTCCGGCGTCTGGAAACGGCGTGCCTTTTGTGCCTGGATCGGCTAGCCCCGTGGCACAGCTACAGCGTTCGGTGGATGGATGCTGCCTCTTTCTAGCACCACGCCTGGCGGGCGAGTATCGGTGACAACCCCTAAAAATTGTCCGGACTAGGGCTTTCTGTCATTACCGTAAGAATAATCAGACAAGGTGAAGCCCATTGCCGCCAACGCCTTGGCCAATTCATGCCGAACGGGCACCACATCGTCATAACGGCGCGGCCGGGCCGCGGCCACTTCCGCTTCGTCATAGGGAACAAAATCCGCCGGCAACTGGGCCGGGCTGAATTCGGTCAGCACCCAATTCAGCACGTCGGCAAGCTCGGCATGACTCAGCTGCGAGTGCGCGGCGCCCGGCACCCGAACCAGATATTCACGTCCGGCGGGCAAGTGCACGAATGCTCCCACCGACTGCCGAAAATCGGGAATGCCGTGCGGGTTGCTGCCGCGACCATCCCCGCGATGGCAACCCGCGCATTGCAGGACGTAGTCGGCCCTGGCGGCCTGCCGCAGGCGGTCTGTCGGGGCGGTATCGCCCTGGGCCGCCGCCTGCCCCGCCAAGAGCAGGGCGAGGGCTGTTGCCAAGCACCGCCGTCGCATGCGCGCGTTGCCGCCCTGCCTCATGGTTTGGCCGGCGCCTTCGGCTGCGGTTTGGCCATGCCCACGATCACCGACGTTGTGCAGTGAAAGATCGAGGACTCATTCGACATGCACCAGTTCACGTCGTTGTGCAGGAACATCTGATAGCCCGGGCGCTCGCGCTCGGCGGCCGCGCACATGCACTTGCCGCAAGCCGTCTTGCCGCAGCAGTCGTTGTAGCTGATCAGATAGTCCTTGCCGTCCAGCGGGTTATGGCAGGTGCCCACCCACGACACGGCGGACGGCGAGGTGCCGGGCGGGCACGATGTCATGCTGCCGCCGCAGCACGAACATAAAAACCCGTCCACCGCGCAATAGCGCCAGTAGTCGCAAGCCGTGTCGTCGGTTTGCGGCTTCTTCGCGGCGGCAGGCGCCGAGCGGGCCACCGGCAGCACCGGCACCAGAAACGCGGTGCCGACCAGCAGCTTGCCGATGCGATTCAACACGCTGCGCCGCGACGTGGCGTGCGCGACCGAGCGCGTGGCGCGCTCTCCCAATTTATCCAGCCAGTGCATTGCGGCTCTCCTTGCGGGAAATCTGGGGTTCGTCCAGCGTGCCAGCGGCCAGGAATTCCTGTACCGACGCCACGCCAAGTTCCTTGGCCGTGAACAGGCTTTCAAGTTGCTCGCGGGAGTTGATCAGCCCCTTGGCGCGCAGGGTGCCGGTTTCATCGAGCAGCACCGCGTAAGGCAGCTTGCTGATCTGAAACTTCATGCCCAGTTCGGTGGACAGCACGTAGGGGAATCTTTCCAGGCCAGCCTGCTTGTAGAACGCAAGATGCTCGGGCATCTCGCCATCGCTGGCCAGAACGATGCGCAACCACGCGTTTTCCGTGGCGGCCACCGATTTCAGGATGGGCAACAGCTTCTTGCACACCGGGCAGGTGGGCGACAGAAAGAACAGCAGCTGGCTGTGTTGGCCGCGTTCACCGATGGTGATGCGGCGGCCCAGCAGATCGGGCAAGGCAAAGTGCGGCGCGGGCTCGCCCACGGCGGGGCCCTTGTCCATCGTCAGCGCCCCCATCGGCGCCACGCGTTCATACAGCACGCCGATCTGGCGCGACAGGGCCAGGATGACCAGCACCAGGCACAGCACCACGCCCCACAACAGGAAATTGGAAATGATCAAGGCATCCATATGAAACTCCTTCAAAGGTTCCGTAGCTTGAGATGCGAGGCCAATAGGTGATTGGCGGTGAAGTACAGGCCCACGGCGGTCATCGCCAGGCCGAACACGGCGGCGGCGTCCGCCCATTGCAGGCCGCGCGCATGGCCCGACAGCGATGCCAGCGCCGGCAGCGTCCATAGCGCCAGCGCGCCGTTGCGCAGCACCAGCCACCCTGTCAGGCCGCCATGCGGCGCACCCGGCGCCTTGGCAACCGGCCCCGAACATCCGCAATCGATATCCCGGTGCCCGCGCGCCAGGTTGATCGCCAGCGCCAGGGTTGCCACGGCCAGCACGCCCAAGGCCAGCGCGGCGCCAAGCGGCTGGCGCCCCGGGATCAGCAGCAACGCGCCCGCCGCGATCTCGGCAAGCACGTAGGCTCGTGCAAACACGCCCACAAGGCCGGCCGGCAGCAGGTCGTAACCGGATACGGCCGCTGTGAACGCCGTCAGGTCCTTGATCTTTTCAAGCGCGCCCAACAGCAGCACGCATGCCAGCGCGGCGCTGGCGCCGTAGAACAGCACGGGATCATTCATGGCGTGCTCCGGACGGGTTGCGGCTCGACCTGCACCGCGGTTTCACCCGCGGCCTGAATGGTGGTCTTGAACACCGGCGCCGTCGGCACGGCGTCGAACACGCTGACGTTACTGCCGTCGATGGTGAACAGGCGGGGCTGGTCGTCCTGCGAAACCGACATCGACACCGCGCCCTTGCCCGGCACGCGCGCGATGCGCTTGCGGGATTCCAGGTCGTAGACCCAGATCTCGGCAGCGGCATTCTTGTGCGTGCCTTCCGCTCCGTTGGGATGCATGCCCACGTACAGCCGCTTCAACGCGCGGTTGACGGCCAACAGGTTGTAGCCGCCGGGCCGCCAGCCGCGATCTTTGCCGGTGGCATCCAGCAAAGACCATGGCGCGCCAAATTGCACATCCTTGCCGCTGAAATCGGCGGTGTAGACGTTGCCGTTGAAAGACACGAAGTAGAAGGTGTCGCCCAGGTTCTCGGTGTGCGTGAAGACGGGGTCTTTTTCCACGTCGAACATCGGCTTGCTGCGCTGCTGGGCGGCGGGCTTGCCCGCGGCGTCCAGGTCGATGGTTAGCAGCGCGCCATCACCGCAGAGGGTGGTGAAGCTGCGCGGGCGGGACGGCAACGGGATGACGCTCCAGCACCCCGCCGTCGCCGTGATTTCGTCGGTGAACTGACGCGTTTTCAGATCGACCACGGTGACTGACGTGGCCGGCGTGGCGTTCTGCGCCAACAGCAGTTCACCGTCCGTGGTCTGGCGCAGATAGTTGCGATAGTTCAGCGCTTGCGCCCGCTTGTTCGGAATCGGCACTTCGTACTTCGGGGTCAACGTTTCGGCGTCCCACGCTTCGATGACGTCGGTGCGCTTGCCGCGATTGAGCCGCTCGTAATAGGACGTCATGACGTAGATGTCCTGGCCGTTGGCCGATACCGTCATGTGGCCGTTGAGCGATGTGGGCACCAGGCCGAGGAATTTGCCGGTGTCACCGTCGTAGACGTGGATCCGGCTGTCGACCATATGGTTGAAGGCCACGTCCACGACGTAAAGCCGGTGCGCGTTGGCCGGGGGCAAGCGGGTGCCGCCCTTCAGCTCTTCTATGGGCAGGTCGGCCCAGGCTAGGCCCGTGGCGCTGACCAAGGCGGCGCACAGCGCCCATCGTCCCACCCGCGACGCCCGTGATCTGGCTTGCAGCGCAATCATCGATATTCTCCTGGTGTCATGATCCGATTCCCTGGAAGGCGTAGACGTAGCGCAGCTGCACGCCGTGCATCCCAGGCCCGTTCTCGACCTTGAGGTCGTGGATGTACTGCATTTGAATCTGGTTGGCGTCGTTGACCGGGTGGGTAAGCTCAAGCGCCAGTGGGTGGCTGCGCGCGATCGCCACGGTTTCGTCGGGCGAAGCGTCCCGCATCCTGCGTGCTAGTACGCGATGCAAACCGACTTCTTCTCCAGATACATCTCAATCACCGCCCTGCCATGTTCGCGGCCGACGCCCGATTGCTTGAACCCGCCAAACGGCATGTTGGGGTCCAGCATGTTGTGCGTGTTGACCCACACCGTGCCCGCATCGATTTGCGGGATCAGGCGCTGCACGCGCGTCAGGTCGTTGCTCCAGATGCTGGCGCCCAGTCCGAACGCGCTGTCGTTGGCCAGACGCACCGCGTCATCCAGCGTGTCGAACGATTGCGCCACGACGACGGGCCCGAAGATTTCTTCCTGGGTGATGCGCGCTTGTTGCGGTACATCCGCGAACACGGTGGGACGCACGAAGTAGCCATCGCCATCGCCTGCCACGCCCCCGGCCAGTACCCGCCCGCCTTCGGCGCGGCCGATACCGATGTAGTCCATGACACGCTGCTTGTGGCGCGCCGAAATCAGCGGCCCGATCTGCGTGGCGGGATCAAAGCCCGACCCCAGCGTCATGCCGGCGGCCACGTCGGCCAGCCCCTGCACCACCTTGTCATACAGGCCACGTTGCACGTACAGGCGCGAACCCGCCGTGCATACCTGACCCTGGTTGAAGAAGATGGCGGCGGCGGCGCCTTGCACGGCGCGGTCCACGTCGCAGTCATCCAGCACGATGACGGGGGATTTGCCGCCCAGTTCCAGCGACACGCGCTTCATGTCGTCCATGGCGGCCCGGCCGATCAGCTTGCCGACCTCGGTAGAGCCGGTGAAGGCAATTTTGTTGATCCCCGGATGCGCGACCAGCGCCGCGCCGGTGGTCTCGCCACGGCCAGTGATGACATTGACGACGCCCGGTGGAAAGCCCGCCTGAAGCACCAATTCGGCCAGCCGCAACGCGGTCAGCGGGGTTTCTTCGGCGGGCTTGAGGACAACGGTGCAGCCGGTGGCCAGCGCGGGCGCGATCTTCCACACCGCCATCAACAAGGGAAAATTCCACGGAATGATGGCGCCGACCACCCCGACCGGCTGCGCCAGCGTGTAGGCGCTGTACTGCACGCCGGGGGGAAACGGAATCGACAGCGACAGTGTGTCGCCCGTGATCTTGGTGGCCCATCCGGCCATGTAGCGCAGCCACTGTGCCCCCGCGCCCACTTCCAGCCCCTGCGCAATGCCCAGCAGCTTGCCGTTGTTCAACGTTTCCAGACGGGCCAGTTCCGTACCGTGCTGTTCAAGCAGGTCGGCCAGCTTCAGCAGCAGCCGTTCGCGGCCGGCGGGCAGCATGTCGCGCCACGGGCCCGAGGTAAAGGCGCGCCGCGCCGCTTGTACCGCCAGATCCACCTGGGCGGGTCCGGCATCGGGCTGGTGGGCGATGACGCGGCCGGTGGCTGGGTCGTACACGGGGATCGGCTGGCCCTGCCCTTCGTGTACCGGCTGCCCGTCTATCAGCATGAATTCCCGGATGGCGGCCAGTTCCGGGCGGTCGCTGGCGGCGGTGTCGGTGGCGCTGCTGCGTGCTGAAGACATCTGAACGCTCCAACAAAAAGTGTGGAGCCAGGATAGCAACGGCATTGCGCGCAGGCTTGTCGGGCCGTGCATGGGGATTTGTCATTCTGCGCACGGCGCGCGGCAGCAAAAAGGGCCGGGCAAGCCGCGCATTGCGCGTCTTGCCCGGCCCTGGTTCAGCCGGCTACGGCATGATCCGGCCCGAGGGCCGGCAGCCGATTCTGGCGGATCAGTCCAGCATCAGCACGGTGGCGCCGGTGGTCTTGCGCGAGGCCAGCGCGGTCTGCGCTTCGCCCGCTTGCTCCAGCGAATAGCGCTGGTCGATGCGCACCTTGATCTTCTTCTTCAAGACCAGGTCAAACACTTCTTCCGAGGCAGCTTGCAGCTTTTCCAGCGTGTTCACATGCACGCCCAGCGACGGACGCGTCACGTACAGGCTGCCCTTTTGGTTCAGCACGGCCAGGTTGACGCCGGCGACAGGACCGGACGCGTTGCCAAAGCTGACCATCAGGCCGCGCGGCTCGATGCAGTCCAACGAGGTTTCCCAGGTGTCCTTGCCCACGCCGTCGTAAACGACCGGCACTTTCTTGCCCTTGGTCAATTCCAGCACGCGCTCGGCGACGTTTTCGCGCGAGTAGTCGATGGTTTCCCAGGCGCCGTTGGCGCGGGCCAGTTCGGCCTTTTCCGGGCTGGACACGGTGCCGATCAGCTTCACGCCCAGGGCCTTGGCCCATTGGCAGGCGATCAGGCCCACGCCGCCAGCAGCCGCGTGGAACAGAATGGTTTCACCGCCTTGCAGGCGATAGGTCTGGCGGAACAGGTATTGCACCGTCAAGCCCTTGAGCATCAGCGCGGCGGCCTCGTCAAAGCCGATGCCCTTGGGCACCTTCACGACCTGGTTGGCGGGCACATTGCGCGCCTGCGCGTACGCGCCGATGGGGCTTTGGCCGTACGCGACGCGGTCGCCCTTTTTCAGGTGCTTGACGTCAGCGCCCACGGCAGTAACCACGCCGGCGGCTTCAAAGCCCAGGCCATGCGGCAACGGATGGGGGTACAGGCCCGTGCGGAAATAAATGTCGATGAAGTTCAGGCCAGCGGCGTGCTGTTCGATCGTGACTTCATTGGCGGCCGGCGCCGGCACTTCCACGTCAACCAGCTTCAGGACTTCGGGACCACCGTGTTGCTCGATACGAATTGCCTTGACGAGATTGCTGGCCATGCTGGCCTCCTTTAAATGAAAGTGATGCGAATAAACCAAGAAAACCAGATTTCAACGCGGCGGCAGCGGGGCCTCGCGCGGGGCGACCGGTGCCGCTTTGCCGGCGCCGCCGCCCATCAATGCGAATACGCCGGTCAACACCAAGGCCGTGCCCGCCATCTGCCATACCGTGATGGGCTCGTCCAGGAACCACGACGCCAGGAACAGCACCGACACCGGCCCCATCATGCCCAGCAACGAGGCCGTCGGCGCGCCGATCAGCGATACCGCCCACATCAGCATGAACACCGGCACCACCGTGTTCAAGGTGGCGTGAATAACGGAATATCCATACACACCCGCCGGCTGGATCAACATTGACGGCGGGTGGATC
The DNA here is from genome assembly GCF_001005835.2 of Achromobacter sp. LC458. Taxonomy (NCBI): domain Bacteria; kingdom Pseudomonadati; phylum Pseudomonadota; class Betaproteobacteria; order Burkholderiales; family Alcaligenaceae; genus Achromobacter; species Achromobacter sp. LC458. The sequence continues at coordinate 198,457 of NZ_LBHW02000008.1, forward strand.
ACAAAAAACTGGATGATGCAGGCGATGCACGACACCAGCATGGCGTAGGCCACCAGGCGCGTCGGCCCGACCCGCTTGATCAGTTCGCCCGAACAAATCAGGTACACAGAATAGCTTGCCGCCGAGCCAAAAACGAACAAAGACCCTAACAGCACCTCGTTGCCGGCACCGAAGGACAGGTCGTGGGCAAACACCAGCACCACGCCCGTATAAGACAGCACCATGGCCAGCCACTGCCGGCGCTCGATGGGGCGCTTGAACCAGAACGCGGACAGCAGCACCACCAGCGATGGCGACAGAAACAGGATCAAGCGTTCAAGGCTGGCGGTGATATAGCGCAGCCCCAGAAAATCCAGGAAACTGGACAGGTAATAGCCCAGCAGCCCCAGCACGATGACCTGCACGCGCTCCTTCGGAGTCATGACGACGATCTCGCCCCGCGCGGCGCGGCGCGACTGGTACCAGGCCACCGCCGCGAAGAACGGCATCGCGAACAGCATGCGAAAGGCGATCAACGTAACGGCGTCAATCCCATAGCGATAGGTGAACTTGACGACAATCGCCTTCGCGGAAAACAGCACCGCGCCAAGCATCGCCATGAGGATTCCGGCCACGCGACCGGACGGGCTATAAAGCGGCAAAAGCTTGGCAATACGATTCATGCGATGATTTTAGATTCAGTGCAAGCCGATTTGCACGCCCCAACATCGCTTTTTGGCATCGACACCCCAGGCATGACCCGACAACGCGCTCTAACGAATATCCATATTGCCGCCGTGCTTTTCGGCCTGACCGGCGTTTTCGGGGAGTTGATACAAGCCGGCGCCGCCGTCATCACGCTGGGCCGCGCCCTCTTCGCGGTGATTTCGCTGGGGGTCTTTGCCCGGCTGCGCGGCAAGCCGCTGCTGGGTGTGCTGACGCCCGCGCAACTATTCGTGCTGGTGCTGGCCGGCGCGCTGCTGGCCGCGCACTGGGTCACGTTCTTCATTTCGGTCAAGGTTGGGGGCATCGCCATTGCCACGCTGGGCTTCGCCAGCTTCCCGGCCTTCATCACGCTATTCGAAGGCCTGCTCTTTCGCGAACGCATCCGCGCCGGCGAATGGATGTTGCTGGGTCTGGTCACGGCCGGGCTCATCCTGGTCACCCCGTCTTTCGACCTGGCGGACCAGGGCACCATCGGCCTGGCCTGGGGCTTGTTGTCCGGCCTGACGTTTGCACTGCTTGCCCTGAGCAACCGCCGCTCTGCGTCCGGCATGGACCCGATGCAGGTGGCCTGCTGGCAAAACGTCGTCGTGGCGTTGGTGATGGTGCCGTTTGCGGTGGGCCAGCTGCCGGCGCTGCCGGCGGTGGACTGGTTCTGGCTGGCCTTGCTGGGCGTGTTCTGCACGGGGCTGTCGCACTACCTGTTTGTCTCCAGCCTGACGCGGCTTAACGCACGCACGGCCGGGCTGGTGATTGCGCTGGAACCGGTCTATGCCATTGCCTTTGCATGGGCGCTGTTCAGCCAGGAACCCACGCCGCGCATGATGGCGGGCGCGGCCCTGATCGTCGCCGCAATCGTCTGGTCGGGCCTGCGCAAGGGCGCGCCCGAGGCCCATAACGCGGCGAATTCACAGCCTTGACAATAACTGACTAGGCAGTAAAATTCGGCCCATGAATGCCGAAACTGCCCCGCCCGCCGCCGATTCCCCCGTCCATTACCGCAGCGATCACCGCTGCATGGGGGAAGAGAACGCCGGCTACCTCATCAAGCTGGTCTATCACTCGCTGACCCGAATGCTGGACCAGGAAATGGCCCCGCTTGACCTGACCGCGATGCAATGGCGTCCGCTGGCCATGGTCTTTCTGGGGCGCGCCGACACCCCGGCCGAACTGGCCCGCCTGAACGACATGGACACCGGCGCCATGACCCGCGCGCTTGACCGCTTAGAGGCAAAAGGCCTGCTGCGGCGTAACCGCAGCCAGCAGGACCGCCGTGTCGTGAAGATTGAATTGACGGAACTGGGCGAAGCCAAGGCCCGCGAAATCGCGCCCAACATCGCCCGTTCGCTCAATCATCACCTGCGCGGTTTTTCGGCCGATGAAGTAACGCAGCTGATGCATTTCCTGCGTCGCATGATCGCCAACGGCTCGGCCTCGGGCACGGCGCCGGAACGGTGACGCCGCCAGTCCCCCATTGCTTGGCCCCGGAACCGGGGTTTTTATTTGGCATAATGTTTGCCTAGGCAAATACAGATTAATCAATCACTTTCAGCAAACAGTCAGGATGAAACGCCTTCTTTCTACCGTATTGGTGCTGGCACTTAGCGGCTGCGCACTGATGGAACCCGGGCCCGAACCCGTTGTAGCGCTGGATGCGGCCAAACTGGGGCTGACGGCTCACGACACGGCCTGGCCCAACACGCAATGGTGGCAACGCTACGGCGACCGCCAGCTCAACGCCCTGATGGACGAAGCGCTGGCCAACAGCCCCTCAATGAGCGCTGCCCAAGCGCGACTGGCCAAGGCCAACGCCGCCGTCAGCTCTGCCCGCGCCCCGCTGATGCCCCGCGTGGACGCCAACTACTCCCTGAATCGCGAACACCTGTCGGCCGACTACATCTACCCGGCCCCGCTGGGCGGCACCGTCGTCAGCGACAACCGGCTGGCGCTCGATTTCAGTTATGAACTGGATTTCTGGGGCAAGAACCGTTCGCGCCTGAAGTCGGCCGTGTCCGAGCGCGAAGCCGCCACCGCCGACGCCCAGGCCGCGCGCAACATGCTCGCCAGCGCCACCGTGCGCGCCTACCTGAATCTGCAAAACGCCTTTGCCCAACGCGACGTGCTCAAGCGCGTGATCGCGCAGCGCGCTGACGTCTTGTCCCTGACCCAGGGCCGTTATAGCGCCGGGCTGGACACGCAGGTGGAAGTGAAACAGGCTGAGTCCTCGTTGGCAGCCGGCAAGGTCGAACTGACCCAGACGGAAACCACGCTGGCGCAGCTGCGCAACCAGGTTGCGGCGCTGGCCGGCGCGGGCCCGCAGCGCGGGCAGTCGCTAGTTGCGGTGGACCTGACCGCCCCCGCGGGCGTCGTGCCCACCGCCATCCCGCTGGACCTGCTGGGCCACCGGCCCGACGTCGTGGCCTCGCGCTGGCGCGCCGAAGCCGCGCGCAGCGCCATCGATACCGCCAAGGCCGAGTTCTATCCCAACGTCAACTTGACGGCATTCGCCGGCTTCCAGGCATTGGGCACGGGCAACCTGCTTGGCGCTGCCGCCCGCACTGCCGGCTTCGGCCCGGCCGTCACGTTGCCGATCTTCCACGGTGGCGAATTGAACGCCAACCTGGCCGGCCGCCGCGCCGACGCGGACCTTGCCGTGTCCGACTACAACCAGGCCGTGCTGGACGCCGTGCATCAAGTGGCCGACGCGCTGGACGGGCTGCGCCTGCTGGAACAGGAACGCACCCAACAGCGCCAGGCCCGCGAGGCCATCGAGGCCGCGTACGACCTGGCCGTTAACCGCTACAAGGCGGGGCTGGGCAACTACATCACCGTGCTGATCGCGCAAACCGGCGTGCTGACGCAGGCGCGCATGGATACCGATCTGCGTATCCGCGCCTACCAGCTTGACGCCAATCTTGCCAATGCGCTGGGCGGCGGCTACACCCCGCCCGTCCCCACGGACACCGCGCAAGCCGCGCAGGCCGCCCCGGCCACGAACCCCATTCATTGAACGATCCTCGGATTCAGACGTCATGAACGCTGCCACCCCCACCGCCAATCCCGCCCGCAAACGCCTCTTGCTGCTGGCCTCCGGCGTCTTCATTCTTATCGCCATCGCCTACGCCATCTGGTGGTTCCTGTTTGGCGCCCACTTTGAAAGCACCGACGACGCCTACGTGCACGGCAACCTGGTGCAGATTACGCCGCAAGTGCCGGGCACCGTGATCGCCATCGAGGCCGACGATACCGAAACCGTCGCCGCCGGCCAGCCGCTGGTGCGCCTGGACCCGGCCGACACCGACGTGGCCCTGCAACAGGCGCAGGCCAAGCTGGCGCAGATGGTGCGCCAGGTTCGCACCTACTACGTGCAGAACGATGCGCTGGCCGCCGACGTCGATCTGCGCAATGCCGACATCCTGCGCGCCCAGGCCGAGCTGACCCGCGCGCAAAGCGACGTCACCCGCCGCCAGCAACTGGCCAAGTCGGGCGGCGTCAGCGGTGAAGAAATCCTGCACGCCGAAGCCGCGCTGAAGTCGGCGCAGTCCGGTCTGGCACAGGCCCGCGCCGCGCTGGCCGCATCGCGCGCCAAGCTGGCCACCAACCAGGCGCTGACGCAAGGCACGACCGTTGCCAATCACCCCGACGTGCTGCAAGCCGCCGCGGGCTTGCGCAACGCGTGGCTGGCCCAGTCGCGTACGGTGCTGCCCGCGCCGGTGGGTGGCGTCATTGCCCGCCGCAGCGCGCAAGTGGGCCAGCGCGTGGCCCCGGGCACCGCGCTGATGACCGTGGTGCCGCTGGACCAGGTCTGGGTGGAAGCCAACTTCAAGGAAGGCCAGCTGCGCAAGATGCGCATCGGCCAGCCGGTCAAGATGGTGGCCGACCTTTACGGCAGCTCGGTCGTTTATCACGGCAAGGTCGCCGGCCTGGATGCCGGCACCGGCAGCGCCTTCGCGCTCTTGCCCGCGCAGAACGCCACGGGCAACTGGATCAAGGTCGTGCAGCGCGTGCCCGTGCGCATCCTGCTCGACCCCGAAGACCTGAAGACGCACCCGTTGCGCGTCGGCCTGTCGATGGACGTGGAAGTGGACGTCGGCCAACAAGACGGCGAAGCGCTGACGCAAGCCGTGCGCAATGAGCCCGCCTGGTCCACGCGCGCCTTCGAACCCGCGCACGACGACGTCGACGCCATGATCAAGAAAATCATCGACGACAA